>NZ_JAOTID010000001.1:0-300000 GCF_026163695.1 Shumkonia mesophila | reverse complement strand
ACGCGCGGACTACACCATCGCCGACGACGGCGCCGGCCACCTGACGGTGACCGACATCAACGCCGCCGACGGCAACGCCGGGGTCGACACCGTCAGCGGCGTCGAAACGCTGGCCTTCGCCGACGGCGGCCGGGTGCTGATCGTCGGCGCCGACAGCGCCTACGCCACCATCCAGGCGGCCATCGACGCGGCCTCCGACGGCGACACCATTTTCGTCGCGGCGGGGACCTATCAGGAACAGCTGACCATCGACGGCAAGGACATCACGATCCAAGGCGCCGGGCAGGGCCAGACCATCCTGCTGTCGCCCGATGTGGCCGACCTCTTGATCAACATCGTCGATACCGCGCGCAACGTTTCCAGCCACGCGATCATCGGCATCACCAACGACGCCAATGTGACGATCACCGGGCTGACCGTCGACGGCAACGCCCAGGGCGCCGTCTCGACGGGACAGTTTGTCGGCATCTATGCGCTGAATTCCGACCTCGACGTCAACGACGTGCACGTCACCGAGGTGGACGAGATCGCCGGCGCCACGGCGTCCGGCAACCAGCGCAACCATTCCATCGTGGCCAACAGCCACGCCGGGGCCGAAGGGCACACGCTGACGGTGGAAAACTCGCTGATCGACAACTTCCAGAAGTCGGCCATTTTCGCCGCCGGCCCGACCCTCACCGTTGATATCCACGACAACGAGATCATCGGCGCCGGCCCGGGCGTCCAGGCCCAGAACGGCATCCAGATCGGCAGCGCCGGCAACCAGGCCGGCACCGACGGTACGATCGCCAACAATATCATCTCCGGCCTTGGCGTCACCGGTCCGGTGTCGAACGGCCTGGGCAGCGCCGTGCTCGCCTACAACGCGGGCTCCGAGGTGGCGGTCAACGGCAACACCATCACTGGCACCGACCTTCCCAGCTACGGCGTGGTCTTCATCAATACCGACTCGCCGGTCGCCAACGGCAACGAAATCTCCTCCACCATGTACGCGCTGGTGCAGGACGGAACCTTCACCACGCCGCTAAGCCATCAGGATAATGTCTATACCGACAACGACACCAACGTTGCCTTGGTGGCAAACGGCAGCGGCGCCGTGACCTTCAGCGGGTCGGAAGGCGTCGACGAGTTGTGGGGCGGGGCGGGCGACGATACCCTCATCGGCGGCGCGGGCGCCGATATCCTCGACGGCGGCGACGGCAACGACACCGCGAGCTACGCCGGCTCGGCGGAGGGCGTGACGGTTGATCTCGGCCTGTCGACCGCGCAGGTGAGCTCTGGCGACGCCAGTGGCGACACCCTCTCCGACATCGAAAACCTGGTCGGCTCCGCGCATAACGACACGTTGACCGGCGGCGCCGGCGCCAACATGCTGACCGGCGGCGCCGGCAACGACACGCTGGACGGCGGCGCGGGTGCCGATGTGGCCGGCTTCTCCGGCGCGTTCGGCGACTACACTATCGCGCTCAACGATAGCGACGGCACCTTCACGGTGACCGGCACCGACGGCACAGACACGCTCACCGGCGTGGAGGCGCTGTCCTTCGCTGGCTCGACCGGCAAGGTCCTGCTGGTCGGCGGCTCGGGCTACACCACCATCCAGGCCGCCATCGACGCGGCTTCCGCCGGCGACACCATCTTCATTGGCGCCGGCACCTACACGCTGACTGCCACGCTCAACGTCAACAAGGACGTCACCCTTTTGGGCGAGAGCGAGGACGGCGTCATTATCGACGCCAACGCTGTCTCCGGTTACGGCATCCTGCTCACCGCCAGCGGCGCCACGCTGTCGGACTTCACCCTGAACGGCCCCGCAACCGCCGGCGCCAGCAGCTACGGCCTCAAGGTGTCGCCGAACGGCACCGCCGACGCCATCAGCGACATCACCCTCCAGAACCTGACGGTCGCGGAATCGTACAAGACGCAGATCGACCTCAACGGCGTCCACGACTCCACACTGTCGAACATCACGGTCGACGGCACCGGCACGGCCTCCGGCAACGGTCTCACGCTGACCGACAGCAGCAACATCATCGTCAACGACCTCGAGACGATCGCCAATCCGTGGGGCGGCGTCGCCATCTATACCGACGGCACTTACTACGCCGGCGGTTCGGACGGCATCACTTTCACCGGCAGCTTCTCGGCCACGGAGTCGGCGGCCACCAACGGGGCGTCGCCGATCTATATCCAGTTGACCGGCAACGTCTACGAGGTCACCAACCTGACCCTGCCGGACGGCTACGGCTACGCCGTCACCAACAGCGAGTTCCGCCCCGAGGGCGGCGAGTTCACCTTCTTCTTCGATAGCCAAACGGATGCGACGGCGTTTGGCGACTTGCTCGAAGCGACCGCTGGCACGTCACTCGTCAGCGGCCCCGGGATCGATACCCTCACCGGCGACGACAGCGCCGATTATCTGTTCGGGGCGGCCGGAGACGATACGCTCATCGGCAACGCCGGCGATGACCGCCTGAGCGGCGGCACCGGCGACGACACCCTCAATGGTGGCGACGGCACCGCCGATTCCGCCGTCTTTGCCGGCGACCGGGCGGACTACACCCTGGGCCTCGACGCCGACGGCCACGTCACGGTCACCGACACCAACACCACGAACGGCAACGACGGCACCGACACGCTGATCGACGTCGAAACCCTGAAATTCGCCGACGGCTCGACGACCCTGCTGATCGTCAACTCGGCCGATCCGTCGGCCTACGCCACCATCCAGGACGCCATCAACGCGGCCGGCGAGGGCGACACCATCGTCGTCGCCCCGGGCACGGGCCCCTACGCGCCGTTCGCGACCTCCTTCGGCGGCCCGGCGAACCTCACCATCATCGCTCCCGAGGGGGCGACGATTGATGGCAGCAGTGTTCCCTCGAATGGTCGCATCCTCGATCTACGGGCGGATGGGACCGTGTTGGAGGGCTTCACTATCGAGGGACCGGGGGCCGATGCCGGCGTTTCTGTCGGCATCTCCATCTCCGGCCAGAATGTTACGGTCGAACACAACACCATCAGCGACGTGCTGACCGGCATCCAGACGACGACGCAGTACGCGGCGGGTAACGCCACCATCACCGGGAACACGGTCACCGCCGAATACGGCATCAGCCTGCAGAACACCGGCAACACGGTCAGTTGGAACATCGTTACCGCGGAGGACGAAGGGCTTGGCGTCAAGGCCGGCGCCAACTCCCTTGACCACAACACCTTCACCATCGACGCTGGCGGGGACGCGCTTGGCCTCTATGCCGGCGCCGTGGTCACGACCCTCGCCACCTCCTTCAACACGGTGAAGGTCGGTGTCGGCACCGATCTCAAGGACGCGGTGGATCTGGCCGGCACGGACGGAACGGTCGACCTCGCGGCCGGCATCTACGAGCAGGTGGTCACCCTCGACAAGGCCGGGCTGACGCTCACCAGCAGCGCCGACGCGGTCCTCACCGTCAACGGCACTACCCGCATCGATGCGGTCACCATCAACGCCGACGACGTGACGGTCAGCGGCCTCACCATCCAGGGGCCGGTGCCCGATGGCGTCTCCTATCTCACCTACGCTTGGGGATCGGAAATCACCCGCGGCATCGTGGTACGCAATGGCGCCGACGACTTCACGATCACCGACAACGTCATCCAGGACGTCCGCAACGGCATCCTGATCGACGGCCGCAACGCCAACAGCACCGTCACCGACAACACCATCGACAACACCAAGAGCGGCATCTCGATTCAGTACACCGACGGCGCCGGCATCGCGATTTCCGGCAATGTCGAGGGGACCTACGGCAACGAGTGGGGCCTGAACATCCACCTCAACGGCCACATGGTGGATGGCGCGATCGTGTCCAACGCGACGCCGATCTCGGCCGCCCCGACGGCGGACTGGCAGCAGGCTCTCCTCAACAACAGCGACGCCAACGACGATTGGTCGGTCCAGGACCAGGCCTACACCTCGGCCAACCGCACCCACGTGACGGTGGATGACACCGGCTCGACGACCAGTCAGGGCAGCGCGCTGACGCCGGTCACCCTTCAGGTCGGCCTCGACGCGGTGGTTGCCGGCGGCGAGGTTCACGTGAACGCCGGCGATTACAGCGGCGAAGACGGCGTGGTCCATACCCAAGGGCTCACCGTCACCGGCGATGCCGGAGCCAACGGTGTCACCCTCACGCTTGCCGACGGCATCACCGGCGTCACGCTGCTTGGCGAGGCCGATGTCTCGGTCACCGGCAATGCCTTGGCCAACACCCTCACCGGCGGCGCCGGCGACGACGTCCTGGTCGGCGGCGGCGGGGACGACACGCTGGCCGGCGGCGACGGCAGCGACACCGCCGTGTTCTCCGGCGACAGCGCGGATTACGGCACCGACGCCCTGACGGTCACCAACGGCGTCGTCTCCGGCACCCTCGTCAACGCCACCGACGGCACCGACACGCTTTCCAACGTCGAGGTCCTGAAGTTCGCCGACGGCTTCCGCGTGCTGGACGGCATGTCGATCCAGGCGGCCATCGACGCCGCCCAACCCGGCGACACCATCGTCGTCGAGGCCGGCACCTACGACGAGCAGTTGCTGGTCAACAAGGCCAACCTGACGATCACCGGCCTGGACGGTGCGAAGATCGAGGTTACCCTGCCGGAGACGACAGTGTTCGCCGACCGTACCGTCGCCTTCACCGTCGCCGCCAACGGCGTCGCCATCTCGGGCTTCGAAGTCGTCGGACCACTGAGCGCCGCCTTCACCGACCTCGATTTTGCGACCCAGGGCTACATCTACGGCGTCTTCGTCAACAAGAACGTCCAGGATCTGACGCTGAGCGACAACACCATCTATGACGTCCGCACCGGCGTGACCTTCGAAGGGAACAACACGGCCGACGTTTCCGGCAACGACATCTACAACACCCGGGGTGCCTTCCTCATCCGCTCCGACGGCATCGATCTGGACGACAATTCCTTCGGCACCGTCGGCAACGAATGGGACGTCACCTATCTGGCCGGCACCCAGGACGGCGCCTACTTCATCTCGCCGTTCGAGAGCACGACGGACTACGGCCAGGAGATGATGGAACTGTCGGCGGCCAACAACGACATGACCATCGTCGACCGCCGCTACGGCATGAACGGCGACATCACCAACCAGTACGCTGTCGGCACCGAAGAACACGATCTGGCGTCCGATTTCGCCAATCGCTCCCATGTCGAGGTCCTGGCCGGTGCCGACAACACGCTCGGCCCCACCACCGGGGAGCCGGTGACCCGTGGCAACGGGCTTGGCCATCCGCGGGTTCCGCTGGACTCGCTGCAGGACGGCGTCGACGCGGTTGTCGCCGGCGGTCACGTCCACGTGCAGGCCGGCGACTACAGCGCCGAGGACGTGGTGATCCGCTCCGAAGGGATCACCATCGACGGCGACGCCTTGGCCACCGGCATCAACGTTGAACTCGGCGCCGGCATCGCGAACGTTACACTACTGGGTGCCGCCGACTTCACGGCTACCGGCAACGCGTTGGACAACATCCTCTCCGGCGGCGATGGCGACGACATCTTCATCGGCGGCGACGGCAACGACACCTTCACCGGCGGCGCCGGGGACGATGTCTTCGCCTTCATGGCCGATGACAGCGGCATCGACACCGTTACCGACTTCGAAGAGGGCGACAGCCTCGATTTCAGCGACATCCTGAGTGACGCGCATGAGCTGATCTTCGAGAACGACGGGGCCGGCAACGCGCAGATCTCGTATCAGGGCGAGGTCCTCGCCATCGTCCAGGACACCGCGCGGGACTCGCTCACGGTGGACGACAGCGGCAACGTGGTGCTGGCCGACTCCGCCGTCTAAAGCCACAGTTCGACCATACGAATCATCGGAGGGCGGCTCCCATCGGGCCGCCTTCTCTTTTGGGGGCGGCCGCACCGTCCAATCAAAATTACCTAAATTAACGCAAAAACGATTGATGTCGGCGCGTCGTCTTGGTTAGGCTGCCAACACGGCGGTCCAACCGCCGGAGGCAATTTCAAGGAGGGAACCGTCCGAGTCCGGAGAAGATGATACCGCTGTAAGTGCAATCGTATAAATGGTGCCGCCTCCGGATTTGGGGGGTTAGAAATCCGTAAGGCCGCATCATTTCCACCATTACAGGAGAATTAGTCGGCGCGCACTCAGGGAAGCGGATGGGCCTTGGCTGGAAAATTCCGGCGCCGAGGGAGGACATCGTGCTTAAACTGAGAATCGAACGCGCGTCGGGCGAGGTGATCGAGCTCGAGCTCGTTCAGGGTACCCAGCTTCCGGCCATTCAGGCCGGCGACGAGATCAGGATCGTTACCCCGGAGGGCCAGCAGGTTCACGTCGAGATCCATGGCGGCGACGTCTGGATCGTACCGGACGGTGGGGCTGCCCAGCCCATCGTCTTCGAGAACATGGCCCTCTACCTCGGCGACGGCGAAACCACACTTACCGTGGTCGACGCTGCGACCGGTCAGGTTGCGGCGATCATCGACGCTTCCCACCTCGGCGAGGTGCCGATCCAGCCGGCCGGCGAGGCGGAACCTTCCCAGGAAGCGTCCCGGGAGTCGGTTCTGTCTCCGGGAAACTCCACGGCGTTCCAGAATTCCTCCGACGTCGAACGGCTGGAGGAGGACGAGGGGGAAGATCCGCTGCAAGCCATCGTGGAGCGCCCGGAGACGGGCGGCGACCAGTCGGACGGCGCCGGTGCCGATAATGCCGGCAGTGGCGATACCGAAAGCGACACCAAAAGCGACTCCAAAAGCGCGGTCGAGACGCCGGAGCCGGATTCCGGCGCCGCCGGCCGCGTGCTGACTGTCGGCGCCGGCGGCGAGTATGCGACCATCCAGTCGGCCATCGACGCGGCCGAGGCCGGCGATACCATCGTGATCGCCGCGGGCACCTATGCCGAATCCCTGTCCGTGACCAAGGCCGTCACCTTGCGGGCGGCGGACGGCGCCGAGGTGATCGTCGACCCCGTCAGCGGCAACGGCATCACCATCAGCGGCGACCTCGACGGCGGCGACGTGACGATCATCGGCCTCACCCTCGCTGACGGCGCGTGCGGCATCCAGGTCAGCGCGGGCGTCAACGTCGGCACGCTGACGCTCGACGACGTGACGGTCCAGGACAATGCGCAGTACGGCCTGCGCACCGATCAGGATTCCGTCGCCAACCTGGTGGTCACCGACAGCACGTTCGACGGCAACGGCTATCAGACCAACCTCAACGGCTCCGCCCAGATAAAGCTCTACAATTTCACCGGCGACGCCTCCTTCGCCAACGTTTCGCTGATCGGCGCGACGGAGGGCACCGCGCTCGCCAACCAGGCCGACTACGGCATCGAAATAACCGGCATTTCTAACGCCGGCCTCGACGCCGGCGGCGAGTCGCCGGACATCGGCACGATCACCTTCACCGACGTGACCGTCGAGGGCGCCTACCACAAGAACGCGGTCGCCATCTACAACTATGGCGAGATCGACGGCCTTGCCATCGCCGGCCTCGATCTTTCGGAAGTCGTGACCGCCTGGGGGCCGGTGTTCAACATCGACGGCAGCGAGGACGCCGCCGTCGACTCCACGGGCTACAACATCGCTTATCCGGCGACGGACGGCATCGTCGCCGAGTTGCAGGGCGAGGTCCATCAGCAGGACAGCGTCGCCACGACCATCCGCGGTACCGACGCCAACGAGCGGCTGATAGGCAAGGACGGCGACGACACGCTCTACGGCGGCGGCGGCGACGACGAACTCTACGGGGCCGACAAGCCGGGCAACCCGCTGGCCGACGAGGTCAGCAACGACACGCTTGATGGCGAAGCGGGCAATGACAAACTGTACGGCGGCGCCGGCGACGACACCCTGGTCGGGGGAATCGGCGACGATTTGCTCGACGGCGGCGCCGGGGCGGACCGGCTTGACGGCGGCACGGGCACCGATACGGCGGACTATTCCGCTTCGTCGGCGGGCGTCATGATCGATCTTGCCGGGGGCATCGGCAGCGGCGGCGACGCCGAGGGCGACACGCTGACCGGCATCGAAAACGTGACCGGTTCCGCCCACGACGACACCTTTATCGCCGCCGCCGCCGACAACGCCTTCGACGGCGGCGCCGGCGACGACACTGTCACCTACGCCGGCAGCCTGGCGGACTACACGCTGGGGGTCGACGCCGACGGCAACGTGACGCTGACGTACACCGCGGGCGACGGCAGCACCGACACGCTGAGTGGCATCGAGACGCTGTCGTTCGAGGACGGCAGCGAGGTGCTGATCGTCGGCGCCGGCAGCCAGTATACCACTATCCAATCGGCCATCGATGCGGCCGAGTCCGGCGACACCGTGTACGTCGCTGCCGGCACCTACGCCGAAACTGTGGTCATCGACACGGCGGGGGTGACCCTGCTCGGCGGCGAAGGCGCGGTCATCACGGTAGACGGCACCTCGCGGATCAACGCAATCACCATCGGTGCCGACAACGTGACGGTCAGCGGCCTCACCATCGAGGGGCCGGCGGATCAGTCCTATGTCGACTACGCCTGGGGGTCGCAGATCACGCGCGGCATCGTGGTTCTCTTCGGTGTCGAGGACTTCACGATCGAGAACAATACGATCGAGAACGTCCGCAACGGCATCCTGATCAACGGCATCGGCAACACGGGCAGCGTTGCCGGCAACCTCATTGACAACACCAAGAGCGCCATTTCGATCCAATACACCGACGGTTCTGGCATCGCCATCGAGGACAACGCAGAAGGGACCTACGGCAACGAATGGGGCCTCAACCTTCACCTGAACGGCCTGTGGACGGGGAGCGGGACCGCGACCGTCGCCAATCCCACCGGCACCGAGCCGACAGCCGATTGGCAGCAGACCCTTCTCGCGCTCAGCGACGACAACGACGGGTGGGCCGTCCAGGACCAGACCTACACGGCGTCTAACCGCACCGAAGTGACGGTGGATGACGCCGGCTCGACGACCAGCCAGGGCAGCGAACTGACGCCGCTTGGCACGGTCCAGGCCGGCGTCGACGCCGTGGTGGCTGGCGGTTCCGTTCACGTGCTGGCGGGCGATTATGGTGGCGAGGCCGTAGTGATCGACACCGAGGGAATCATCGTCGCGGGCGAAGCTGGGGCCACCGGCTTCAGCCTGCAACTCGGCGCCGGCATCCAAAACGTCACCCTGCAGGGCGCGGCCGACTTTACGGCCACCGGCAACGACCTGGACAACATCCTCGCCGGCGGCGACGGCGCCGATGTGCTGATCGGCGAGGGCGGCAACGACACGCTTCTGGGTGGTGCCGGGAACGACATTCTCACCGGTGGCGCCGGCGACGACGTCCTCACCGGCGGCGACGGGAACGATATCTTCTCCTTGATGGCGGACGACACCGGCGTCGACACCATCACCGATTTCGGCGAGGGCGACGTCCTCGATTTCAGCGAGATCCTGAGCGATGCCGATCCGGACGAGATCTTCACCGATTTGGGTGGCGGCAACACCCAGGTTTCTTACCAGGGCGAGGCCATCGCCATCATCCAGAACGTCGCGTCGACGGACCTGACGGTGGATAGCGACGGCAACGTCGTGCTGGCCGACACCGTCGTCTAGGGTCGTGGCCGGATAGCGCAAGCCCATGGAGGGCGGCCCCATCGGGCCGCTCTCTTTTTTCCTGCGCCGGCCGGCCGCCCCGGTTACAATCGGGCCCGCAACGGCAACGGGGCTGGCCATGGAACGCATCACGATCACGGTGGACGGGGACCTGCTGGCGCAGTTCGACGCCTACATGAAGCGCAACGGCTATGAGAACCGCTCGGAGGCCTTCCGCGACCTGGTGCGCGGCAAGCTTGAGGGCGAGCGCATCGCCAGCGGCGACGCCGCCTTCTGCGTCGGCTGCCTGAGCTACATCTACGACCATCACGAGCGCGAACTGGCCCGCCGCCTCACCCAGGCGCAACACGACCATCACGACCTCAACCTGTCTACCCTGCACGTCCATCTCGATCACGACACCTGCCTGGAAGCCATGATCGTGCAGGGTCCGACCGAGGCGGTGAAAAGTTTCGGCAACGGGGTGATCGCCGAGCGCGGCGTCAGGCACGGCAACCTGCACATCGTGCCGGCCGACGTGAAGATCGGCCGCCACGCTCACGGAACGGGCAGCGACATCAAGACCCCCCACGTCCACAGCCGGCCGCGCACGTAAGGATAGTTTCGGGGACACCATACTTAATTCGCAGGAAGCCGCTTCGTTTCCAGCGCGCAGAGCGGTGAATTAAGTATGGTGTCCCCGAAACTCGATCAAGGGGGAGGGAGCCACGCCGACGCCTTGCTTTTCTTCCCTCCCTTTCGTGGGGGAGGGCAGGGAGGGGGGCCGGTTCAGCCGGCCGGTTTGTGCCCCATGCCCGGCATGGGCGCCTGCGGGCCTTTGCCCATGGCGCCGGGGGCCAGCACGTCGGTGGAAACCTCGATGCGGCCGGCCTTCTCGAAGATCAGCGTCAGCGGGATCGCCGAGCCTTCCTTCAGGGGTGCGCGCAGCCCGATGAACATGACGTGCAGGCCGCCCGGTTGCAGCACGGTGGGGGTGCCGGGATGGACCTCGATGGCGTCCACCCGGCGCATCTTCATGACGCCGCCGTCCATGGCGTGGGTGTGCAGTTCGACCCGCTCGGCGACCGGCGATTCGGCGGCCACCAGTCGGTCCATCTCGGCCCCCTGGTTGGCCAGCACGGCGAAGGCGGCGCCGGTCTTCATGGCCGGCGTCACCGAGGCGCGCGCCCAGGCATCGGAAACCACGATGGGACCGGCTTTCATGTCGGCCGCCAGGGCGCCGCCGCCGAGGCCGGCGACGACGATGGCCAAGGCCAGGAAAATCCCTCTGTTCATGCGCCGGCTTCCTCCCATGGTTGAACGTGCCTGAATATGGGAAGGACGCCGGGATTTTCCAGACTTAAGCCTCGTATTCGGCGATTCTTTGACCCTCGGCGACGGCGGCGGCCACCCAGGCCTGCATGTCGGGGGTTTGCCAGACGGCGTCGGCGTACGCCTGGCAGACGTCCGTCAGCGCCACGTCATAGGTGCGGAAGCGCCCGACGACGGGGGCGTAGAAGGCGTCCGCGATGGTGAAGCCGCCGAACAGGAAGGGCCCGGCGGCGCCGAATCGGGTCCGGCAGGAGGTCCAGATGTCCTGGACGCGGGCGATGTCGGCCTCCGCGTCGGCGGCCCGCGGCCGGCCGGGAAGGTGGGCGCGCAGGTTCATCGGCAGGGCGCGGCGCAGGGCCATGAAACCGGCGTGCATTTCGGCCGACACCGAGCGGGCCGTGGCGCGGGCCGTCGCGGCGGCCGGCCACAGGCCGGCCGCCGGGAAGCGCTCGGCCAGGGTTTCGGCGATGGAAAGCGAATCCCACACCTGATCGTCGCCCAGGCGCAACAGCGGCACCTTGCCCGACGGCGAATGGGCGAGGATGGCGGCCTTCGTTTCCGGCCGCATGAGGGGGACGAGGATTTCCTGGAAGTCGATTCCCGTCCGCTTGAGCGCGAGCCAGGCCCTTAAACTCCACGACGAATAGTTCTTGTTGCCGATCACCAGCACGCAATTTGCCATCTTCATTCCTCCTTCCGCCTGTGTTTCGCTATAAGGACAAAAGAGGGCCGGCGGATCAAGGCCGGCCCGCGGCGAAGCAGGAGATCGATCGGTGACCCAGTATCTGGCGGACGGCGGCGATAAGAACGCGGTGCCCCTGGTGGCGGTGACGGCCAAAACGCTCGACCCCTGGCTGGCCACCCAACCCGAGGCGCAGGCGGCCTGGATCGAGGCCGCCGGATTCGATGCCGAGCCGGGCAGCCTGCTGGCCGTGCCCGGCGACGACGGGTGCCTGGCGATGACGCTGGTCGGGCTCGACGCCGAGCGGCCGCTGTGGGGCTGGGCCGGCGCCGCGGCCCGCCTGCCCAAGGGCACTTACCGCCTGGCCGGCGATGGGCCGGAAGCGGTAGCTCCCGAAGTCGCGGCGCTGGGCTGGGCGCTCGGTACTTACGAATTCCGCCGCTACAAGCAGAAGGCCGGGCGCGGCTTCGCCACTCTCGAATGGCCGGCCGGATGCGACCGCGGCCGCGTCGCCCGGCTGGCCGGCGCCACCCGGCTGGTGCGCGACCTCATCAATCTGCCGGCCCTCGACCTCGGGCCGGCCGAATTGGCCGAGGCCGCCGCCCAGGTGGCGGCCGGCGGCGGCGCCGATTTCCGCGAAATCATCGGCGACGACCTCCTCACCGCCGGCTATCCGGCCATCCACGCGGTCGGCCAGGGCAGTCCGCGCTTGCCCCGCCTGATCGACATCACGTGGGGGGATGCAGCGGCGCCCAAGGTGACGCTGGTCGGCAAGGGGGTGTGCTTCGATACCGGCGGCCTCGACCTCAAGCCGGCCTCGGGCATGAAATGGATGAAGAAGGACATGGGGGGCGCCGCCCACGTGCTGGGCCTCGCCGCGGCGGTGATGGACGCCGGCCTGCCGGTCCGCCTGCGCGTCCTCGTCCCGGCGGTGGAGAACAGCGTGTCGGGGCAGGCGCTGCGCCCGCACGACGTCATCCGCACCCGCAAGGGGCTGACCGCCGAGGTCGCCAACACCGACGCCGAAGGGCGCCTCGTGCTGGCCGACGCGCTGGCCGAGGCGGCCTCCGAGAAGCCGGCGCTGATCCTCGATTTCGCCACCCTGACCGGGGCCGCCCGGGTGGCCCTCGGCCCCGACCTGCCGGCCCTTTTTTGCAACGACGACGGCCTGGCCGACAGCCTGCTTCGCCAGGCCCGCGACACCGACGATCCGCTGTGGCGGCTGCCGCTCTTCGCGCCGTACCGCCGGCTGATCGACGGCAAAGTGGCCGACCTCTCGAACGCCCCCGACACCCCCTACGCCGGGGCCATCACGGCGGCCCTCTTCCTGGCCGAGTTCGTCGAGCCGTCGATCCCGTGGGCCCACCTCGACCTCATGGCCTGGAACAGCGAAGGGCGGCCCGGGCGGCCAGAGGGCGGCGAGGCGATGGGCCTGCGCGCCGCCTATGGCCTGCTGGCCGAACGGTTCGGCTAGGCCGCATCGCGCCGATTGTTGTTGCCTCCCGGCGGGGGCGCCGCTAAGAATGATACGGTTCCGGAACGAATTGGGGGGAGGCCATGACGTTTCCGCTTTCCGATATGCAGGCCCTCGACCTGTGGCGCCGGGCGGTGCTGGCCGGCGTGCGGCGCGAGGCGCCGGACCTTTCGGCGCGGCAGATGGCGGTGCTGCTGACCGTCTATCTGACGTCGCCGCCGCATACGGTACGCGGGCTGGCCGCCACGCTCAATGTCTCCAAGCCGGCGATCACCCGGGCGCTGGACCGGCTCGGCCAGTTCGAGATGGTGCGTCGCAAGGTCGACGACGTCGACCGCCGCAACGTCCTGGTGCAGCGCACGGTCAAAGGGTCGGTTTTCCTCAGGGAATGGGGCAGCATCGTGTCGGTGGCGGCGACCGAACTCGCCCCTTGAACGGCATCGGCTAGGGCCGCTTCACCAGGGCGTCGACGACGGCGATCAGTTCCTGCTTTTTGAAGGGCTTGGCCAGCACGGCGTCGGCGCCGAACTGCTTGGCCAGTTCGAGGTAGTGGAACTGCCCGACCGGGCCGCCGCCCGAGATGGCGATGACGCGCAGATCGGGCTGCATCTGCTTGGCCTCGGCGATGGTTTCCATGCCCTCCTTGCGGGGCATGACGATGTCGGTGATCATCAGGTCGAAGGCGCAGCTTTGAAGCTGGGCGATGCCTTCGACGCCGTCGGCCGCTTCCTTGACGGTGTGGCCCTCGTCCTCGAGCATCTGGCGGACCGAGAAGCGCACCAAGTCTTCGTCGTCGACGACAAGAATGCTGGCCATGGGCGTTCGCCTTTTCCTCGATGCCGCGGCGTCCTATCAGGACTACAGAAAATAGGAGCCGATGGAAAGGCGCGAGAATCGGAAATCAGGACTCGGTTTCGGACGTCGCCGGTTCCTCGCGCCCCAGTGCCTTGTGGATAAGCTTCACCAGGACCCGGTCATCCAACGGTTTTTCCAGGAAATCCATCGCGCCGGCGCGCTTGGCCTTGAGCGCCATCTGGCGGTCGCTGTGGCCGGTGATGATGATGACCGGAAGGTCGATGGAACGGGCCGCCAGTTCCCGCTGCAATTCGAACCCGGTCATGCCGGGCATGCGGACGTCGACGACCAGGCACCCCGGATGGCCGGGGTCGAAGGCCGCGAGAAATTCGTGGGCCGAGGCGAAGGTACGGATGGCGAAGTCGTCGCCGGCGAGCAGCCATTCCAGCGAGTGGCGAACCGCGTTGTCGTCATCCACGATATAGACGGTAGGCCCTGCTGGTGACACCGGAGGAACCGCTTTCCAAAAGTTTCCCAAAAACCGTCCTGGACGAAATCGTCAGGATGTCGCCCGCCATCACTATGAAACGCACAAGGTAGCCGGGAAACTTGGGAAAAACCATGGCGACATTAGGGATTCCCCTTAGCGGCCTCCAGCAGCGTCGCCATCTTGATGAGATCGGCCAACGAGCCGGCCCGAGTCTTCTCCATGACCTTGGCGCGATGCGCCTCCACCGTCTTCTCGCTCAACCCCAGATGATAGGCGATGCGCTTGTTGGGTTCGCCGGCGACGATCTGTTCCAGGACCTGTCTTTCGCGGGGCGACAGCAGGTCGAAGCGTTCGCGGATCTCGTCGTATTCCAGGCGCACGCGAACCATCGTCTCGTTTTCCTCGATGGCCTTCTGGACAAGATCGAGGAGAGCCTGGTCGTTGAACGGCTTTTCGATGAAGTCGAAGGCGCCGGACTTCATCGCCCGCACGGCCATCTGCACGTCGCTGTGGCCGGTGATGATGATGACCGGCAGCGTGGTCGCGCGCGCCGTCAGTTCCTCCTGCAATTCCAGCCCGCTCATGCCGGGCATGCGGACGTCGACCAGGATGCAGCCGAGCTGGTCGGGCCGGTAGGCGGCAAGGAAGTCGGGGGCGGAGGCAAAAGTCTCGACCTTGAGATCGACCGACGACAAAAGCCAGCGCAACGAGTCTCGCACGGCGGGGTCATCGTCGACGACATAGACGATTGGTTCGGGCATGCCCATGGCGACGGCTTCTTATCCCTAAGAACGATCGCGGCCGGCCCTGGTGCCGCACCTATAGGCTGAGCGAAGGATAAACGCCTGTCCCCGTTTTCGCAAGGTTGGCCGGATTCGGGGCCTACAGCAGCTTGGCGATCCGCTCGGCCATGTCCTTGGCCGAAACGCCGTGAGGGAAATGGGTCAGGAACTTGCCGTCCCGCCCCATCAGGTAGGTGTAGGCGCTGTGGTCCATCGCATATTCCTCGGGATCGTCGGGGTCCTGGGCGGCCTTTGCATAATAGACGCGATAGGCGCGGGCCGCCGCCGCCACCTGCTCGGGGCTGCCGGTCAGCCCGACGATCTGCGGGTGGAAGACCCTGACATACTCTCCCAGGTTTTCCGGGCGGTCGCGCTCGGGATCGACGGTGATGAACAGGACCGCGATGTCGTGTCCCTTGTCGCCCAGCAGGTCGAGGGCCTCGGCGATGGCGGTGAGCGTCGTCGGGCAGACGTCGGGGCAGTAGGTGTAGCCGAAATAGACAAGCAGCGGCTGGCCCCGGAAATCGGCCTCGGTAACGGTGCGGCCGCTCTCGTCGATCAGGGTGAACGGGCCGCCGATGGCGGCGGCGCCGCTTTCCGGCGCGCTGGTGATCAAACCCCAATAGTGCCGGCCGGCCAGCCCGGCGACGGCGATGAGGACGATGACGGCGAGCACGATTCCGATGCGGGCGAGCGGTGTCTTCATCGCGTTCTCGTCTCCCAAGGGTGCAATCGTTCGATCACGCGACGGCCCGCCAGGCCATGAACGCCAACAGCGCCGCGTTGAGCGTCATCAAGGCCGGCGTCGCCCGCACCATCAGGGGCTGCCAGCGGCGCCCGATCACGTGCCCGGCGAAGCCGACCACCAGCAGGGCCGGCACCGTGCCCAGCGCGAAGGCGCCCATGACGATGGCCCCGCCCAGGGCGGTACCGCTTGCCGCCGCCGCCGTCAACGCCCCGTACAGCAGCCCGCACGGCAGGAATCCCAGGGCCACCCCCAGCCCATAGCCGCGTACTCCGACCGGGCGCTCGAACAGCGGCCTGACCCGCCGGCCCAGGTGGCGCGACCACCACCCTTCGCCGCCGGTCGAGGATCCCGGCAGCCGCGAAGCCAGCCGGCGGATGCCATAACCCAGAAACAGTGCGGCGGCCAGGGCCAACAGAACGGCCGACAGCCACTTGAGGCCGGCCGCCGTCATCAGGCTGCCGGCCACGGCGGCGGCCAGCGCGCCCAATCCGACGTAAGTGGTCAGCCGTCCCAGATGGTAGGGCACCAGCGCCGCCCCGGCAAGCCGGTGGAACTGGCGCATGTCGGCGACCGGCAGCGCCTCCAGGCGGGCCACCGACTGGGCCAGCACGAAGGGGCCGCACATGGCGATGCAATGGCTGGCGCCGCCGGCCAGGCCGGCGATGAACAGGCTGCCCAAGAGCGTCCCCTGGTCCTCGATGACGGCGCGGCAATGGCCGAGGCCGGCACCCAGGAATTCCACGAACGGGGCGAAAGCATCCATTTCCCCCTCCTATTTCTCCGGCCCGGACTTCTTCGCCGGGGACGGCGGATCGTCATCGTCGAAAAGGATACGGCTGGCCGCCCCGTCCAGATCGTCGAACTGGCCGGACCGCTGGGCCCACAGGAAGGCCACCAGGGCCAGCAGCCCGAACGCCAGCGAAACCGGAATCAGGATCAGCAGCGTGCTCACAAGGCACTCCCGCGGTTGAGCCGCAAGGCGTTGGCGATCACCGCCACCGACGAGGCCGACATCGCCACGGCGGCCACCAGCGGGGTCACCCAGCCGGCCACCGCCAGTGGCACCGTCAACACATTATAGCCGAAGGCCAGCGCGAAGTTTTGGTAAACGACGCGCTGCGACCGTCTCGCCATGCCAAGGATCTCGGCAACCGGTCCCAGGCGGTCGCCCTGGAAGACGGCGTCGGCGGCGGTTTGGGCGACGTCGGCGGCGGAAGCCGGCGACAGCGAAACATGGGCCGAGGCCAGGGCCGGGGCGTCGTTGAGCCCGTCTCCCACCATCAGCACGGTGGACCCCGCCGCCGCCAGCTCGGCCAGCCGCGCCGTCTTTTCGGCCGGCGTGCAGGCGGCCCGCCAGGCCGTGACGCCGACGGCAGCGGCGACGGCGGCCACCGCCGCCGGCCGGTCGCCGGAGAGGATTTCCAAAGCGTAGCCCTTTTCCCGCAGGGCGGCGGCGACCTGGCCCGCGTCGGCGCGCGGGCGGTCGGCGAAGGCGAAGCGGACGGGGGCGGCGCCGGGGCGGGCCAGCCACATCTCGGGCCGGCCGTCCTCGGGCGCCGAGGCGTCGCCGCACCAGTCGCGGCCGCCGAGGCGCACTTCGCCGGCGGGGGTCGTCAGGGCCAGGCCCCGCCCGGCCTCTTCGCGCACGCCCGGCGCCGCCGCCACGGCCGGTGCTGTGGCGGTAAGCGCGCGGGCCAGCGGATGGCGGCTCGCCGCCGCCAGCGAGGCGGCAAGGCCGACGTCCCCGGGCGCGATGGCCGCGAGGTCGACCGGCGCCATCCGTCCCTCGGTCAGGGTGCCGGTCTTGTCGAAGACGACGGTATCGACGGCGGCCAGGCGCTCCAGCGCGGTGCCGGACTTGACCAGGATGCCCCGGCGCAGCAGCCGTCCCGACGTGATGACCTGCACCACCGGCACCGCCAGGCCGAGGGCGCACGGGCAGGTGACGATAAGCACGGCGATGGCGGTGATCAGGGCGTCCCGCCACGGAACGCCGCCCACCGTCAGCCAGCCCAGGAAGGTGAGGGCGGCCAGCGTATGGACGGTCGGTGCGTACCAGCGGGCGACGCGGTCGGCCAGCGTCACGTAGCGGGCCCGGCCCTGTTCGGCGACCTCGACCAGGCGAACGATCTCGGCCAGCAGGGTGCCCTCGCCGACGGCGCTGACCTCCAGGACCAGCGGCGCCGTCAGGTTCAGCGTGCCGGCGAACACCGGGCTGCCCGGCGCCACCGCCGCCGGCAGGCTCTCGCCGTTGATCAGGCTGGCGTCGACGTCGCCGGAACCCTCGACGACGCGGCCGTCGATGGCGATGCGCTCGCCGGCGGCGACGAAGACCCGCGCCCCCGGTGCCACCAGGGCCGGCGATACCACCCGCTGGGTGCCCGAGGCCTCGATGATGGTGACGGCGGTGGCGGAAAGCGCCAGCAGGTGCTCGGCGGCCGAGCGCGCCTTGCCGCGGGCCCGCTGGTCGAGGTAGCGGCCGATCAGCAGGAAGAACAGCAGCGTCACCGCCGAATCGAAGTAGGCGTGCTCGCGCCCGCCGAGGGTGTCGGCGAGGCTCATGCCGGCGGCCAGCACGACGGCCAGCGAGATGGGCACGTCCATGTTGGTGCGGCCGGACCTCAGCGCGGCCACGGCGGAGCGGAAGAAGGGCAGCCCCGCGTAGGCGATGGCGGGCAGGGCGACGAGCGCCGACAGCCAATGCAGGAGATCGCGGGTGGCCGGCCCCATGCCCTGAAAGTGGCCGGCCCACACCGACACCGACAGCAGCATGACGTTGCCGGCGGCAAAGCCGGCCACCGCCAGGGCGCGCAGCAGTTCACGCTCGCGCAGGCGGCTTTCGGCGTCGAGCAGATGGGGGGCGAACGGCATCAGCCGGTAGCCCAGCCGGCCGACCGGCGCGATCAGGGAATCCGCCGTCTCCGCCCCGCCCCGCCAGATGAGCACGAGGCGCCGCGTCGTCATGTTGACGCGCGCCGAGATCACCCCCGGCTGGGCGGCCAGCACCGATTCGATCAGCCACACGCAGGCGGCGCAATGCAGGCCTTCGACCATCAGGTGAAGGATGCAGGTTCCGTCTTCGTCCACATGGGCGTGGCGGGCGTAGTCGACCGGCGGGCCGGCGGCGTCGGGGCGCAGCGGACGGGCCGCCGGATCGAGGGTGCGCCGCTCGTAATAGCGCGCGAGGCCGAGCCCGGAAACCAGGTGGTAGGCGGCCTCGCAGCCGGCGCAGCAGAAACCGGCCGGCGCGCCGGAGCCGCCTGCGATCTCCAGTCCGCAATGCCGGCAGGCGGTCATCGGGCGGCCGGGACGGGACCGCTCATGGCAGGCTCACCCGGCGGCTCTCCTGGAAGACGGTGTCGCCCCGATAGGCGTGGATGCGCACCTCCCACTGGCCGGGCAGGGGGAAGACGGCGGGGGCGCCGTAGCGGCCATGGCCGGCGGAGGCGAGCGTCACCTCCCGATCGTATCCCTCGGCGATCGGCCGGCGGATGACGGCCCGTACCTCGAGATCGGTCAGCGGGGTGCCGTCGCGATCGGCAAAGGTGGCCGACAGCGTGCCCGTGCGGGTGTCGCCGGTGCCGGCGATGCCGTCGAGCGCGAAGGCGAATCGCCAACCGCGCTCGGCCTGGGCCTGGGCGGCCGCCAGGTCGCGGTTGTAGGCCAGGCCCTTTTCGTAATGGCCTACGGTTTCCAGGCCGGTCCAGCTCTCCAGGGCGAAGGCGACCAGGGCGCCATTGACCAGCACCACCACGCCCATGGCGGCAACGAAGATCCAGGGATACCACCAGCCGTCGGCGCGGGCCCTGGCCATCACGGAACTCCCGCCGCCGTCGACGACGCGGCTCCCGGCCCCGAAAAGGCGACCTCGTGGTTGTGCGTCTGCCCGGTGATCTGGTCCTTCAGCCGGAAGACCATGCCGGTGGAGCGGCCGTGCAGCCGGTCGGGCTCGACGCGCACCAGCACCCGGAAGGTGCCGATGTCGTCGCCCGCCACCGGCAGATCGACCGCCTCGACCCAGTCGGCGGCGACGCCGACCACCTTCAGGCGGGCGCCCGCGACGCCGGCAAGTTCCAGCCTGAAGGTCTTGGGCTGGCGCTCCATGTTGAGGATCTTGTAGGTGAAGCCGTTGCTGACGGCGCCGTCCGACAGGCGCACGAACAACGGCGCGCGGTCGTGCAGGACGCTGACGTCGACGCGGGCGCGGGTGGTCAGGGCCGCCGCCATCACCGCCGCCACCGCCAAGAGGACGGCGACATAGGCGAGCGTGCGCGGCCGCACCAGCCGCAGGTGCCGCGGCAAACCGGCGGCGCGGGCCGCCTGGTTGGCGATGGAGTCATAGGTGATCAGGCCGCGCGGCAACCCAAAGCGGTCCATCACCCCCCGACAGGCGTCGACGCACAGCGCGCAGCCGATGCAGGCCAACTGCTGGCCCTTGCGGATGTCGACGCCGGTGGGGCACACCTGATGGCACAGCCCGCAGTCGACGCAATGGCCGCGGCCCGCGAAGGTGTCGCCCAGCCGGGCCCGGCCGCGCGGCTCGCCGCGCCACGCCTCGTAGGTGACGATCAGCGAGTGCTCGTCGAACATGGCGCTTTGGAAGCGCGGCCACGGGCACATGTAGATGCACACCTGCTCGCGCGCCCAGCCGGCCAGCAGGTAGGTGGTGGCGGTGAACAGGCCGATGAAGAAATAGACGGTCATCGACGCCTCGCCGGCGAAGATACGGGGCGTCACCGTGAAGGCGTCTTCGAAGTAAAGGATCCAGGCGCCGCCGGTGGCCACCGAAATGACCAGCCAGACCCCGTGCTTCAGCGCTTTCCTGGCCGCCTTCGCCACCGACAGGGGGGCGGCGTCGAGGCGCATGCGGGCCGCACGGTCGCCCTCGATCAGCCGTTCGGCCCACAGGAACAGGTCGGTCCACACCGTCTGCGGACAGGCGAAGCCGCACCACACGCGGCCGGCCAGCGCGGTGACGAAGAAAAGGCCGATGGCGCCCAGGATCAAGAGGCCGGTCAGGTAATAGATTTCCTGCGGCCAGATCTCGATGGCGAATAAGTAGGCGCGCCTGGCCGGCATGTCGATGAGCAGCGCCTGGTCGGGGGCGCCGGGACCGCGATCCCAGCGCAGCCACGGGCCCAGGTAGTAGAGGCCGAGCAGCACGCCCAGCACCGCCCACTTGAGGCGGCGGAACGGACCCTTGACGCTGCGCGAATAGACCCACTCGTGGGCAGCGTAGAGCGGCGATGCCGTGGACGCCGCTTTCGCCGTCTTGTCCCGCGAGGGAAGGATTGCGGTTTCGGTCATGCGAACATCTTCCGCCGCCGGGCGGCCTTACTGGCCGCCGCCCAGCGAATGGACGTAAATGGACACCTGCTTGATCGACACGTCGTTGAGCCGGCCGCCCCAGGCCGGCATCACCCCGTGGCGGGGGGCCGTCACCTGGGCGACGACGGCGGCTTTGCCGCCGCCGTAAAGCCAGATGCCGTCGGTCAGGTTGGGGGCGCCCAGTTCGGCCATTCCCTTGCCGTCCTCGGCGTGGCAGGCGGCGCAGTTGTCGGCGAACAGCGTGGCGCCCTCCTCGGGCGCCTTTCCGGTGCCCGACAGCGACAGCACGTAGTCGGCCACCGTGGCGATCTCCTTGGGCGTCAGGGTGTTATCGGCGCCGAAACGCGGCATCTCGGAGACGCGGGTATCCCCGTCCGCCGAGCGGATGCCGTGCTGAACCGTCGCGTAGATGGTCTCGATGGCACCGCCCCACAGCCAGTCGTCGTCGGCCAGCACCGGATAGCTGAGGGCGCCTGACCCCGACGCGCCGTGGCAGGGCTGGCAGTTGTCGGCGAAGATGGCCTTGCCGCCGGCCATGGCGAAGTCGAGAAGCTCGCGGTCAGCGACGATCTCCTCCACCGGGGTGTTGGCGAACTTTTCCGCCCAGGCGGCGCGGCCGGCCGTTACCTGATCCATGGTTTCGGCGATCTCGGCCCGCGACGAATAGCCCAGCATGCCCTTGGTGAAGCCACCGAGGGAGGGCCACGCCGGATAGAGCACGAAATAGCCGAAGGCCCACACGATGGTCGCATAGAAGGTGTAAAGCCACCACTTCGGCAGGGGGGTGTTCAACTCCTTGATGCCGTCCCATTCGTGGCCGGTCGTTTCGGTACCGGTCAGGACGTCCGTTTCCCGATCCGCCATGGCTCAGCCTCCATTCCTTCCATCCCTGAAGGGAATCTCCGCGTCTTCCTCGAAGCGCCGCTTGTTTCGGGGCCGCAGGGCCCAGAACACGATGGCGCCGAACAGGATCACCAGCCACACCAGCCACCATGGCCGGACGGCGTCCCAGAGCGCGACGATGTCCATGCCGTCCCTCCTAACGCCGCCCGTACTCGGGCTTGAAGGTGGTGAAGTCGACCAGCGTGCCCAGCATCTGCAGATAGGCGACCACGGCGTCCATCTCGGTGACGCGGGCGGGATTGCCGTCGAAGTCGCCCAACGCCGCCTTGGCGTAACGCTCCTGCAGCCCCTCGACGTCGCCGGCGGCGGCGCCGGCCTGGGCCGCCAGGTCGGCCTTGGCGTTGGCGATCTGCTCGTCGGCATAGGGCACGCCGACGACACGAAGCGTCTTCATGTGATCGGCGATGTCGCCGGCATGCAGTTCGTTCCTGGCCAGGAAGGCATAGCCCGGCATTACCGATTCCGGCACCAGGCTGCGCGGCGCCGCCAGGTGCTGGACGTGCCATTCGTTGGAATACTTACCGCCGACGCGGGCGAGGTCTGGCCCGGTGCGCTTGGAGCCCCACTGGAAGGGGTGGTCGTACATGCTTTCGGCGGCCAGGCTGTAGTGGCCATAGCGTTCCACCTCGTCGCGGAAGGGGCGGATCTGCTGGCTGTGGCACAGATAGCATCCCTCGCGGACGTAGATGTTGCGCCCGGCCAGTTCCAGCGGCGAATAGGGACGCATGCCGTCGACCTTCTCGATGGTCACCTCCATGGTATAGAGGGGGACCAGCTGCACCAGACCGCCGATCGACACCGTGATCAGGATGGCGATGGCCAGGATGACGACGTTGCGCTCGAACATCTTGTGATTCATGGCCCTCTCCCTCACTCGGCGGCGGCCGGGGCGACGCCCGGGGCGCCGGGCAGTTCGCCGAAGGCGGCCTCATTGCGAAGCCGGCCCTGGGCGGTGCGCCACAGGTTGTAGACCATGATCAGCGAGCCCAGCAGGAACAGGATGCCGCCGAAGGCGCGGATCACGTAGTAGGGGTGCATGGCGTCGACCGTTTCGAGGAACGAATACTGCAGGAAACCCAGGTGGTCGTAGGAGCGCCACATCAGCCCCTGCATGATGCCCGAGATCCACATCGCCGAGATGTAGACGACGATGCCGATGGTGCAGATCCAGAAGTGGTAGGAGACCAACTGCAAACTGTAGAGCCGCGGGCGGTTCCACAGGCGCGGCGTCAGAAAGTAAAGGGCGCCAAAGCTGACGAAGGCGACCCAGCCCAGCGCCCCGGAATGGACGTGGCCGATGGTCCAGTCGGTGTAGTGGCTCAAGGAATTGACCGCCTTGATCGACATCAGCGGCCCCTCGAAGGTGCTCATGCCGTAAAAGCCGACCGACACCACCAGGAAGCGCAGCACCGGATCGGTGCGCAGTTTGTGCCAGGCGCCCGACAACGTCATGATGCCGTTGATCATGCCGCCCCAGGAGGGCATCCACAGCATCACCGAGAAGGTCATGCCCAGCGTCTGCGCCCAGTCGGGCAGCGACGTGTAGTGCAGATGATGCGGCCCGGCCCAGATGTAGAGGAAGATCAGCGCCCAGAAATGGATGATGGAAAGGCGGTAGGAATAGACCGGGCGTTCCGCCTGCTTGGGGATGAAGTAGTACATCAGGCCGAGGAAGCCGGCGGTCAGGAAAAAGCCGACCGCGTTGTGGCCGTACCACCACTGGGTCATGGCGTCCTGAACGCCGGCCCAGACGATGTAGCTCTTGGCCCCGGTCCACGACACCGGCACCGCCAGGTTGTTGACGATGTGCAGCATGGCGATGGTCAGGATGAAGGCCAGGAAGAACCAGTTGGAGACGTAGATGTGCGGCTCGCGGCGCTTGAACAGCGTGCCGGCGAAGGCCACCAGGTAAGCCACCCAGACGATGGTCAGCCACAGGTCGACGTACCATTCGGGCTCGGCGTATTCCTTGCTCTGGGTGATGCCCAGCACATAGCCGGAAGCGGCCAGCACGATGAACATCTGGTAGCCCCAGAACACGAAATTGGCGAGGTCGCGGCCGCCGAACAGGCCGGCCCGGCAGGTGCGCTGCACCGAATAGAACGAGGTGCCGATCAGCACGTTGCCGCCGAAGGCGAAGATGACCGCCGAGGTGTGGACCGGCCGCAGGCGCCCGAAAGTGAACCATTCGAGCGGCGGGTTGAGGACGGGATAGGCCAGCTGAAGGGCGATGATCACTCCCATCAGCAGGCCGACGATCGCCCAGAAGGTGGCGGCGATCACGAATTTGCGGATGACGTCCTCTTCATAGGACACGACGTCGGCCTGGACGGCAACGCCCGCGGTCGCTGGACTCATCTCCCGATTCCCTTCGCTCCAGAAGGCCCCACACACACCGGCGGCGCCCTTTCCGAGGACGGAAAGACCCAAGGGATATCGGCTTTAGAGTCCGTAGAGGGTGCAGACGTTCCCGGTACGGTTCTCCGGTCCCTTGATGCCCGACCGGTTAGTTTGTTAATTCCAGTTCTTAGCAGACAAAATAGAGCCGTTCAAACGAAATTAACCGCATTGAAAATGCGGGTACCCTCCGGCCGCGCCAAGGGGGCGGTCCGGTCGGCATCGCTCAAGGCAATCGACGATGGCACGCAGCCGGGCCGGCGGATGGTCCCTCCAGGCCCAGGAAACCGCGTGAATCGGGGTGGGGGAATTTCCATCTTCAGGGTTCGGGTTTCAATCGGCCGCAACGGGAGTTCGATCATGGAATACAGACGCCTGGGCGCTTCGGGCCTGAAGGTGCCGGCCCTGAGTTTCGGGGCCGGCACCTTCGCCGGCCGGGGGCCGCTGTTCGCCGCCTGGGGCAACACCGACGCAACAGAGGCGCGCCGGCTGGTGGACATCTGCCTGGAGGCCGGCGTCACGCTCTTCGACACCGCCGACGTCTATTCCGACGGCGCCTCGGAAGAGGTGCTGGGCGCGGCCGTCAAGGGCCGCCGCGACCGGGTGATCCTCTCCACCAAGACGACCCTGCCGACCGGCGACGGGCCGAACGATGCCGGCTCGTCCCGCGCCCGCCTGATCAAGGCCTGCGAGGCGGCGCTGCGCCGGCTGGGAACCGACTACATCGACCTCTTGCAGCTTCACGCCTTCGACGCCGGCACGCCGATCGAGGAGGTGCTCTCGACGCTCGATACCCTGGTGCGCGCCGGCAAGGTCCGCTACGTCGGGGTATCCAATTTTTCGGGCTGGCAGTTGATGAAGTCGCTGGCGGTCGCCGAGAGGTACGGCTATCCGCGCTATGTGGCGCATCAGGCCTACTATTCGCTGATCGGCCGCGACTACGAGTGGGAACTGATGCCGCTCGGCCTCGACCAGGGGGTCGGCGCCCTGGTGTGGAGCCCGCTCGGCTGGGGCCGCCTGACCGGCAAGGTCCGCCGCGGCCAGCCGCTTCCCGAGACCAGTCGCCTGCATCAAACCGCGGACTTCGGCCCGCCGGTCGACGACGACCGTCTCTTCGGCGTTGTCGAAGCGATCGACGAAATCGCCAGGGAGACGGGCAAAACGGTGCCGCAGATCGCCCTCAACTGGCTGCTGCGTCGGCCCACCGTCGCCTCCGTCATCGTCGGGGCCCGCAACGAGGAGCAGTTGCGCCAGAACCTCGGCGCCGTGGGCTGGTCGCTGACGCCCGAGCAGGTGGCGCGGCTCGATGCCGCCAGCGAAGTGACGGCGCCCTATCCCTACTCCCCCTACCGGCGCCAGGAAGGCTTCGCACGGCTGAACCCGCCGCCGGTGTGACCGGCGCGGCGGCAGTGCGGCTTATGGCATGAGGATGGATTGGATCAAGAAAATTGGCGTCCCCGGCGAGATTCGAACTCACGACCTACGGATTAGGAATCCGTTGCTCTATCCTACTGAGCTACGGGGACGCTGCGGGGATTTTATAACACACCTGCGGGGGGGCGCGTCACCCCCGTCGCGGACCGGCTTGCCGGGCTTTACTTGCCCAGAAGGGTGGCGAACGGCACCGAGTAGTAGAGGGTGACCGACTCGGTGCCGGGGTTGCTGTCGCCGAGGCTGGCGTTGGAATAGTGCGATACCGCCAGGCCCAGCCGCGAGCGGTCGTCGAAGCGGTAGGCGAATTCCACCTGCGAGCGGAATTCCAGCGGGTAGTCGAGGTCGAGCTTGTCGTTGCCGCCGAAGTAGAAGTGCGGCGCGAAGCTGGGGGTGACCACGAAGCGCCGGCCGAAGTAGATGTCCATCAAAAGGCCGACCCCGACGAAACCGTGGCCGCCGGTCGCCCCGGCCGCGGCGACGAAGGGTTTGAGTTGCCAGAGCTTGTAGTCGGAACGGTATTCGAGGCGAAACTCGGCGCCCTCGTCCTTTTGGCGGTTGAAATCGAAATAGCCGGCGCCGAAGGACAGGAAATCCGGATCGTCGGCCGCCTGAACAACCGTCGGGGTCCCCAACCATCCCCAGCCGGCCACCACGGCCGCCGCAACGATTCCCCTCAGCACCTTGAAGCCCCCCAACAGCGCCCTTGTTTGCCCAGCATCTTACGGAAAGGGCCGGGCGTTGCAAGCCTATCCGCGCGAAATATCCGTCTTGCCTGGGTCAGGCAACGCGCTTCATGCGCTCGGTGGCGGCCACCAGGGCGGCGCGGATGCCCGGCTCGAAGGCCGAATGGCCGGCGTCGGGTACCACCACCAGTTCGCTGCCCGGCCAGGCGCGGTGCAGGGCCTCGGCGGTGGCGATGGGGCAGACCACGTCGTAGCGGCCTTGGACGATGATGCCGGGCAGATGCCGGATCGCCGCCAGGTTTTCGAGAAGGGGCGAGGCGGCGAGGAACAGACGGTGGCGGAAATAGTGCGCGCTGAGGCGGGCCAGCGACAGCGCTGCCGCCCCGCTCAGCGCCAGCGGGACGCCGCCGGCCGGCGCCGGCAGCAGGGTCGAGCACGCCGTCTCGTAGGCCGCCCAGGCCAGGGCCGCCGGCTGGTGGCGGTCGGGATCGGGGTCGGTCAGCCGCGCGTGGTAGGCCCCCAGCAGGTCGCCCCGTTCGGCCGCCGGCAGAAACTCGGCGAAGGCCCGCCCGGCCTCGGGGAAGAACCGGCCCATGCCGTGAAGGAACCACTCGACTTCCTCGTCGCGCCCGAGGAAGACGCCACGCAGTACGAAGCCGGCGCAGCGTTCCGGGTGGCGGATGCCATAGGCCAGCGCCAGGGTGGCGCCCCAGGAACCCCCGAACACCAGCCAGCGCTCGATGCCCAGGTGGCGGCGCAGGGCCTCCATGTCGTCGACCAGATGCCAGGTGGTGTTGGCCTCGATGCCGGCGGCGGGCGTCGAGCGCCCGGCGCCGCGCTGGTCGAAAAGGACGATGCGGTAGTGGCCGGGGTCGAAGAACTGCCGATGCACCGGTGCCGACCCGGCACCGGTGCCGCCATGCAGGAAAATCGCCGGCATGCCGTCGGGGCGCCCCGATTGTTCCCAGTAAAGTCGGTGCCCGCCGTCGCGGTCCAGGAATCCGCAGGCGGCGACCGGGGCGGTCGGGAACGGCCGGTGGCCGCTCAGGTGTCGCTCTCCGCGAGGCCGTCGACCAGGGGCGATGGCCGCCAGTCCTGCATCAGCCGCCGGAAATCGGCGGTCGGGGCCGGCCGGCTGTAGTAATAGCCCTGG
The DNA here is from genome assembly GCF_026163695.1 of Shumkonia mesophila. Classification (NCBI taxonomy): domain Bacteria; kingdom Pseudomonadati; phylum Pseudomonadota; class Alphaproteobacteria; order Rhodospirillales; family Shumkoniaceae; genus Shumkonia; species Shumkonia mesophila. The sequence goes on along the minus strand of NZ_JAOTID010000001.1, from coordinate 272,199 downwards.
GCATAGTCGCAGCCACGCTGGCGCAAAAAGCCCATTTGCGCGCCGGTTTCCACCCCTTCGGCCACCACCTCCAGCTTGAGACTGCGGCCCATGGTGATGATGGCCTCGACCAGGGTGGCGTTGTCCGAATCGGTGGCGACGTCCTTTACGAACGACTTGTCGATCTTGAGCACGCTGACCGGAAAGCGCCGGAGATAGCTCAATGACGAATAGCCGGTGCCGAAATCGTCGACCGACAGGCTGATGCCGAGGTCGTCCAGCCGGCGCAGGCTGTCGACCACCTCGGGAATGTCGGCCATCAGCAGGTTTTCGGTGATTTCCAATTCGAGGCCGGTGGGCGGCATGCCGGTCTCCTCGAGGATGCCGACCACGGTATCGAAGAGCGAAAGGCCCCGGAACTGGCGGCTGGAGACGTTGACCGATATGCGCTCCGGGCACAGCCCCTCGCGGCGCCACACCATGGCCTGCCGGCAGGCGGTGCGCAGCACCCATTCGCCGATCGGCGTGATCAGGCCGATCTCCTCGGCGAGCGGGATGAATTCATCGGGGCTGACCTGGCCCAGTTCGGGGTTGCACCATCTCAGCAGGGCCTCGGCGCGCACGATCCGCCCCGTCGCCAGGTCGATCAGGGGCTGGTAGTGCAGGTCGAACTCGTTGCGCTCCAGCGCGTGGCGGATCTGATGCTCCATGCGCGCCCGCGCCAGCGCCCGCTCGTTCAGTTCCGGGGTGAAGAAGCGGAAGTTGTTGCGGCCCATTTCCTTGGCCCGGTACATGGCGGTATCGGCGTTGCGCATCAGCTCGTCGGGGAAGCCGCCGTCGTCGGGCCAGATGGTGATGCCGATGCTGGGGGTCAGGAAAATCTCGCGGCCGCCCAGGTGGAACGGCTGGCCGAAGGATTCCAGGATCTTCTGGGCCACCGGTTCGACGTCGATTCCCACCTGAAGGTCGGGGACGATGACCGTGAATTCGTCGCCGCCCAGCCGGGCCACGGTGTCGGCGGCGCGCAGGCAGTGGCGGATGCGGGCCCCCGCCTCCTTAAGGATGTGGTCTCCGGTGTGGTGGCCCAGGGTGTCGTTGACGTACTTGAAACGGTCGAGGTCGATGAACAGCAGGCCGACCTTGTGGTTCTGGCGCAGCCCGCGGGCCAGCGCCTGCTCCAGCCGGTCCAGCGCGAGGACGCGGTTGGGCAGTCCGGTCACCTCGTCGAAGTTGGCCTGCTGGATGAGGCGCTTTTCGTATTCCTTGCGGAGGCTGATGTCCTCTTTGACGGCGAGGAAGTGGGTGATGGCGCCGTTCTGCGTCTTGATCGGCGAAATGGATACCGACTCCCAGTACAGATCGCCGTTCTTCTTGCGGTTCATCATCTCGCCCCGCCATTCCTGGCCGGCGGTGATGGTTTGCCACAGCGCGTCGTAGACGTCCTCGGGCGTTTTGCCCGATTTCAGGATACGGGGGTTTTTGCCGCTGACGTCTTCCAGCGCATATCCGGACACCTCGACGAACTTCGGGTTGACGTATTCGATGGCCCCCGTCGTGTCGGTGATGATGACCGACGCCGGGCTTTGCTCCACCGCCTGGGACAGCTTGCGCAGGTTCTCCACCGTGCGGCGGTGTTCGGTGACGTCGATGATCGTCGACTGGACCGCCGGCTTCCCTTTCCAGGTGACGACCCTGACCTGGGCTTCCACCAGAATCCGCGTGCCATCCCGCCGGCAGCCCTGGAATTCATAGCGGGCGGGAGAGGGGCGTCCCTGCATCTGGTCCAGGCGATAGCGAACGAAGCGCTGCCTGTCGTCGAGGTGACAGAGGGGGTCGAGCAGCGGCAGGCGCAGGATTTCCTCGGGCGTGTCGTAGCCGAAGATGGTGGCGTAGGCCTGGTTGGCGAAGATCGGTTTGCCGGCCCGATGGATGACGATGCCGAGCAGCGAGCCCTCGATCAGGTTGCGGAAGCGCTCCTCGCTTTCGTGCAACTCCTTCTGGGCCCGCGCCCGCCTGGTGATGTTGATGGCGACGCCGATGACGCCGGTGACGGCGGTGTCGTTGCGCACCGGCGAAAAGGCGCATTCGAAGGAGCGGTCGTCGATCTGGAGGGGGGAAACCACCGCCTCACCGGCCAGGGCACGGCGGATGTCGGCCACGAGGCCGGGATAGCCGGCATAGATGTCGAAGGCGCTTTTGCCGATGACCTGCTCGGACTTGAGGCCCAGCGCCTCCGGCTCCTTGCCCTCGCAGAGGGTGAACACGCCGGCGGCGTCCAGCGAGAAGAGGACGACCGGAAGGTTGCCGATGACGGCCAGCAGGCGTTGCTCGCTGTCGCGCAGCGCCATTTCCGCGCGGCGACGCGGCGTGATGTCGCGCGCCGTGCCCCGCACGCCGGTGAAAACGCCGGTTTCCGTCGAATAGACCGGCAGGCCGCTGACCAGGAAGTATTTGCGGTTGCCGTCGCGGTCGGCCATCTCGAAGGCGACGTCGCGGAACGGCGTCTGCCAGTTTATCCCGATCGGCGTGCCGTCCTCGGCCATGAACGTGCCAAGGTCGGACAGCCGGCGGCCCATCAGTTCCAGTGAATGGAAGCCCAGCACCTCGAAAATGCGGAACGACAGATAGGTGAGCTTGAGCGTGTCGTCGGTTTCCCACACCCAGTCCGACACCAGGCGCGTGATGTCGTCCAGCCGCCGCAGCGCGTCGCCCGGCGCCATGGTGGGGCGATCGCCGGAAAAGGCGGCTTCCGCCGACGGCTCGCGGGCATCCCTTTTGAGGCCGTCGTCGTTACGCATGGGAGGAAATCTCGAGTTCGCGGATGGCGGCCAGATAGCCCGTATTGCGCTGCCACAGCCGCAGCACCTTGCGGGCGGCGTCCCCGCTCATCTGGTCGTAGAGGCCGAGGGTCCGGCGCAGGTCGCGCTGCGCCGTGGAGCGCAGGTTCGGACGCGCCTTGCGCGACAGCGAGAAGATGGACGTGAAGATGACCTTTTCCAGGCCGACTGCCCGGCAGGCGATGGCCAGCCCCTCGCCGCCGGGCTCGAAGAGCATGCGCATGACCAGCTTTTCCTTGAGGTCCGTCATTTTGCGAAAGACCGATACGAACAAAGCGACCTCGCCTTCCTCAAGGATGGAAACCAGCAGCTTGGGCGTGACCTCCTGGCTGGCCAGCAGGGCTTCGGCCAGCTCGGCGCGCTTTTCGGGTTTGCGGATATCCGCCTCGGCGGACTGAAGCTCTTCGAAGACCGCCTTTTCGAGGAGGTCGTCGACGGTATCGGCGTCGATGTCGAATTTCTGAAGGATGACCTGGCGCAGGGCGGCGGAAACCCAAAGGAACATGCGTTTGGCAAGCTCCGGTCCCAGTTCGCGCCGCCCGAGGACAGGTTCGCGGAAGGTGTCGATCCGTCGGGACTGCTCGACCAGGGCTTCCATCGTCGCCTTCGAGACGCGGGCGTTCGGGTTCTTCAGCAGCGTGCAGATGACCCCTTCGTTGCCGTGCTCGACCAGGGCGTCGGAGACCACCTCGCTGACGTCCTGGCGGATGGCGATCGCCAGCTGGTGTTCCAGCGTCCGGTTGCGGATCACCTCGACGAGGTCGTTGTCCCTGAGCACCGGGCTCTTGATGAGGACCGGGTAGGCCACCTCGATGGTGTCGTTGGCGATCAGGTTGACTAGCTCTTCCGGTGCGTCCGGCGTGGTGGCGATGTACTCGCCGACCTTCTTGCGGACCGACATCTCGACATCGCGGATGATGCGATGGAGGATGTCGAACATGAGGGAACGTTCCCGGGGGGTCAGTACCTTGGATTCCGACGAAAAAAAATCGGTCACCGTCGCTGCCAGCGTGGTTCTGCCTTCCACCGATTTTTGCCGGGCGAGGCGATAGAGATCCTGGATATCCAGGTCGTTCTTTCCGGCCATTCGTCAGACGCTTTTTGTTCTTGAAGAAACCCCGGCCGGATAGTAGCGCAATTCGGCCGTCCGCCCAAACGGTTCCTGGCGGAGGCCGTGGGACGGGGCTCTTCGGCCAGCGGGGCGCGCCCGCGACCTAGGCTTCCAGCGTCTCGGCGGGGTCGCCCGCCGCATCGAAGCAGACGGCATGAAGCGGGCCGCCGCGGCCGCAGCCGCCGTCCACCGAGGCCGTCGTCTCGCCGATGACGACGCCGCGGTGGCGCGAATCGAAGCCACGCACCACGCGGCGGAAGTTGTTGAAGGGCGCGGTGATGGCATCGAAGGAGGTGGCGCCCCACCAGAAGCTGTCGAACTGCTGGGAAAGGGGCCGCGAGACGTCGACGCCGGCGTTGACGAAAAGCAGCGTCTGGTCCTCGGTGTAGGCGGCGCGGCGCAGCGCGCTCATCAGGGCGTTATGGCCGTCTGCCACCCGCATGGCGGCGCGCAGGCGGCTGGTCCATTCGGTCAGCGCCACGGCACCCTTCGAGGCCGCGAACAGGCCCTCGGCCGCCGTCGAGCCGTAGGCCGCGATGGTCGATTCGATGCCGTGGTCCAGCATCCATTTCAGGACCTGCTTCGGATTGACCGCGAACTGGATCTGCAGAAGCCGGTGCCACATCTCTTCCTGGCTGCCGCGCAGGAAGACGATGTCGGCGCAATTGGCGCCGGGACGCGCCAGCAGGGCGCGCCGAAACAGCAGGACGTGCTGAATGGTTTCGAAAACGCGGGGGCCGCGCCCGACCAGGTTGCCGAGGTAGATCAGGCTGTCGCCGACTCGGATGCGTTCCTGCAACTGGGAATGCAGGGCCTGCAGCCGGTTCACCTCGCCGTGGACCGAGCCGACGGCCCACGTCCGGCGACCCGCGGGGAAGGTCGCGAAAACGTCCTGTTCCGGCATCCGAGGCGCCTTTTTTCCTTATACCAAAAGCGCTCCGGATCGAAATCACGCGGAGCGCCCGGCCCTTATTCTGGATCTTCAGGAAAGCAGGTTCAAGGCGCCTAAGCCGCCATCAGCAGTTCTTCCAGTCTTTCCGCCGCCTTTTCGCGATCGATTTTTTCGACGGCCGCCAGTTCGCAGGCCAGCCGGTCCAGCGCGGCCTCGTAGATCTGGCGTTCGCTGAAGGACTGATCGGGCTGGTCCACCTTGCGGTGCAGGTCGCGGACCACCTCGGCGATCGAGATGGGATCGCCCGAATTGATCTTCGCCTCGTATTCCTGGGCGCGCCGGCTCCACATGGCGCGCTTGACCCGCGCCCGCCCCTTCAGTCGCGTCAGGGCGTCCTTCATGACCTTCTGGGTGCTCAGCTTGCGCAATCCCGACGTGGCCGCCTTGGCCAACGGAACCCGAAGGGTCATGCGGTCGCGCGGAAAGGAAATCACCACCAGATCCAGGCGGTGGCCCGCGATCTCCTGCGGCTCGACCCCTTCGACACGTCCGACGCCGTGCGTCGGATAGACGACCATGTCGCCAGCCTTAAAGTCCATCTTCTCGATCATTCGGATTCTCGTATTCTGCCCATACAGCAAAAGCCACCTACGGTGCGCTCGCGTGTCAACGCGCCTTACGCTCACGGCCTGAATAAGACCGATGCGTCCTCCCACTTGCGATTTGCCACCGGAAGCCGTCCTTCGAGGGCCCGCTCGACGAGCCCCACAGTCAAACCGGCCCCGCAAGGGCCAGTTCATGACCACCTTTATAACACAAAATTGTCAAAAAACCTAGCCCCGTGACGGGATACTGGGGCGTCGGATCGCTCCGGGGGGTCGAATTACGACCCTTTTCCGGGCTCTTCGCTCAAATATTGCAGCTTGCCGGGCTTGTCCTTCCACTCCTCGGAATCCGGCAGAGGGTTGCCCTTGCGGGTGATGTTCGGCCATGCCTTTTCCTGGGTGAAGACGCGGTTGCGCTCCAGCCAATCCTCGACCCCCGGCTCGGTGTCGGGGACGATGGCCTCGGCTGGGCATTCCGGCTCGCAGACGCCACAATCGATGCATTCGTCCGGATTGATTGCCAGGAAGTTCTCCCCCTCGTAGAAGCAGTCGACGGGGCAGACTTCGACACAATCCATGAACTTGCACTTAATGCAATTTTCGGTAACGACGTAGGCCATGGGTATCCCGCTGAAATCCAAAAAATAGGTGTTGAAACTACGTAACCCGAATTAGTTAGGCGAAGCGGGCCTTAAGTCAAGCCGCGCGAGCACCCGCTGGCGCGCCTCGCCGCTTTCCTTGTCGGGGACGAACAGCAGGCCGGCCACGCGCCGCACCAGCCCCGATTCGTAGGAATCGACCTCGCCGTCGGCGCAGGCCACCTCCCACAGCATTTCGATGACGCGGACCCGTTCCTCCGGCTGCAGACGGTCCTTGAGGGTGCGGGTGAAGCCGTAAAGCTGGGCCGATTCGGCGACCGCCGACGAGGCCCGGCCGATCAGCGTCTCGACCTCGTCGGGCGCCAGCCCGAACCGCGATTCGAGAACGGCCGCGATGGTCCGTCGTTCGCTGTCGTCGAAATCGTCATCCAGCGACGCCGCCTCCACCAGCAGGGCCGCCGCCGCCAGGTGAAGGGGATCGTCGGGGCCGTCGTCGTCAACGGTTTCGCCCAGCAGCCAGGCCTTCAGTCTACGAATCATGGTAAATGCCTTTCGTTCGGCGCGGGAAATTGTGCGTTCATCGCGACTCCGCGGCGATGGCGGCAAGCCGCTGGCGGTATGTCTGGCGGGCGAGGGCAAAGCCAACCAGCGAGAACCGGCGTTCGGTCTCTTTCAACTCGCCCTGCCGGATGAAGCGGATGGAAACGGCTTGTCCGGCCACCATTTCGTCGACAATGGTGCGCGCCTCGGCGCCGCGCCACACCGCTTCGCCGGTGCGCGTCAGGGCCGCCTGGTGGCGGGCGCCACCGTCGGCCTTCAGCAAGGCGGGGCGCCCGGTCTCGACGGCTCCCCGGATGCGAAGCACGACCGCAGTTTCACCGTCGGGCGCATCGACGATGTCGACCGTGACGTCGGCCCCGGCGGCCGTTCCGGTCGCGCTGGGGTCGGGGGCGCCCAGCCGGCAATCCTTGCGGCCGGTCGGCTCGTCCAGCGCGCAGATGACCGTCCAGTCGCCGAAGGCGTGGTAGTAGAACACGTAGCCGGGCTCGGCGCCGGCGGTCGTGCAGCCCGTCGTCAGGGCGAGCGCCGCGCCCCCGGCCATCACCAGCCGGCGGAGGGTGCGGCTCGGGCGCCGCCCGTTCATGGCTCGCCCTTCAGGCGGTCGATGGCGCGCCGCTCCGACTTGGTTGGCCGGCCGCTTCCGGGATCGCGCCATGCAAACAGCGCGCCGTCTTCGACCGCCCGGGAGCGGGCCACCGGCGGCTCCAGGTCGTCGTAAAGCGCGCGGGCCTCGGGCGCCGGGCCGCGGCGCGTTCCCAGGGCGAGCACCCGCACGACGCGGATGTCGTGGCCTTGCGGAAAGGTCAGCACGTCGCCGGTCCTCACCATCTGGTGGGCCTTGCCGATGGGCTCGCCATTGACCCGCAGGCGGCCGCCGCCGCACACCTTGGCGGCCAGCGTCCGGCTCTTGAAGAAGCGGGCAAACCACAGCCATTTGTCGATGCGCAGGGTGGGTTCGGTCATCGCGGCTGGACCAGGTTGCGCAGGCCGGCAAACGGCGAGTCGTCGGTCTTGGCGCGGCGGCGGCCGGCGGTCCGCGAGCCGGCATCGGTGGGGGGCTTCCTTTTGCGGGTGGGGGCTGCGAACCGATCCTGGCCATCCTGCTGCCGGCGGCGGAATCCCAGGGAGTCGAGGATGCCGGCCATGTCCTCGGCGCTGCAGCCGGCCAGGGCCAGCATGTCGGGGCCGGGCTGGAAGGGGCCGTCGGCCAGCCGCTTCCAGGCCTCCTCCGCCACCCGCTCCAGCATGTCGATGCGTACCGCCAGGCCGCCGGCCGGCCAGTAGCCGATGGCGCGGTAGAAGGCGGCCGGCGCCGCGGCTTCCAGCGGTACCGAGACGCGGCCCGGCGGCACCACGATCGGCGGCGCGTCGAGGCCGGCATGAACGGTCCACAGCACGGCCCGCAATTCGACGGCGGCCGGCCGCAGTAGGGCGGGCAGGAAGACGCCGACGCGGCCCAGACGGAACCCTAAGCGTCGCAGCGACCGCCGGCTGGCGGCGTCAAGCGCCTGGATCTGCGGCTCGAGGTCCAGGCGGGGCGCCGAGCCCAGCGTCTCGCTCACCTGAAAGACCAGGCCGCGGGCGGGACCCGGCAGATCGGCCCGGCGGACCTTCATCAGGGCGCCCAAACCGGCCTCGATGCGGCCGTCCAGCCAGGTCTTCAGGCGGACCCGGATGCGCTCGCGCTGGGCGGTTTCCAGCAGGTCGCTGGCCAACGGCTCGACGGCCGGGGCCAGGATGCCGGCGCCGGCCGTGAGCTGGGCCACCGGGTCGCCCTGCCACAGGATGCGGGCGGTGGCCGGATCGAGCGCGAAGGCGGCGTCGGCTTCGCCCTCGACGCGGGCGACCCGGCTGTCGGTTTCGCCGCGCAGGGCCCTGAGCGCCGCGCTGGTGACGGCGCGCCGGGCATTGGGATCGGTCTCCTCGGCGTCGGCGGCGAAGCGGAAGCCGGCCAGGCGGCCGACGAACTGGCCCTCGACCACGACCTCGCCCTTGCGGGTCACCGCGGCCGTCATCTCGGCGCTGTCCTTCATGCGCCGCACCAGCACGGCGGTTCGCCTGTCGACGAAGCGCCGGGTCAGGCGCTCGTGGAGAGCGTCCGACAGCCGGTCCTCGACGGCGCGCGTGCGCTCCTGCCAGCCGGCAGGATCGTCCAGCCATTGGGCCTGGAACGACACGTAGGTCCAGGTGCGGACGTTGGCGATGCGCTGGGCCAGGGTGTCGATGTCGCCGTCGGTGCGGTCCACCCGCTCGACCTGGGCGGCGATCCAGTCTTCCGGCAGCCGACCGTCCTTGGTCATCAGGTAGGTGTAGATGCGCCCCAGCAACCGGGTGTGGGCGTCGCTCAGCACCTTGCCGAAATCAGGCACCTGGCAGACGTGCCACAGCAGGGAGACGGCGGCGGGCGACGTGGCCAGGGCGGCGATGACGGGATCCTTGGCCAGGGTCTCCAGGGCCATCTCGTCGTCGGCGGTGCGGGCCCGCACCAGGCCGGCTTCGGTGGATGGTTGGCTCAGGCTGGCCCTGAGCGCCGCCAGCGACGTGAAACGCAGGCGGGCGTTGCGCCAGTACAGCGCGCGCAGCATCTCGAAGTCGTGGTTCTCGATGCGGGCAACCAGTTCGGGGTCGAAGGGGGCGACGTCAGTGGTGGTGCCGAAGGTGCCGTTGTTCATGTGGCGGCCGGCCCGTCCGGCGATCTGGGCCATCTCGGCCGGCGTCAGGGCGCGTGGCACCCGGCCGTCGAACTTGCGGGTCTGAGCGAAGGCGACATGGTCGACGTCCATGTTGAGCCCCATGCCGATGGCGTCGGTGGCCACCAGGTAGTCGACCTCGCCGGCCTGGTACATGGCGACCTGGGCGTTGCGGGTGCGGGGGGAAAGCGCCCCCAGCACAACCGCCGCGCCGCCGCGGTGCCGACGCACCAGTTCGGCGATGGCGTAGACGTCGGCGGCCGAGAAGGCGACGATGGCCGAACGGGCCGGCAGGCGGGTGATCTTCTGGCTGCCGATGTAGCGCAGCGTCGAGAAGCGCGGCCGCGTCATGAATTCCGTTCCCGGGACCAGCCGACGGATCATCGGCTTGATGGTCTCGGCCCCCATGAACATGGTTTCCGAACCGCCGCGGGCGGAAAGCAGGCGTTCCGTGAAGATGTGGCCGCGGTCGGGGTCGGCGCACATCTGGATCTCGTCGACGCCCAGGAACGACACGCTGCGCTCCAGCGGCATCGATTCGACGGTGCACAGGAAATAGCGGGCGTGGGGCGGGACGATCTTTTCCTCGCCGGTGATCAGCGCCACCTGGCCGGCGCCGCGGATGCGCACCGCCCGGTCGTAGTTCTCGCGCGCCAGCAGGCGCAACGGAAAGCCGATCATGCCCGAATCGTGCCCGAGCATCCGCTCCATGGCGAGGTGCGTCTTGCCGGTGTTGGTAGGGCCGAGAACGGCGACGACGCGGGGCTTGGCCGACGAGATCTGCATAGGGGGAAGATCGCGGCTTTGGCGGGCGATTGCAACTGCCGCCCGCCGAATCCAGATGTCAGCGGTCGCGGCGGACCATCGGCACGAAGGAAACCGGCAGCAGACCGTCGCGCTCGACGTGTCCTTCCGCGTCCTTGCGGCAGAGGGTCAGGATCTGGGTGTCTCCGGGCTTGCCGACCGGAACCACCATGCGGCCGCCCGTCGCCAGTTGGTCCAATAGGGCCGGCGGCACGGCGATCGGCGCCGCGGTGACGATGATGGCGTCGAACGGCGCTTCCTCGGGCCAGCCTTCGTAACCCTCGCCGTGGCGAACCTCGACGTTGCGATAGCCGAGGCGGGCCAGGCGGGCGGCGGCGGTGTGGGCCAGTTCCTCGAAGGTTTCGACGGTGAAGACGCGGCCGGCGAGTTCGGCCAGTACTGCCGCCTGATAGCCGCACCCGCTGCCGATCTCCAGCACCCGGTGGGCCGGTTCGAGATCGAGCAGATCGGTCATCAGGGCGACGATGTAGGGCTGCGAGATGGTCTGGCCGTGGCCGATGCCGCGCGGCCGGTTGACGTAGGCGTGGGGCTGATCCTCGGGCAGCACGAATTCGTGGCGCGGCACCTTTTCGAGGGCCGCCATCACGCGTTCGGAAAAGTGGGCGCGGCCGGTCCAGAAGTGGGTCTCGCGCGCCTCCACCTCGATCTCGGTCATGAGCCGCCGGCGCGCCTTGGCGAATGATGCGTCGTCCATCGGACCCTTCCCTTTAGGGTAACTTGCGAAGGGCGGCCGATTGCGTCAAGCTTGTCGTCATCGCTCCCAGCGAACGAGGAGGTGCCATGGCGTTCAGTCTGACCAGCCCCGCCTTCGCCGAAGGGGGGCGCATCCCCACCCGACACACCTGCGAGGGCGGCGACGCCTCGCCGCTGCTGGCCTGGGACGGCGCGCCGCCGGGAACCCGCGCCTTCACCCTCGTCTGCAGCGATCCCGACGCGCCGGTCGGCACCTGGTATCACTGGGCCGTCTTCGACATCCCGGCGGTCACCCGCCGCCTGGATGAGGACTTTCCCACCGATGGCCGGGTCGGCGATATCCGCCAAGCGGTCACCGATTTCCGGCGCACCGGATATGGCGGGCCGTGCCCGCCGCGCGGCCACGGGACGCATCACTATCGCTTCCGGCTGATGGCGGTGGATGTCGAGCGTTTGGTCGTCGCCGCCTCGCCCGACTGCCGCGACGTCGAGGCCGAGGCCGGCCGCCACCTGCTGGCGGAATGCACGCTGACCGGCGTCTATTCCCGGGACTGAATACCGCTTTGCCGCCGCGCGCGCCGTTTCGGGGCTTGCAGCCGCGCGCGCGTCGACGCATATCAGCCCGGTCCAATCGCGGACGGTTCAACGAACGGAAACGGATGACGCCATGACGGAGGAAAAATTCGCCTTCCAGGCCGAGGTCAGCAAGCTCCTCGACATCGTTGCCCACTCGCTCTACAGCCACAAGGAGATCTTTCTTCGGGAACTGATCTCCAACGCCTCGGATGCCTGCGACCGCCTGCGCTACGCGGCCCTGACGGAGCCTAATCTGATCGGCGACGGCGGCGGCGGCTTCCGCATCACGCTCGACATCGACAAGAAGGCCCGTACGCTGACGGTTGCCGACAACGGCATCGGCATGAACCGCCAGGAACTGGCCGACAACCTTGGCACCATCGCCCGTTCGGGGACCCAGGCGTTCGTCGAGCAGGTCAAGGCCAAGGGCGGCGACGGCAAGGACAAGAGCGGCAACGGCGACGTGGCGCTGATCGGCCAGTTCGGGGTCGGCTTCTATTCGGCCTTCATGGTGGCGGATCGGGTCGAGGTGACCAGCCGACGGGCCGGCGAGGATGCCGCCTGGACATGGCGCTCCGACGGCAGGGGCGAATTCACCATCACGGACGCCACGCGCGAGGCCGCGGGCACGTCGGTTGTGCTGCACGTGAACAAGGGAGAGGACGAGTATCTCGACCCCTTCCGGTTGCGCACCATCGTCAAGACCTATTCCGACCACATCGGGGTGCCGATCGTTCTGGTGCACGACGGCAAGGACGAGACGATAAACGACGGCTCGGCCCTGTGGACACGGCCGGCCAAAGGCATCACCCCCGAGCAGTACAAGGAGTTCTACCACCACGTCGGCCACGTCTTCGACGAACCGTGGAAGGTGCTGCACAACCGCGTCGAAGGGGTGCTCTCCTATACCAACCTGTTGTTCATTCCCTCGTCGCGGCCCTTCGACCTGTTCGATCCCGATCGCAAGCCCAGAGCCAAGCTTTACGTCAAGCGCGTCTTTATCACCGACGACAGCGAGGCGCTGCTGCCGTCCTACCTGCGCTTCGTGCGCGGTATCGTCGATTCCGAGGACCTGTCGCTCAACGTCAGCCGCGAGATGCTTCAGAAGGACCCCAAGCTGGCCAGAATCAAGGCCGGTCTCGTCAAGCGCGTGTTGGGCGACCTCAAGAAGGCGGCGGAAAAGGAGCCGGAGGGTTACGCCAAGTTCTGGGAAAACTTCGGCGCCGTCCTCAAGGAAGGCCTCTACGAGGATTTCGCCAGCCGCGAATCCCTGTTGCCGCTCTGCCGCTTCCGCAGCACCGCCGGCGATGGGCTGATCACGCTGGACGCCTATGTCGACGCCATGAAGGAGGGCCAGGAGGCCATCTACTACATCAGCGGCGAGGACATCGATGTGTTGCGGGCCAGCCCGCAGATCGAAGGCTACAAGGCGCGCGGCCTTGACGTGTTGCTGCTCACGGACGCCATTGACGAGTTCTGGCTACCCTCGATCGGCCGCCACCGCGACAAGCCGTTCAAGTCGGTGACGCGGGGTGCCGCCGACCTCGACAAGATCCCGTTGGCCGATGGCGACAAAGGCGAGGATGCCGCCAAGCCGGCCGATGCGCCGGCCATCGACCAGTTGGTCGCCGCCTTCAAGGTGGCGCTGGGTGATACGGTGAAGGACGTCCGGGCGTCGGCCCGTCTGACCGACAGCGCGGTGTGCCTGGTTGCCGCCGAGGGCGACGTCGACCTGCGCCTGGAGCGCATGCTGCGCCAAGCCCGCCACGGCGCCGAGGCCGTCCCGACCCGGGTGCTCGAGGTGAACCCCAAGCACCCGCTGATCGGCCGTCTGGCGGAACAGGTCAAGGATACCGGTGCCGCCGGGGCCGACGTCATCAAGGACGCCGCCCTGCTGCTGCTTGATCAGGCGCGCATCCAGGAGGGTGAGCCGGTGGCCGACCCCGCCGCCTTCGCTAAACGCCTGTCTAGCGTGATGGAAAGGGGCTTCGCGGGCTGAAGCGCTACGGCCTGCGGCGGGCCAAGTCGAGCACGGCGGCGCCGAGGATGGCGCCGCTGGTATCGGCCTGCACCAGGAGGGCGACGGCGTCGTGGCCGGGGGCCAATTCGCCCATCGGCAGCGGCACCCGGGTGGCCTCGCCGCGCCAGGCGCCGATCTTGCGGATGTCGCGCACCACGTTGGAATAGGCAAGCGTCCGGCCGCCGTTCTCGCCGCGCTCGACGCGGGTGGTGTGCGCGGAGTCGAAGGCGACGGCCCACAGCGTCGATGCTTCGGCGCCGTCGCGGGCCGGCAATACCGCCGTGGCGGTACCGGCGTCGCCTTCGATCTTCACCGTCATGCGCGCCACGGCGGCTTCGCGGTCGATGGCTTCCAGCACCCCCCGGCGGTCCGATCCGGTCATCTGGCGGCGCCCCTGGATCACCATCTGCGGGGTGTAGACGTAGCCGAGACCGAAGGGACGGGTGTAGCCGCGCTGGCGCTCGGTGGCGGCGACGCTGGCGAAGGGATCCTTCCAGCCGATGTAGTCCCAATAGTTGACGTGCAACGACAGCGCCAGCACGTCGTCCCGCTGGGAAAGCTCGGTCAGCAGCGCATCGGCCGGCGGGCACGACGAACAGCCCTGCGAGGTGAACAACTCGACCACGATGAGTTGATCGGCGCGCGCGGCCGGCTGGACAACGGCCATTACGGCACAGGCGGAAACGAGGGTTTTGAGGATTTTGCGCATGTCCTCCACATAAGCCCGGCGCCCGCTCGCGCGCCAATCACATGGCGGTGAGGCGGGCGCGCGGTCCGATCCAGTCGGTCAGGACTCCCTCAACACCTCCGGCAGATCGCGGGCGCCGTGCAGAATTCGCACGATCAGCGGCGGCCGACGTTCGGCATTGTAAACGATGACATAATTAAAGCCGGTCAAGGTGACGAACCGGTAGGGCTCATCGGCCAACTCGGGGCGGAGCGAGCCTATATGGCCATGCTTGCCGATGCGCGTCGCCGCCGTTGCCACGCCGTCGCGCAAGGCTCGCGCCGCAGCAGGATTGTCTTTTGCGATCCAGCGAATGGCGTCAAGCAGGTCGCGCCGGGCCTGGGGCGACAAGACCGCTTTTGTCATCGCTTACCGGCTGGCGTCGATAATGCCGTCGATCTCCGCCACGACCTCGTCGAGGGGGAAGGTGCCCTCGCGGTCGGCCTCCGCCTCGGTGGCATGCAGCATCGCCTGGAATCGCAGGCGACGATCCTCCGCCTCCTGCAACAGCCGCAGGCCCGAGCGGACGACTTCGCTCATGTTGTTGTAGCGCCCGCCCTCGACGCATTGACGGGCGAAGCGTTCCAGGTCGGGTGTGAGATGTACGTTGGTTGCCACCGCGGCCTCCATATGTCAAAGATTGACATATGGAAGATAGGCGAGGCCCACGGCAAAAGCAAGCGGGCCAGCCGCGCCGCGTGAAGCGGCGCGGCTTCCGACCCTACGCCGCGTCCTTCAGATTCTTGAGCACGTATTGCAGGATGCCGCCGGCCTTGAAGTATTCGACCTCGTCCAGCGTATCGATGCGGCAGATCACCGGCACCTCGCCCACCGAGCCGTCGGCGCGGTGGATGACCAGGCGCAGCGTCATGCCGGGCTTGATGCCTTCGGAGAGGCCCAGGATGTCGAAGGTTTCTGTGCCGTCGAGCTTCAAGGACTTGCGGTTGGTTCCTTCCTGGAACTCCAGGGGCAGGACGCCCATGCCGACCAGGTTGGAGCGGTGGATGCGCTCGAAGGTTTCCACCACCACCGCCTTGACGCCCAGGAGCAGGACCCCCTTGGCCGCCCAGTCGCGCGACGAGCCGGTGCCGTACTCCTTGCCGCCGATGACGATCAGCGGCACGCCCTCGGCCTGGTATTTCATGGCGGCGTCGTAGATCGGCATCACCGTGCCGTCCGGCATGTGGCGGGTGACGCCGCCCTCGGTGCCGGGCGCCATCTCGTTCTTGATGCGGATGTTGGCGAAGGTGCCGCGCATCATCACCTGGTGGTTGCCGCGCCGGCTGCCGTAGGAGTTGAACTCGCGCACCGGCACCTGATGGCCGATCAGGTATTCGCCCGCCGGCCCCTTCTCCTTGATCGAGCCGGCCGGCGAGATGTGGTCGGTGGTCACGGAATCGCCCAGCTGCGCCAGCGGCCGCGCGCCCCTGATGTCGACGATCGGCCGCGCCTCGGCGGCGAGGTCGCCCAGGCCGTGGAAATAGGGTGGGTTCTGCACGTAGGTGGAACCGATGTTCCACTTGTAGGTGACATCGGCCGTGGCCTCGACCGACTTCCATTCGGCCGGTCCCTCGAAGACGTTGGCGTAGCGGGCGCGGAACATCTCGGGCGTCACCACCCGGGCGATGGTTTCCTGGATTTCGGCGTTGGTGGGCCAGATGTCCTTGAGGAAGACCGGCTTGCCGTCCGTGTCGGTGCCCAACGGGTCGGTATAGAGGTCGACGGTCATCGAACCGGCCAGCGCATAGGCCACCACCAGCGGCGGCGAGGCCAGGAAATTGGCCTTGACCTGGGCGTGGACGCGGCCCTCGAAGTTGCGGTTGCCCGACAGCACGGCGGCGACCACCAGGTCGTTGTCCTCCACCGCCTTGGCGACCGGCGGCTTCAGCGGCCCGGAGTTGCCGATGCAGGTGGTGCAGCCGAAGCCGGCGATGTTGAAGCCGAGCGCGTCGAGATGGGGCTGCAGGCCGGCCTCGCGCAGGTAGTCCTCGACCACCTGCGAACCGGGGGCCAGCGAAGTCTTGACCCACGGCTTGACGGTCAGGCCCTTGGCGTGGGCGTTGCGGGCCACCAGCCCGGCGGCGATCAGCACGCTGGGGTTCGAGGTGTTGGTGCAGCTGGTGATGGCGGCGATCACCACATCGCCGTCCCTGAGGCCGTAGTCGGCGCCCGACGTCTCGACCTCGCGCGGCTTGTCGACGCCGGCGGCCAGGTTCGGCAGCACCTTGGCGAAAGTCTTGGTAGCGGCCGACAGCGCGATGCGGTCCTGCGGGCGCTTTGGCCCGGCCAGGCTGGGCTCCACCGTCGAGATGTCGAGTTCCAGCGTGTCGCTGAATACCGGATCGACGCTGCTGGCATCGTGCCACATGCCCTGTTCCTTGGCGTAGGCCTCGACCAGGGCGACCTGTTCGGGCTCGCGGCCGGTGAAGGCCAGATAGCGCAGCGTCTCGGCGTCGATCGGGAAGATGCCGCAGGTGGCGCCGTACTCGGGACCCATGTTGGCGATGGTGGCACGGTCCGGCAGCGACAGGTTCTCGAGGCCGGGGCCATAGAATTCGACGAACTTGCCGACCACCCCCTTGGCGCGCAGCATCTGCACAACGGTCAGCACCAGGTCGGTGGCGGTGGTTCCCTCGGTCATCTTGCCGGTCAAGTGGAAGCCGACCACTTCGGGGATCAGCATCGAAATGGGCTGGCCCAGCATGGCGGCCTCGGCCTCGATGCCGCCCACACCCCAGCCCAGCACGCCCAGGCCATTGACCATGGTGGTGTGGCTGTCGGTGCCGACCACGGTGTCGGGATAGATCGTGCGCCCGTCCTTGCCGCCCCGCCAGACCACCTGCGAAAGGTATTCGAGGTTCACCTGGTGGCAAATGCCGGTGCCCGGCGGTACCACCCGGAAGTTGTCGAAGGCTTTTTGGCCCCAGCGCAAAAATTTGTAGCGCTCCATGTTGCGCTTGAATTCCAGGTCGGTGTTGCGGCGCATGGCGTCGCCGGTGGCCGAAAAGTCGACCGTCACCGAATGGTCGATGACCAGGTCGACCGGGGACAGCGGGTTGATCTTCTTGGGATCGCCGCCCAGCTTGACCATGGCGTCGCGCATGGCCGCCAGATCGACCACCGCCGGCACGCCGGTGAAGTCCTGCATCAGCACGCGGGCCGGGCGGAAGGCGATCTCGCGGTCGGAGCGCCGCTCGTCAAGCCAGGCGGCCAGCGCCTTGCAGTCGTCCGCCGTCACCGAGCGGCCGTCGATGTGGCGCAGCAGGTTCTCCAGCAGCACCTTCAGCGAATACGGAAGGCGCGAGACGTCGCCCAGCCCGGCCGCGGCGGCGGCCGGAAGGCTGAAATACTCATAGCTCTGGCCGCCGACGGCAAGCGTGCGGCGCGCGTTCAGACTATCGTGACCGGAACGAGACACGGCTATCCTCCTCACCTGGCAAACAAACCCGTCGCGGGCCGCCTCCTCCCCCTGAGGTTCTGGCTATCCCTTGCGGAACCCGACCGCGAATCGAGCTTCCATTAGATAAACGCAGCCGGCCACTTTGCCAGCCGAAAAACGAGACTGCGACGCGATAAAAGCGATTTTGGGCATAAAATCGCCACAATTGGGGGCTTAAATCAAACCCATAAACAAACCCCCTCGTTTATAGCCAGAGGCACCATCCCCCCCCAACGCCTCTGGTCCCCTGACCGGCACTGTTGCCGGGCTCCGCGGCCGGGTGATCCATATGGACCATCCGGCCGTTTCTTTATGGCCGGGTCCGCCGCTTCTTCCGGCTCTTCTTTTTTGGGGATCGTTGCGATACGGTCGCAGGCGGATTCGCAAGGGCGGCAGGGGCGTCGGCAAGCATGGATCGTTTCATCGGGCACGATCTCACCTGCATCCGCGGCGAGCGGCTGGTCTTTTCCGGGCTCGGCTTCACGCTCGAATCGGGCGGCGCCCTCGTGCTCGCCGGCCCCAACGGCAGCGGCAAGTCCAGCCTGCTGCGCCTGATGGCCGGCTTGCTGTCCCCGGCGGCCGGCACGCTCGCCTGGAACGGCGAGGCGGTGGCGGCGGACCGCGAGGCGCATGGCGGGCGGCTGCACTACGTCGGCCATCTGGATGCCGTCAAGCCGGTGCTGAGCGTGCTCGAAAACGTGGCTTTCTGGGCCACCTTGAGGCCGGGCGGCGGACGGGCGGCGGCGCACGACGCGCTCGCCGCCTTCGGGATCGCGCACTTGGCGGGGGTGCCGGGGCGGTTCCTGTCGGCCGGCCAGCGCCGCCGTGTCAACCTGGCCCGCATCCTGGCGGCCCCAGCGCCGCTGTGGCTGCTGGACGAGCCGACCACGGCGCTCGATCGCGCCGCCATCGCCGCACTCGAGGCGGCAATGGCGCGTCACCGCCAGGCGGGCGGCATGGTGGTGGCGGCGACTCATGCGCCGCTGGCCCTGGGTGGCGCCCAAACCCTCGACCTCGGCGCCTTCGAGACGGAGGCGGCAGCATGATGGCCCGCTTCTTGAGCCTTCTCGGCCGCGATCTCCACCTGGCCCAGCGCCACGGCTTCGACAGCCTGCTGGCGGTGGTCTTCTTCATCATCGCCGTGGTGCTGTTTCCCTTCGGTGTCGGCCCCGAACCCAACATCCTGGCCCGCATCGCCGCCGGCGTCATCTGGGTGGCGGCGCTCTTGGCCTCGATGCTGTCGCTCGAACGGCTGTTCCAGACCGACTACGAGGACGGCTCGCTGGAACTGCTGTTGCTGGCGCCGTTGCCGCTGGAACTGGTGGTGCTGGCCAAGGTG
This sequence comes from Shumkonia mesophila, assembly GCF_026163695.1. NCBI lineage: Bacteria > Pseudomonadati > Pseudomonadota > Alphaproteobacteria > Rhodospirillales > Shumkoniaceae > Shumkonia > Shumkonia mesophila. The sequence continues at coordinate 253,306 of NZ_JAOTID010000001.1, read as the reverse complement.
GCGGCCCACTGGCTGACCACCGGGCTGCCGCTGATCGTGGCGGCGCCGCTGCTGGCCGTGCTGCTCAACATGAACGGGGCGGGCTTCGCCGTTTTGGTGGCGGCGCTACTGATCGGTACCCCGACGCTGAGCCTGATCGGCGCCGTCGGGGCGGGCTTGGTGCTGGGCTCGCGGCGCGGCGGTGTGCTGCTGTCGCTGCTGGTGCTGCCGCTCTTCATCCCGGTGCTGGTGTTCGGGGTAGCCGCGGTGGACGGGGCGATCGCCGGTTTCGCCTTCCGCTCGCCGCTGCTGATCCTGGGCGGCATGCTGCTGGCCGCACTGGCGCTCTGTCCGTGGGCCAGCGGGGCGGCGCTTCGCCAGGCGTTGGGCTGAGGCGGGGACGAAAATACAGGCCCGCTATGGAAAATGACGGGGTCGAGAGATAAATAGAGGGGCGCCGGACAGGAAACACGATGCATCGCTTCGCCAACCCGACCCGCTTCATGCGCTTGAGCGCGGCCCTGCTGCCGTGGACGGCCGGCACCGCCGTGGCATTGATCGCGGCCGGCCTCTACCTGGCGCTGCTGGGCTCGCCGGCCGACTATCAGCAGGGCGAAAGCGTGCGCATCATGTACGTTCACGTGCCGTCGGCGTGGATGGCCATGTTCTGCTATACCGTCATGGCGGCGGCCAGCGCCGTCGGCCTGATCTGGAAGCACCCGCTGGCCGATCTGGCGGCCAAGGCGACGGCGCCGGTCGGCGCCTGCTTCACCCTGCTGGCCCTGGTCACCGGGTCCTTGTGGGGCAAGCCGATGTGGGGCGCCTGGTGGGTGTGGGACGCCCGCCTCACCTCGGTATTGGTCCTCTTCTTTCTCTATCTCGGCTACATCGCGCTGATCAACGCCTTCGACGACCCGACGCGGGGGCTCAAGGCGGCGGCCATCCTGGCCCTGGTCGGCTTCGTCAACGTACCGATCATCAAGTTCTCGGTCGATTGGTGGAACACGCTCCATCAGCCGGCCAGCGTGTTCAAGGCGGACGGACCCGCGATCGACCCCAGCATGCTGGCGCCGCTGCTGCTGATGGGGGCGGGCTTCACCGTCTATTTCCTGTGGGTGCTGATGCTGCGCCTGCGCACCGAGATCGTCGCCGCCAAGGTGCGCGCCCTGCGCCTGCGCCAGGTGCGCTCCGGCGCCCCCGCCCAGCCGTCGGGCGCCGCGCCGCTGGGGGCGGAAGGATAGAGGGCCATGGAAAGCTTCGCCCAATTCCTCGACATGGGTGGCTACGCCCGCTTCGTGTGGCCGAGCTTCGGGCTCACCGCGGTCGTGCTGGTCGGGTTGCTGATCGTCAGTTGGCGCGCGCTCAAGGGGGCCGAGGCCGAACTGGCGGCGCTGCAATCGGCCGCGCCCGGCCGCTTCGACCCGGCGGATACGGCCGATGAAGCCTAAGCGCCGGCGCCTTACCTTCGTGCTCATCGGCATGGGCCTGCTGGGCGTCGCCGCCGCCCTGGTGCTGGCGGCCTTCCGCGATTCCATCGTCTTTTTCTACAGCCCCACCGAAATCCACGCCAAGGCGTTGCCGGCCGAGCAGCGCATCCGGGTCGGCGGCCTGGTCGAGGAGGGCAGCCTGGAAAAGACCACCGGCGGCGGTACGGTCACCTTTCGGATCACCGACCTCGCGGAGACCATCGCCGTCACCTACACCGGCATCCTGCCCGACCTCTTCCGCGAGGGGCAGGGCGTGGTCGCACAGGGGCGCTTTCAGGACGGCGTGCTCAAGGCCGACGAGGTGCTGGCCAAGCACGACGAGAACTACATGCCGCCCGAGGTGGCCGACGCGCTGAAGAAGTCCGGCCAGTGGGAGCACATGAAGGACGCCATGCAGGGCGCCGGCCAGATCCCCGGGGAAGCGGCGAAATGATCGTCGAGATCGGCCACTTCGCCCTCGTCCTGGCCCTGGTGGTCGCCTTCGTGCAGGGCACCGTGCCGCTGATCGGGGCCCATCGGGGGGACGTCCTTTGGATGGCCGTGGCGCGCCCCGCCGCGCTGACCCAGGCGGTGCTGGTGGCGCTGGCCTTCGGAGCCCTGATGCACGCCTACGTGACGTCGGACTTCTCGGTGCTCAACGTCGTCAACAACTCCCATTCGACCAAGCCGCTGATCTACAAGATTTCCGGCGTGTGGGGGAACCACGAGGGCTCGATGCTGCTGTGGGTCCTCATCCTCGCCGCCTTCGGCTCGGCGGTCGCCGTCTTCGGGCGCCATCTGCCGCCGGGGCTCGCCGCCCGGGCTCTTTCGGTGCAAGCCTTGATCGCCTGCGGCTTCCTGCTGTTCATCGTCTTCACCTCCAACCCGTTCGAGCGGGTGGTGGCGCCGCCGGCCGACGGGCGCGACCTCAACCCGCTGCTGCAGGACCCCGGCCTCGCCTTCCATCCGCCGTTCCTCTATCTCGGCTACGTCGGTTTCTCGGTGGCCTTCTCGTTCGCCATCGCCGCCCTGCTGGAAGGCCGGGTCGACGCCGCCTGGGCGCGCTGGGTGCGGCCGTGGACGCTGGCCGCCTGGACGTTCCTGACCGCCGGCATCGGGCTGGGCTCGTGGTGGGCCTATTACGAACTGGGCTGGGGCGGCTGGTGGTACTGGGACCCGGTCGAGAATGCCTCGTTCATGCCATGGCTGGCCGGCACCGCCCTTCTGCATTCGGCGGTGGTTGTCGAGAAGCGCGACACGCTGAAGGGCTGGACCATCTTCCTTGCCATCGTCGCCTTTTCGCTGAGCCTGCTCGGCACCTTCCTGGTGCGCTCGGGCGTGCTGACCTCGGTGCACGCCTTTGCCGTCGATCCGGCGCGCGGCGTCTTTATCCTGGTCCTGCTGCTGGTCGCCATCGGCGGCTCGTTCGCGCTGTTCGCCTGGCGGGGCCCGGCGCTGATGCCTGGCGGCCTGTTCCGCCCGGTGTCGCGGGAAGGCGCGCTCCTGCTCAACAATCTGCTGCTGGCGACGGCGGCGGCGGTGGTCCTGTTGGGCACCCTCTATCCGCTGTTCATCGACGCGGTTGGCGGCGCCAAGGTGTCGGTCGGTCCGCCTTTCTTCGATTCCGTGTTCGTGCCCCTGATGGTGCCGCTCATCGCCGCCCTGGCGGTGGGCCCGCTGTTGCCGTGGAAGCGCGGCGACCTGGCCGGCGCGCTGGGGCGCCTCAAGCTGGCCTTCGGGCTGGCTGCGGCGGTGGTTTTGGGGATCTGGTTCGTCGTCGACCGCGGCTCGGTACTGGCGGTGCTGGGATTGGGCTTGGCGGCCTGGTTGGCCGTCGGCGTCCTGGTCGAGATCGCCGGGCGCATCCACCTGCTAAGGATGGCGCCGGTGGCGAGCCTGCGCCGGCTTCTCGGCCTGCCGCGTGCCGCCTGGGGCATGACGCTGGCGCACCTGGGCCTGGCCGTGCTGGTCGCCGGGGTGACGGCGTCGAGCGCCTGGAAGATCGAGAAGATCCAGACCATGCGGCCCGGCGACACCGTCGAGGTGGCCGGCTATGCGTATCGCTTCGAAGGGGCGCGCGACGTGCAGGGGCCCAATTACTCGGCCGTCCGCGGCCGTTTCACAGTGACCAGCGACGGCAAGCCCTTCGTCGTGCTCGAACCCGAGAAGCGGCTCTACCCGGTTCAGCAGCGGCCGACCACCGAGGCGGCCATCCACTCCACCTTCCTGGGCGACCTCTACGCCGTCATCGGCGACGCCGACGGCAAGGAGGGTGGCTTCGTGACGCGGCTCTATTTCAATCCCCTGGTGCCATGGATCTGGGCCGGCATCCTGCTGATGGTGGCGGGCGGCGTCGCCAGCCTGTCCGATCGCCGCCATCGCATCGGCGCCCCCGGCCGGCGTCCGCTCGCCGCCGACGCGGCGACGGCCGAGGCCTAGCGGGGTGCCTTGATGGCTCGACAGGGAATTGCGCGCGTTCAATCACCCCCTCTCCGCCCCCGGGGGCGGAGAGGGGCAATGTCTACTAATTACCGCGGGGAAGATTGCCGGTGAAACGCCTTCTCTTCCTGCTGCCGCTTTTCGCCTTCGTCGTGCTGGCCGGCTACCTGGCCCTCGGCCTGACCAAGGACCCGCACGTGCTGCCCTCGGTGCTGATCGACCAGGAGGTGCCGCCGTTCGACCTGCCGCCGATCAGGGGCCGCGAGGCGGGGTTCCGGCGCGACGACCTGCCGGGCCAGGTGTCGCTGGTCAACATCTTCGGCTCGTGGTGCGTCGCCTGCCGCATCGAGCACCCCTTCCTCATGCGCATCAAGGAGGAGGGCAGGGTCCCCTTGCACGGCATCGACTGGCGGGAAGAAAGCCCCGAGGCCGGCCCCGCCTGGCTGGCCCGCTTCGGCGATCCCTATACCCTGATCGGCGACGATCCGCGCAGCGTGGCGGCCATCGCCTTCGGCGTCACCGGGGCGCCCGAGACCTTCGTCGTCGATAAGCGCGGCTTCATTCGCTACAAGCACATCGGGCCGTTGACGCCGGAAGCCTGGGAGCGGACCATCGGCCCGATGATCGAGGAGTTGCGCCGGCAATGAGAAGGCTCGCCGCCCTCGTCCTGCTGCTGCTGGCCTGGGCCATGCCGGCCGCCGCCGTCGATCCCGGCGAGATGCTGGCCGACCCGGCGCTGGAGGCGCGGGCGCGCGACATCAGCAAGGACCTGCGCTGCCTGGTCTGCCAGAACCAGTCGATCGACGATTCGGACGCGCAATTGGCCCGCGACCTTCGGGTCCTGGTACGCCAACGGCTGGCTGCCGGCAGCACGAACGAGGAAGTCGTCGACTACGTGGTGTCGCGCTATGGCGACTTCGTGCTGCTGAAGCCGCCCTTCAAGCTCTCGACCTATGCGCTGTGGATCGGCCCGGCGGTCATTTTCGCGGGCGGCCTGCTGGCCGTCTTCGCCTTCTACCGGCGTCGCGCCGGCCTGTCCGAGGCCGCGCCGGTGCCGTTGTCGGCCGAGGAAAGCCGCCGCCTCGAGCGGTTGCTGGACGGGGACGGGCGGGCATGACGCTGTGGATCGCCGCCGGCGGGCTGATCGCGCTCACCCTTGCCGCCCTGCTGGGTGCGTTCCTGCGCGCCCGGCCGTCGGCGGTGGCGCGGGGCGATTACGACCTTGCCGTCTACCGCAGCCAGCTGGACGAGGTCGAGCGCGATGTCGAGCGCGGCATTCTGGCTTCCGACCTGGCCGAGGCGACGCGCCTGGAAATCAAGCGGCGGATGCTGGCGGCGGCAGGCGGTGCGGACTCGCAAACGGTGGCGCCGGCGGCGGGCACGGTGGCACCGGCCTGGCGCGGCGCCATGCTGGCCCTCATGGTGGTGCTGGTGCCGGCGGCCTCCATCGGCCTTTATCTGCTGGTGGGCTCGCCCACCGTGCCCGATCAGCCGCTGGCCGCGCGTTCCGTCGCCACCCGGACGGCGGCCCAGGAGCGGGCCGAGATGGAACGCCTGACGGCGCGCCTGGCCCAGCAGATGGAAAAACAGCCCGATCGCGTCGACGGCTGGCTGCTTCTCGGCCGGTCGCTGCGCACCATCGCCAACTATGATGAGGCGATGCGGGCCTTCGAACGGGCGCTGGCGCTGACTGGGCGGGCCCCCGACGTGCTGTCTGAATACGGCGAACTCCTGGTCCTCGCCCACGGCGGTCGGGTCGCCGAGCCGGCCCGGCGGGTGTTCGAGGAGACGCTAAAGGCCGTCCCCGCCGAGCCGCGCGCCCGCTATTACCTGGGTTTGGCCAAGGCCCAGCAGGGCGATCCCCGCGCCGCGCTGCAGGACTGGGTCGACCTCATCGCCGTATCGCCGCCCGACGCCCCCTGGCTCACCGACATCCGCCGTGAGATCCAGGGCGTCGCCGCGGCGGCCGGGATAGACGCCAAAACCCTCGCGCCGACGACCGGCCTTTCCGCTCCGGCGGCGCACGGCCCCAGCGCCGAGGACGCCAAGGCGGCGGCCGAGATGTCGCCGGCCGAGCGCGACGCCATGATCCGCGGCATGGTGGAAGGGCTGGCCGAACGGCTCAAGGCCCAGCCCGACGACGCCGACGGCTGGCGGCGCCTGGCGCGGGCCTACGAAGTGTTGGGCGAACCCGAGAAAGCCAAGGAAGCCCTGACCCAAGCCGAGGCGGCGGAGAAGAAGGCCAAGCCCTGATCCGGACTGCGGGGGGCGCTTATGCCTGGCGATCGTCGCCGGCCCAGATGCACACCCGGTTGCGGCCGGCCTTCTTGGCGGCATACATCGCCTGATCGGCGTGGTCGATGGCGACCGTCACCGACTGCTCGGGATCGAGCGCCGCGATGCCGAACGAGGCGCTGACCGAGATCGTCTTGCCGTTGCCGATGTCGATGCGACGGCGCTTGAGGCCGCGCCGCAGGCGGTCGAGCACGTACTTGGCGCGCTGGGGATCGGTGCCGGGCAGCAACATCAGGAATTCCTCGCCGCCGTAGCGGCAGATCTGGTCGTACTGGCGCACGTTCTTGAGCAGATAGCGCGCCACCTCACGCAGCACCACGTCCCCGGCGTTGTGGCCGTGGGTGTCGTTGACCGCCTTGAAGTGGTCGAGGTCGACCATGCCGACGCTGCAGGGCTCGGTCGATCGGGCGGCCCGTTCGCGCTCCTGCTCCAGCCTGGGCAGCATGGCGAAGCGCGTCGAGATGCCGGTCAAGGGATCGGTATAGCGCAAAAGCTTCTGGGCCTCGTCGATGAGGGCGCCGACGCGCTCGCGGAACCGCTGGATGCGGCGCTGGAAGGCGCGGAAGCGGGCTGGCGTGATGCGCTCGCCGGTGGCGACGATGGCCGCCAGCCGGCGCGAGGCCACGTGCATTTCCTGGTGATAGCGGCCGACCGCCACGAAGTCGGGATGGGGACGCAGATAGTCGTTGCTGTCCTGGTAGTACCAGTGCCCGAACTCGTCCTTCAGGTGGCTTTTCTCGGAAAGATCGGCCGGCCGCGGCCGCGTGCGGCAGACCAGCGTGGCCATGAAGCGGCGAAGCCAGGTACGGTGCGCGTCCAGCGCCCGTTCCAGGTCGTAGACCACCGTCTCGGCGGCGGTCACGGTTATCGGCGGCAACTCCAGATCGTCAGGCACCCTACCCCCCCCTTATTGTCGAGGCCCGATCCGTACCACCTAGAATGCCCCGAATCGCCGGCAAAACAAAGGGCGATTGAATATGGTCCCGGCGGCGGTGCCGCCGCTTGGCAATCTCGCGCCTCTTGGCTTATGCTGGCGCCGATCGCATCGCGGCGCTTCCGCACGGTCGGAAGCGTCTTTCTTTTCGAAGGGACGAAGACGCGTGAAACGCCTAGCCGAAGCCGGGGAAAACCGGCCGCAGTTGCTCTCGGGAAACGACGCGGTGGCCCGCGGCGTGTGGGAAGCGGGTGCCCGGGTGGCCGCCGCCTATCCCGGCACGCCGTCCACAGAAATCCTCGAAAGCCTCGCCCGCTACCCCGGCATTCGGGCCAACTGGGCGGTCAACGAGAAGGTTTCGCTGGAAATCGCCATCGGCGCCTCTCTGGCCGGCTCGCGGGCCTTCTCGGCGATGAAGCACGTCGGCGTCAACGTCGCCTCCGACGCCCTGATGTCGCAGACCCTGGCCGGCGTGGCCGGCGGCTTGGTCATCGCGGTGGCCGACGACGTCGGCCTGTCGTCTTCGCAGAACGAGCAGGATTCACGCTACTGGGGCCGCTTCGCCCACTTGCCCATCCTGGAACCCTGCGATTCGCAGGAAGCCTACGAGATGGCCAAGGCGGCCTTCGATCTTTCCGAACGGTTCCAGGTGCCGGTGCTGCTGCGCGTCACCACCCGGGTCAGCCACGTCAAAAGCGTCGTCACCGTCGGCGAGCGGATCGAACACGCGGCCAAGGGCTTCGAGAAGAACCCGGCCCGCTGGGTGCTGGTGCCCGCCGTCGCCAAGCGCCGCCTGGGCGATCAGGCGGTGCGCGATCGCCAACTCGCCGCCTACGCCGAGACCTGCGATTTCAACCGCGTCGAGGCGGGCGCCGACAGGCGGGTCGGCTTCGTCACCTCGGGCCCGGCCTACCTGCATCTGCGCGAGGCCTTTCCCGACGCCCCGGTCTTCAAGCTGGGCCTTGGCTATCCGCTGCCTATCGAGCGCATCCGGGCGTTCGCCGCCACCGTCGATGCGCTGATCGTCGCCGAGGAGACCGAACCGCTGATCGAGAAGGAACTGCGGGCGGCCGGCATCGCGGCGCACGGCAAGGACATCCTGCCGGCCACCGACGAGCTGACGCCCAACGTTGTCGGCCCGGCGGTGCGCCGCTTCCTGGGCGAGGCGGTTGAAACCGTGGCTCCGCTCAAGGCCGACGTCTTTCCTAGGCCGCCGACCATGTGCGTCGGCTGCCCACATCTCGCGGTCTATTACTGCCTGTCGCGCCTCAAGAAGCAGGTCAACATCGCCGGCGACATCGGCTGCTACACGCTGGGCGCCGGCCATCCGTGGAACGCGCTCGACACCTGCACCTGCATGGGCGGGTCCATGGGCATGGCGCTGGGCATGGACCTCGGGCGCGGCGAGACCGACAAGGACAGGGGCATCGTTGCCGTGATCGGCGATTCGACCTTCCTGCACATGGGCATGCCCGGATTGCTCAACATCGTCTACGAGGGCGGCAACGTCACCGTGCTGATCCTGGACAACCGGGCCACCGGCATGACCGGCGGCCAGGAGCATCCCGGCACCGGCCACAACCTCAGGGGCGACGCCGCGCCGCGCGTCGACTTCGGCAAGCTGGTCGAGGCCTTCGGCGTGAAGCCGGAGCGCATCCGCCGGGTCGATCCCGCCGAGATGCCGGTCCTTTTCAAGACACTGAAGGAGGAGATCGCCACGCCGGAGCCCTCGGTGATCATCACCAACCGGCCGTGCACGCTGATCGACTGCTTCTGCAAGGACACCCCCTTCCGGGTGGTCGAGGAAGACTGCACCGGCTGCTCCAACTGCCTCAACGTCGGTTGCCCGGCCATCCAGGTCATCCGCACCGGCGTCGAGAAATCGGGCAAGGGCAAGGACATCGAGCGCAAGTGGGTGAAGATCGACACCGCCGCCTGCACCGGCTGCGGCCTGTGCCAATCGACCTGCGGCCCGGGCGCCATCGTCAGGGCGGGCAACGTGGTGGCAGGTCCGGGCGCGGGAGCGGCACGATGAACGGCGCAACGAAGGCGATCACCAACATCATGGTCGTCGGCATGGGCGGCCAGGGAGTGATGACGGCCTCCGAGATTCTGGCCCAGGCGGCGCTGTCGCTGGGCTATGACGTCAAGAAGACCGAAGTGGCCGGCATGGCCCAGCGGGGCGGGGTCGTCACCTCGCATCTGCGCTTCGGGCCGAAGGTGCTGTCTTCTTCCATCGCCCAGGGCGAGGCCGACATCCTGGTCGGCTTCGAGCCGGCCGAGGCGCTGCGCTGGTGCGGCTATCTGCGCCGGGAAGGCGTGGCCATGGTCAACACGCTGCGCCAGCCGCCGCCGGTGGTCAACATGGGCCTCTACAAATACCCGGACGATCCCATCGGCGCGATGCGCGCCGCCGGCGTCAAGGTGTTCGATTTCGACGCCGGTACGATTGCCAAGGAGATGGGCGAGCCGCGCCTGGTCAACACCATCATGCTGGGGGCCATCGCCGGCTTCCTGCCGTTCCCGGCGGAAACGCTGAAGGAGATCATCGTCGCGGGTTTCAGGGCCAGGAAGCCCGCCGTGGCCGACCTCAACGCGCGGGCCTTCGAGGCCGGCCGCGCCGCCTCGAAGGCGGCCGTGCCGGCTTAGGGCCGAGCCGCGGCGTCGGGTGCAGCCGGGGACTCTTCCTCGCTGGCCGGCGGGGCCTGCCCGCCTTCCGTCTCTCCTTCTTCTCCTGGACTCCCGTGTCGCAGAGTCCGGATGAATTCTGCGAAATTCCCGGCATGGGCCGCGGCGTTCGCCATGGATTGTTGGCGTCTTTTCCTTCGCTCCCGACCGGCAATTGTAACCCACAGAATCAGCGTCGGGGACTGGAGCGGGATGTTGGCGGCGATCAGAAACAGGAACGGTTCGATGACCGCTGTCCACGTGATTCGGCACGGCATATCGTAAATGACAAGGTGATAGGGTTCGCCGGGGCCGACGTAGTCGCAGTATTCCTGATTGGTGTTCTCGACGAACCCAAGATAGGTGCCCACCGCCACCCACCAAAAAGTCATGGCGAAGATGGCGATCCCCAACATCTTCGCCGGCCGATAGGGCGAGCGGCGGTTGTCGTCCGTGTCGTCCGTGTCTGTAGGTTGGGTCGCGCCGGGCGTCGTCATTGCGTGCTCTCATCCGCGGGTTTCTTCGTCGGACGGACCTGGCGAGGGCGGTTACTCAACCACCGCTCCTCCTCCCTGCCCATTCTTTCGCCGCCAGTTCCGGTGGGCGATGGTGGCCCAGAGAATCAAGGTCGGGATCTGGAGGAAGGCTGCCGTGAGTGACAGGCCGAGGCCGAGTTCGAGAAACAGCTGCGAGGTCAGCCGACAGGGATACCCGTCATGGACCAAGTGATAGGGCTCGCCGGGTTCGACAGGGTCGCAGTATTCTCCCTGGGGATTGTGGCCGATCGGGTCATAGAGGGCCAACGCGGTGATGTACAGCCACAGCCCGCCGAGCAGCATGGCGGCGTACTTTACCGGGGTGTACGACGAACCCGCCTTCTTCGGCTTGGTTCTGCCGGAAGATTCCGGCGATTCAGAAGTGTTCTCCGGGTGCATGACGCAACTTTCTTTCCCAGGGTTTCTCATCGTAAACTCGTTGAATGAACTCGCCCCAGTCGTTTGTTTGTTCGCTCCCCGTGAACAGCCACATGGAGCCGATCTGGGCGGGCGTCGGATTGGGGGCGTCGATGCGGCCGCGGATGCGTTTCAGGAAGATCGTCGCCGCCTCGATATTGTTGCGGGCGTCGTAAAGGTCTTCGGGCTGCTTTCCCAGCAGCTTGGCACCGGTTTCTTTGTTCATGTTCATGGGCAGCGGCGAGTTGGACTTCCCAACGAGGTCAGCTAGAGCATTGACTCCGCCCTTGTTTCCCCTGGCGTTCTCCGCCCACATGACGGCGCGGATCAGGTCTGGATCGACACCGTGTTTCTCGGCCATCTCGCGGATGATGGGATCACGTTCCATGACTGCCTCCGAACCGAGTACCGGGTCTTCATGAAGACGCCACCTGCCATCGGCCTCCGGGTTTCGGCGGATCTGGAAGCGCGCCGGCTTATCCTCGATGATATTCTGAATTCGCGCCTTTTCCTCGTTAATGGTGGGTCGATCTTCGGTTGTGTTTGTGGCGTCATTGTGGCGCGATGCGGGTATCTTTTCGGCGGTCGGTGCGGCAGGCGTTTGCCGCGTTTCGTCGGGAACGGCGCTCATCACCGTCTTCCGAAAGCGGTCCAGGCGCTCCGGGGCGCGGGCCGAAAGCTGGCGCAGGAAGTCGTCGTATTCGGCGCGGGAGGAAGGGCCTCCTTCCGCCAGCGCCCGGGCGAAAAGTTGTGCCAGGGCGCCGTCGTCGGTGGATTTCAGCAGGCCGTCGAGGGTGCGCGTGTTGGCCGCCGCCTGCTCCGCCGTGGCGGCAGGCCGCGCGTCAGGGGGTTCGGACCTTGCCGGGGCCGCCGTCCGGGCCGCGGCTTGCCGTTCCGCCAGCACGGCATCCAGACGTTGGGCGGTGGGGCCGTTGGGGTTCATCAGGCCGTCCACTTCCAGCCCCTCTTCGCGCTGGAACTTTCTCACCCCTTCGAAAAGCGCGCCGTCGGGATAGGGCGTCATCCCGAAATCCGGGATCTGGTAGTGGCCCAGTTCGGCTAGCGCCGTCTTGGCGGCGACGGCATCCTCGGGGGCGATTTCGCGGGCGGGGCCGATGGCGTTCTTCAGTCGGAAGAAATCAGGCATGGAAACCGTCTCTCCGGGCAGGGACATCGCAATGGGTCGATTCCAGGATATGCTTATATACCTATTTTTGCCCGCCCTCAACAAAAATGTTCGTTCTTTGTTCTTTTCCTGCCAGACGGCCGTCAATCCTCCCTTGCCTTCCCGTTCGGCCGATTGCATAACGGTTGGGCTCGGGGCGGGCCTCCGCTTGGTCGTCCCGCTTCTCCGGTTCTCAAGCCAATGGAAGTCCGAAATGGCAAAGTACAAGACGCTTGACGGTTTCGACGTGTCCGGAAAACGGGTCCTGGTGCGGGCCGACCTCAACGTTCCCATGAAGGACGGCAAGGTCACCGACGCGACGCGCATCGAGCGCACGGTTCCCACGCTAATCGAGCTGGCGGACAAGGGCGCGCGGGTCGTCGTCGTCACCCACCTGGGCCGCCCCAAGGGCAAGGTGGCGCCGGAGTTCTCGCTGAAGCCGGTGGCCGAGGCTCTGGCCAGGGCCTGCAAGCGCCCGGTCGCTTTCGCCGGCGACTGCGTCGGCCCGGAGGCGGAGCGTCTGGTGGCTGCCATGAAGGCCGGCGACATCGCGATGCTGGAGAACCTGCGCTTCCACGCCGAGGAGGAGAAGAACGACCTCGAATTCGCCAAGAAGCTGGCGGCCTTGGCCGACGTCTATGTAACCGACGCCTTTTCCTGTGCCCACCGGGCGCATGCCTCGACCGAGGCGGTGGCCCGCCTGCTGCCGGCCGCCGCCGGCCGCCTGATGCAGGCCGAACTGGAGGCCCTGACCGCCGCGCTCGATCACCCCAAGCACCCTGTGGTCGCCCTGGTCGGCGGCGCCAAGATCTCGACCAAGCTCGACCTTCTCGGCAACCTGACGAAGAAGGTCGACAAGCTGGTCATCGGCGGCGGCATGGCCAACACCTTCCTCAACGCCAAGGGGGTCAACGTCGGCAAGTCGCTGTGCGAGCGCGACATGGCCGACAGCGCGCGCGCCATCATGGCGGCGGCCTCCGGCAACGGCTGCGAGATCGTGCTGCCGGTCGACGCCGTCATCGCCGATCGGCTGGCCGAGGGCGTCAAGACCGAGACGGTGGCCATCGACAAGGTGCCGGACGGCGCCATGATCCTCGATATCGGCCCGAAATCGACGGCCGATTTGAAGGCGCTGCTGGCCGGCATGAAGACGCTGGTGTGGAACGGGCCGCTCGGCGCCTTCGAGGTGGCGCCGTTCGACGCCGGCACCAACGCGGTGGCCGGCGAGGCGGCGAAGCTGACCAAGGCCGGCAAGCTGCTGTCGGTGGCTGGCGGCGGCGATACCGTGGCGGCGCTGGCCAAGGCCGGCGTCGAGGAGGACTTCTCCTACGTCTCGACCGCCGGGGGGGCCTTCCTCGAATGGCTGGAAGGCAAGGACCTGCCGGGCGTCGCCGTGCTGCGGGCCGGCTGAGCCCGCAGCCTCAGTTCTATTGGCGCAGGCGGGCGAGCAGCCCGTCGATGTCGTTGCGCAGGCGGTCCGACCGCTCGGCGGCCGCCTCGGCGGTGGCGCGCATGGCTTCGGCGACGCGGCCGGTTTCGCCGGCCGTCCGGGTGATCCGCGAGATGGCGTTCGACAGCGTCAGGATGGCGGCCACCGCGCCTTCGGCGTTGCGCAGGATGTCGCGGGTGAGGGCATTCTCGTCGCGGCCCGATTGGGCCGCCATGCCGAAGGGTGCGCGCACCGCCTCCATCGCCGTGCCGAGCGCCTCGAAGGCGGCGCTCTCTTCGGCAACCTGCCGGGCCAGGGCGCCGATCTCGGCGGCGATCATCTCGACCTCCGGCTCGGCGTCGCGCTCGCCGGCGCGGGCGGTGCCGATGACGCTGTTGAGCGCCATCAGACGGGTGCGCAGGGCGAGGCGGCCGATGTAGGCGACGCGCTGGCCAACGGCGGCGGCGTCGGCCGGCAGCCCGGCCTCGGCGCCGGCCGCAGGCTCGAGCACGCTAAGCCGCCGGTGGGTTTCGGCGACCGAGGCGTGCAGCGTGGAGGCGACGGTCGCCAGCCGGCGCAGGCTGGCGGTGGTTTCGCCGGAGGCGGCGGCGATGTCGCCGGCGTGCCGGCCGGTATCGGTGGCGGCCTGGCCGGCGGCCGCGGCCAGCCGGCGGATCTCGGCGGCGGCATCGGCGATGGCGGCGGCGGCGTCGCGCACGCGGGTCTCGATTTCGTCGAGCAGCAGCTTCCGGCTGGCTTGGCTCTGCAACAGAAGGGCCTTCTCGCGCAGATCGCGGGCCCTGAGATGGGTGTCCGTCTCGGTGGCGGCGTCGCGCACCGCCCGCAAGGCCCGGGCCAGGTCGCCCACCTCGTCTTCGGCCGTGCTGATCGGGATGAAGGCGGCGCGATCGCCGTCGGCCAGCCGGCGGCCGGCCAAGGCGAGGCTGCGCAGCGGCCGGCTGATGCCCAGTGCCATCAGCAGGCCCAGGATGAGGAAGGCGGCGCCGGCGCCGGCCGCCCCCGCATACATCAGAAGCCTCGCCTGTTGCCGCTTGCCGACGGCCTCGACGATGGCGGCGTCGGCCTCGTCGCGGAAGGCGGCGATCGCCTCCAGGCCCGGCTGCAGGTAGTCGAGGATCTCGTCGAGGCGGGCGGCCGCCCTCTTTTGCCGGCCGCGTTCCGCCGCTTCGTCGAGAATCGCCGAGACGTAGACGTTCATGCGCTCGGCGATCTCGACCGTCGTCCAGTCGCCGAGACGGGCCTGGGCGAGTTCGCGGTCGAACCCGTCGTGGCGGGCCTGCACCATGTCGAGCCCGGCCTGCGCGTCTCCCGCCAGCACCCGTCGCGCGTGCAGGTTGACGGCGAGCAACTTGACGGCCAGCGCCTCGCGCCCGGGGGCTGAAAGCGTGGCGCCGACGGCGGCCAGGGCTTCCTCGGTGGCCGTCGTCAGCTTGTCGAGACGGATCGGCGGCCCGTCCCCTTCGAGGTCGGCGATTTTCCTGAATTCGTTGGCATGCTCGGCGATGCCGTCGCGTACCGTCTGGATGTGGCGGCGGATGACGGCGGTTTCCGGCATGTCGTCCAGCATGGCCAGCACCGCCAGCAGGCGGGCCGACTGCTGGGCATAGGTCTCGGCCGAGCTGCGGTCGCCACGCATCAGGAAAACCGAGGCGCGGGCCCGCAACCGGGCTTGGGCGGTTTCGGTTTCGTGGGAAAGATCAAGGATGCGGGCCAGGACGTCGCGGCGTTCCAGGGCCGCCTGCGTGCGCACGTCGGCGACGGCGAAAACGCCGGCGGCGGCGGCGATGGCCATCAGCCCGAAGCCGATCAGAAGGGAAAGCCGGGTGCCGACGCTGAGATCGCGGAAGAACGAGGCAACGGCGTGGATCATGGGTAAAACGGCTTTCTTGCGGGAACCGGCGGGCCGCGGCGAGCGGCCGCAGGGTCCACACATACCATACCGCGGCGCGGCGCGGAACGGCGCGGCTTTCGCGCCGCCATTTCAGTTGACCGGTGGGGAGCCCCCGGCTAGCGTGAATCCATGCCTCGCGACACACTCCGTTCGCAACGAAAGACGAGGCACAGGGACCGTGAACCGGACGGACGGTTCACACAGCAGGGAGACTAAGACCATGAAACGGTTCGCGTGGAAATCGGCCGCGGCTCTCCTGGCCGCCGGCTTCGCGGCAGGCGTGTTGGCGGCGCCCGGCCCGGCCCTTGCGCTGGAGGACAAGGTGGTCATCGTCACCTCGTTCCCCAAGGACCTGACCGGCCCCTACAAGAAGGCGTTCGAGGCCAAGTTCCCCGGCACGACCGTCGAGATTCTGCAGAAAAATACCGCGGCGGCCGTGACCTATCTGCAGGAAACCGCCAAGGGCAACACGGTGGACCTGATGTGGGCGTCGGCTCCCGATGCCTTCGAGGTGCTGAAGAAGGCCGGGCTGCTGGCCAAGTACACGCCCAAGGCGCAAGGCATCCCCGCCAAGGTGGGGGCCTATCCGATCCATGACCCCGACGGCTTCTACATGGGCTTCGCCGCTTCGGGCTACGGCATCATGTGGAATACCCGGTATCTCAAGGCCAAGGATCTGCCCGTGGCCAAGGAATGGGACGACCTCAAGAAGGCCATCTATTTCGGGCACGTCGGCATGTCCTCGCCGTCGCGTTCCGGCACCACCCACCTGACGGTCGAGACCGTCCTGCAGGGCGAGGGCTGGGACAAGGGCTGGGCCACCTGGAAGGAAATCTCCGGCAACTTCAAGATGGTCACCGAGCGCAGCTTCGGCGTTCCCGAAGGGGTCAACAGCGGCGATTTCGGCATCGGGCTGGTCATCGATTTCTTCGGCTTCTCGTCGAAGGCCACCGGCTTCCCGGTGGAGTTCGTCTACCCGACGGTAACCACCCTGGTTCCCGCCAACATCGGCATCATCAAGAACCCGCCGCATGGCCAGGCGGCCGAGGCCTTCGTCGAATACCTGCTGTCGGTCGACGGCCAGCAACTGCTGCTCGACCCGGCGATCCAGCGCCTGCCGGTCAACCCGGCGACCTATGCCAAGGCGCCCGCCGGTTTCCCCAACCCCTTCGCCGACAAGTCGATCGGCGCCGCGGTGAAGTTCGACGTCGACAAGTCGGGGGCCCGCTACAACATCGTCAACAGCCTGTTCGACGTGTTGTTCACCTATCGGCTGGCCGATCTGACCGCCGCCACCAAGGCCATTCACGCGGCCGACGCGGCGCTGGCCAAGAAGAAGAACGACAAGGCCGCCGGCCTGGTCAAGGAAGCCCGCGCATTGTTGGACAAGATGCCGATCTCCGAGGCCGAGGCGATCGATGAGAAATTCCCGGGCGTCTTCACCTCGGACGCCTTCAAGGAGCGCAAGAAGGCGGACACCAAGGTGCCGCCGCGTCAGGCCGAGATCGAGGAGAAATGGGACGCCTTCGCGCTGGCCAATTACAAGGCCGCCAAGGAGAAGGCCGAACAGGCACTGGCCCTTCTGAAGTAAGCCAACCACCGGCATCGGGCCCGGCCCCTCTGAGGGGGCCGGGCCGGTGCCTGCGCGAAGCGGCGGTGCGTCCTGTCCATGCGCCGTCAGTCGGGCGAGGTCTTCGGCGTGATTTCCGAGTTCAGAAAGCATCCCGGCCAGGCGGCGCTGATGGCGCTGATCTCGCTGTTCCTGCTGGTCTTCCTGGTGGTGCCGGTGGTGCAGGTGGTGTTCGTCGCCTTCCTCGACGCCTCCACCGGCCAATTCACCCTGCTCAACTTCAAGGACTTCTTCAACACCGCGCTGTTTCGCGAATCCTTCTGGAATTCGATCTACGTTGGCGCCATGTCGGTGATATTGGCCTCGGCCTTTGCCATGCCGCTCGCCTACTTTACCTCGCGCTTCGAATTTCGCGGCGCCGTCATCATCCAGGGCCTGGGCATCATCCCGCTGATCATGCCGCCCTTCGTAGGCGCGGTGGCCATGATGATGCTGTTCGGGCGCAACGGCAGCGTCAACCTGCTGCTCGAGGACTATCTCGGCATCAACATTCCTTTCATGGAGGGGCTCAACGGCGTCATCTTCGTCGAAAGCCTGCACTACTTCCCGTTCATCCTGATCAACCTGTCGGCGGCGCTCCACAACATCGACCGTGCCATGGAGGAATCGGCCCAGAACCTGGGATGCTCGGGGCTCCGTCTATACCGCCGCATCGTCCTGCCGCTGGCCATGCCGGGCTACATGGCGGGGGCCTCGCTGGTCTTCCTCAAGGTCTTCGACGACTTGGGCACGCCGCTCTTGCTCAACGTCAATTCGATGCTGGCGCCGCAGGCCTACCTGCGTATCGCCTCGATCGGCATCAAGGACCCGATGGGCTACGTCATCTCGGTCATCCTGGTGGTCATCGCGCTGGCCTCGATGTGGCTGGCCACCCTGGCGCTTCGCGGCAAGGACTACGCCACCGTGCAGAAGGGTGGCGGCGGCCTCGCCAAGCGGCGGATGCGCCCCATCGAGATGGCCTTCGCCTGGATCATCGTGCTGGTGATCATGACCCTGGTGTTGGCGCCGCATTTCGGGCTGACGCTGCTTTCCTTCGGCACCATCTGGTCCTACAGCGTGGTGCCCGACGCCTTCACGCTGAACCACTTCCGGGCGATCTTCGCCGAGACGCCCGAGTATATGACCAACACCGTGCTCTACTCGGGGCTCGCCGGACTGATCGACGTCGTGCTGGGCACCGCGATTGCCTACATCGTGCTGCGCACCAAGCTCGCCGGCCGCCAGTGGCTGGACTATCTGGCGATGTCGGCGGTGGCGATACCGGGCCTCGTCATCGGCATCGGCTATCTGCGCGCCTTCTACGACGTCCCGGTGCCGGGCCTGGGCGGCCAGGCGTTCGGCACCTGGTGGGTGGCCATCGTCATCGCGCTGGCGATCCGCCGCCTTCCCTATGCGCTGCGGGCCTGCTCGGCGGCGCTCCAGCAGGTCAGCGTGTCGCTCGAGGAATCGGCCGAGAGCCTCGGCGCCAACAAGATGAAGACGGTCTATCGCATCGTCGTGCCGCTGATGGCCGGCGGCATCCTGGCCGGCTTCGTCACCAGCTTCGCCACCGCGGCGGTGGAACTGGGCATGACCCTGATGCTGGTGTCGAAACATTCCGACGGCCCGCTCGCCTACGGCATCTACGTCTACATGCAAAGCGCCGCCGGACGGGGACCGGGCGCCGCGCTCGGCATCTTCGCCGTGCTGGTGGTCGGCCTGTGTACCTTCCTGTCGCACCTTTTCGTCGATCGTCGCCAGCGCAAGCTCGGCATGACGCACGCCAAATGAATGAGGATCGAACGATGACCACCTCGCAGCAGCAGGCCGGACGGGGAACCGCGGTAGGCGTGACGATCGAGGACGTCAACCTGTCCTTCGGCAAGACCCACGTGCTGAAGGGCATCGATCTCGCCATCGAACCCGGCGAGTTCTTCGCCTTCCTCGGTCCCTCGGGCTGCGGCAAGACCACCCTTTTGCGCCTGATCGCCGGCTTCGAAACGGCCCAGTCCGGGCGCGTCGTCATCGGCGGCGCCGACGTCGCCCACCTGCCGCCGTGGCGGCGCAACGTCGGCATGGTGTTCCAGAGCTACGCCCTGTGGCCGCACATGACGGTGAGGAAGAACGTCGCCTTCGGGCTGGAGGAGCGGCGCGTGCCGCGAGCCGAGATCAATCGGCGTGTGGATACCGCGCTCGAACTGGTCGGCCTGCTGGAATACGCCGAGCGACGGCCGTCGCAGCTGTCGGGCGGCCAGCAGCAGCGGGTGGCGCTGGCCCGCACCATCGTCATCGAGCCCCAGGTGCTGCTGCTCGACGAACCGCTGTCCAACCTCGACGCCAAGCTGCGCGTGCAGATGCGCCGCGAGCTGCGCCAGCTGCAGCGCAAGCTGTCGCTGACCACCATCTTCGTCACCCACGACCAGGAAGAAGCCAACACCACCTCGGATCGTATCGCCGTCATCGACAGCGGCATCGTCCAGCAGGTGGGTTCGCCGACCGAGCTTTACGACGACCCGGCGAATCTTTTCGTCGCCAACTTCCTGGGCGTCGCCAACGTCGTGCCCGGCGCCGTGGCCGACGAGGCGGGGCGCCTGGTTTTCAAGTCCGGCGACGGCGCCGTCCGGGTGCCGATCGGCGAGGCCGGCCGGGCCGCCAGCCACATCGTCTTCCGTCCGCAGAACCTGTTGATCCGCCCCGCCGACGCGCCGGTTCCCGACGGCATGACCCGGCTGGCCGGCATCGTGAATCACGCCGAGTTCCTGGGCGGGGTCGTGCGCTACCGGGTGGCCGTCGGCGGCCATTTCGTGCTGGTCGACTCGGCCCATCAGCGGGGCGAGGGGGCGATGGCGGAGGGGGCGCCGGTCAATCTCTTCCTCAACGACGACCTGATCATCGGCCTGACGCAATGATCGGCTGTCCGGCGTTTTAATTCTTGCCCGCGAAAGGGGGCCGCGCCACACTGGCGCCATGCCAACCCAGAGGAAAGCAGGGCCTTCGGTCGAATGCGTTCCCGAAGGCGACACCCGCCTACGGCTGATGTGCCCCGATTGCGGCTATATCGCCTATGACAATCCCAAGGTCGTCGTCGGTGCCGTCTGCACGCTGGACGAGCGGGTGCTGCTGTGCCGGCGTGCCATCGAGCCCCGCCGCGGCTTCTGGACGGTGCCGGCCGGCTTCCTGGAGATGGGCGAGAGCATGGCCGAAGGCGCGGCGCGCGAAACCTGGGAGGAGGCCTGCGCCCGGGTCGAGATCAGCGGCCTGCTTGGCATCTACGAGGTGCCGCGCATCGGCCAGGTTCACGCCTTCTATCACGCCCGGCTGGCGGCGCCCGAGTTCGCCCCCGGCGTCGAGAGCCAGGAGGTGGCGCTGTTTACCTGGAACGACGTGCCGTGGGCCGAGTTGGCCTTTCCCAGCGTCGTCTGGGCGCTGAAGCAGGCGAGCGGCGCCGGGCCCGCGCTGGCCGTCGCCCCCGACGATTCGTGGCCGCATGGCGGCTTCGACGACTAAGTTTCTTTGACGGTCCGTTAACCTTTTTCCCTTAGCCTGTGGCCCATGACAGACGCCGCCACCCTCTCCGGACTCGCCGTCAGCTCCTCGGGAAGACGCCCCGGCGTCTATGCCGAGGCCCGCGAAGTCGGCTTCCGCGCCCGCGTCGCCAGCAACGGCGATTCGCCGGCCGTGCAGAACGCCCTCGAACGCCTGGACAAGGCGCTCACCTCGGGCCAGCCGCTGACCCGCGAGGTGCCGCGCGGCTACTACGTCAACATCCTGGTCTAGCCAAGCGAAGGCCGTTTCGCCTTCCGGCAAACGGGGGTACCCTGCCGGCATTCGGCGTCGGCCCGACGTCGCCGCCTGAGAAGGACCCCGTTCCATGACGCTGTGCCCCTGCGGTTCCCACAAAGACATCGACGACTGTTGCGCGCCCTTTCTTGCCGGGGCCGCGGCGCCCACGGCGCTGGCCTTGATGCGGTCGCGCTATACCGCCTACGTCAAGGGCGACATCGGCTATCTCGCCGAAACCCTGGCGGCCGACATCCGCGACGAGTTCGATCAGGTGGAGGCCGAACAGACGGCGGGCGCGGCGAAGTGGCAGGGCCTGGAGATCCGAGCCGTCACCGGCGGCGGCGAGGCCGACGACGCCGGCACGGTGGAGTTCATGGCGCGATTCAGCCTGCGCGGCCAGCAGCACGTGCAGCACGAGCGGGCGACCTTCGCCCGCGAGGGTGGGCTGTGGCGGTGTACGGGCGGCGAGGTGAATCCGAAAGAACCGCCCCGCCAGGTCGTCAAGGTCGGCCGCAACGATCCCTGCCCGTGCGGTTCGGGCAAGAAGTACAAGAAGTGTTGCGGCGTCTGAAGCGATGGAACGGCGGTTCGCGTGCACGGCCTGCGGCAAGTGTTGCTCCGGCCGGCTGCCGCTGACCCTCAAGGACGCGCTCGCCCACGCCGGCCGCTTTCCCCTGGCAATGCTGTGGACGGTCGTCCGGCCGGGGGCGAAATCCTTTGCGCTGACGGCCCGCCTCGGAACGGAGGTGAGGCTTGGAAAACGCAAACCGATCGCCGTGCAGATCACCCCCATTTCCTATTTGCCGCCCTTGATGGCCTGTCCCGCGCTCGCCGCCGACGGCCTTCTTTGCACCATCCACGCGGAAAAGCCGCTGCGCTGCCGGACCATGCCGTTTTATCCCTACCGCGAGGAACGGGACCAGGCCGACCTTCTGGTGCCCCGGCCGGGCTGGCTCTGCGACACCTCGGAGGCGGCGCCCGTCGTCTACCGGGATCATGAAATCGTCGGCCGTGGCGACTTCGACCGCGAACGGCAAGATCTTGTCGAGCAGGCGCCGGTGCTCAAGGCCTACGCCGACAGGCTGCTGGCCATGGCGCCCAATGTGACGGCGGCGCTGGAGCAGGCCGCGAACAAGCCGCAGGGCGGCTATGTCGTGCTCGGTTTTTCCGCCGTGCTGGCCCGGCTCGGGCAGATCGATGTCGCCACCTTCGCCCGCCGGCAGCTTCCGGTGTTGAGCGACTTCGCGGCGAGGACGGCCGGACTTTCGGGTGCCGGAGAGTTTCACCGCTATTACCGCGACAGTGCCGCCGGAATGGAACGGCTCCTTGCGCGGCACAGCCAGGGAGCCGGAACGAACGGCAACAGCGGCGAATAGCCGCGCCGTCGCCTTGGCGCCGCCGGTTCCGGCGTGCTAGGCTGGCCGCGAACCCACCCGAGCCAGGAACCCGTGAATGCCCACCCATGCTGAAATCGCCGCCACCCTGTTGAAGGCGGCGGCCAAGTTCTTCCGCGACGTGGCTTCCCAGAATCCCGAAGTCGGCGAGCAAATGCTGACCAACGCCGACACCTACGACACGGTGGCCGAACTGGTAAGCAAGGATCCGACCGGCGGCACCGACCCCGACGCCAAAGGCATCGACTGAGGGCGTTTCCGCCTATCCCGCCGTTTGCAGGACGATCAGTCCGGCCGCGATGACCAGCGCGGCAATGATGCGCCGCGCCCCGAACGGTTCCTTGAGAGCGATGGCGCCGATCAGCGCGGCAAACAGCACCGAGGTTTCGCGCAGCGCCGCAACGTAGGCCAGCGCCCCCTGGCTCATGGCGTAAAGCACAATGGCGTAGCCCAGCGCCGCCAGCAGGCCGGCCATGGTACCTGCCCGCCAGGCGAGGCCGAGATCGCGCCCGAGGCTATGGCGGCGCCACGCGACGGTGATGGCGACGAACGGCAGGCCGGACAGCAAAAACAGCCAGGCCGCGTAGGTGACCGGCGCCGCCGAGGCGCGCACACCCAAGCCGTCGACCAGGGTATAGGCGGCGATGAAAAGCGCGGTGACGAAAGCCAGCACCGCCGCTCGGCCGGCCCCCGGCGCCAGCCGCCCGGTGTGGGCGAGGCTGCCGATGCCGATCGAGATGAGCGCGATGCCGGCCATCCCGCCCAGGGTTGGCGTCTCGACGGCCAACGCCGCGGTGAGCCCGGCCACCAGCAGCGGCGCCGAACCGCGGGCCAGCGGATAGACGTGGCCGAGGTCGCCGTTCTGATAGGCCTTCATCAGGAAGAAGAAATAGCCGTTGTGAATGACCGCCGAGGCCAGCACGAAGGGCCACGCCTCGCCGGCCATCGGCGCCAGGAAGGGCAGCACCGCGGCCCCGGCCAGCGTTCCCGCCGCCTGGATGACGGCGAAGACGGCGACCGTGTCGCCGCCGCCCTTGCCCAGCGCGTTCCAGGAGGCGTGCATGAGGGCGGCGGCCAGCACCAGGACCACGAGGTGCGGCTGAAGGGACATGGGTTCCGCCCCGCCTAGCCGTCCAGGCCCATCAGGGCGCGGCCGAAGGCCTGGGCTTCGAAGGGCCTAAGGTCGTCCATGCCTTCGCCGACGCCGATGGCGTGGATCGGCAGGCCGAAGCGCTCGGCCAGACCGACCACGACGCCGCCCTTCGCCGAGCCGTCCAGCTTGGTGACCACCAGGCCGCTGACCTCGACCATGGCGCGGAAGGTCTCGACCTGGCTGTGGGCGTTCTGGCCGACGGTGGCGTCCATGACCAGCAGGCAGTCGTGCGGCGCCGCGGGGTCGAGCTTTTTCACCACGCGCACGATCTTCTGCAGTTCGGCCATCAGCCCCTGCTTGTTCTGCAGCCGCCCGGCGGTGTCGATGACGAGCACGTCGGCCCCCTCGGCCCTGGCCCGCTCCAGGGCGCCATAGGCCAGCCCGGCGGCGTCGGCCCCGGGGGCGCCGGAAATGACCGGGCAGCCGGTGCGTTCGCCCCACACCTGCAACTGCTCGACGGCGGCGGCGCGAAACGTGTCGGCGGCGGCGAGGTAGACGGATTTCCCCTCGCCGCGCAACTGGCGGGCCAGCTTGGCGATGGTGGTGGTCTTGCCGCTGCCGTTGACGCCGCAGATGAGGATGACGTGCGGCCGGTGGCTGCCGTCGATGGCGAGCGGGCGGGCCACCGGGGCCAGCACCTCGGCGATGGAGGCGGCCAGGGCGCCCTTGACCTCCTCGGGGCCGACTTCCTTGTTGAAGCGGGTGCGCGCGAAGTCGGCGGCCAGGCGGGCGGCGGTCGTCACCCCCAGGTCGGCCCCGATCAGCAGCTCTTCCAGCTCCTCGATGGCCGCATCGTCGAGGCGCCGCTTGGTGAACAGGTCGGCGATGCCGCCGGTGAGGCGCGACGACGAGCGGCTGAGACCCTTTTTCAGGCGGCCGAGCCAGCCGCCGTTGGCCGCCTCGCTCATGACAGGGGAACGCCCAGCAGGTGATCGCCCCGGGCCTCGGCAAGGCGCACCTCGACGACGGCGCCGGCCGGAGCCGCGCCGGCGAGGCGCACCCTCGCGTAATGGGGGGTGTGGCCCTCGTCCCCGCTCTCGACCAGCACCTCGGCGGTGCCGCCAACCTGGGAGGCGAGATAGGCGGCCAAGGCGGCATCCCCGGCCTCGCGCAGGCGGGCGGCGCGCTCGCGGCGCACCTCGCCCGGCACCTGCGGCATGCGGGCGGCCGGCGTGCCGGCGCGGGCCGAGAACGGGAAGACGTGCAGGAAGGTGAGGCCCATGTCGGCGACGGCGGAAAGGGTATTTGCGAACATCGCCTCGTCCTCGGTCGGGAAGCCGGCGATGAGGTCGGCGCCGATGACGACGTCGGGCCGGGCCGCCCGCGCCCGCTGGCACACCGATATGGCGCCGGCCCGCGAATGGCGCCGCTTCATGCGCTTGAGCACCAGGTCGTCGGCGGCCTGGAGGCTGAGATGCAGGTGCGGCATCAGCCGGGGCTCCCCGGCCAGCAGCGCGAAGAGGGTGTCGTCCATGGCGGCGGGGTCGAGCGAGGAGAGGCGCAGGCGCTTCAACTCCGGCACCTCGGCGAGGATGGCGGCCACGGCGTCGCCCAGCTTAGGCCCTTCCGGCAGGTCGGCGCCATAGGAGCAGATGTCGACCCCGGTCAGCACCGCCTCGGCGTAACCGCGGGCGGTCAAGGCCCGCACCTGCTCGACGATGCGCTCCGGCGGCACCGAGCGGTTGGGGCCGCGCGCGAAGGGGATGATGCAGAAGGTGCAGCGGTGATCGCAGCCCTGCTGGATCTGCACGAAGGCCCGGGTGCGCTCGCCGAAGTCGCTGATCAGGGGGGTGTCGATCAGGTGCCCGGCGGTCTCGCGAATGGTCATGATGTCGGTGACGCGGATGCGCCCGGCGCCTTCGGCCAAGTTGGCGGCATCGAGCTTCTCGGCGTTGCCCACCACCTGGTCGACCTCGGGCATGGCGGCGAATTTGGCGGCGCCCAGTTGCGCGGCGCAGCCGGTGACCACGATGCGGGCGCCGGGATGCTCGCGGCGCAGCCTGCGGATGGTCTGGCGGGCCTGGCGTTCGGCCTCGGCGGTCACCGCGCAGGTGTTGACGATGACGGTATTGGAAATTCCGGCGGCCAGCGCGCGTTCGCGGATCACCTCGGATTCGAAGGCGTTGAGCCGGCAGCCCAGGGTGACGATCTTGGGCGGCGCCATGTCAGCCCCCCAGCAGCGCGGGTTCGAGCATGCCCTTGAAGCTGGTCGTCACCGGGCCGGTCATGCGCACGCGCCCGTCGTCGCGCCATTCGATGAACAGGGTGCCGCCGTCCAGCACGACATGAACCTTGCGCCCGGTGAAGCCGCGCCGGTGGGCGGCCACCACCGAGGCGCAGGCGCCGGTGCCGCAGGCCCGCGTCACGCCGGTGCCGCGCTCCCACACCCGCATGCGGATGCGGTCGGGCGCGATGACCTCGACCGCCTCGACGTTGGTGCGCTCGGGGAACAGCGGATGATGCTCGACCACCGGGCCCCAGGTTTCCATCGCCACCGCCTCGGCGTCGTCGACGAAGAAGACGGCGTGCGGGTTGCCCATGTTGACCGCCGTGGCTTCGTGAAGCGGCCCGGCCTCGACGGCAAAGCGCAGGGTATCGCGGGCCTCGGCCAGCGGGATCTGCTGCCACTCCAGGCGCGCCGGGCCCATGTCGACGGCGACGATGCCGTCGCCCACCGCGTCGGCGGCAAGCAGGCCGGCCACCGTCTCGATGACGGCGGAACGCGTGCCCTTCTCGGCCATGGCGATGGCGGCGACGCAGCGCGTGGCGTTGCCGCAGGCCTCGATCTCGCCGCCGTCGGCGTTGAAGATCTGCATGAAGGCGTCGGCCTCGCCGTTCCGGGGCGCCCCCACCACCACCAGCTGGTCGCAGCCCACGCCGGTGTGGCGGTCGGCGATGGCCCGCACCTGGGCGGCGGTCAGCGCGATGGGCGCGGTTCGGCCGTCGAGCACGACGAAATCGTTGCCCAGCCCGTGCATCTTGAGGAAAGAGAGCCCGCTCATGACCGGGTTAATATGGCCTGCGTGGCCCGGATGTCCACAGATTTCGGGCCGGTTCTCCCGTTGGCCCGGGCGGCGGATGAAGGGGAACCACCGAGAACACCGAGAACACAGAGGTTCACCGAGAAGGATTGAAAGCGCGGGCGATGCCCGCGCAATTTACTTTCTCTGTGATCCTCTGTGAATCCTCGGTGCCCTCTGTGTTTCACCTTCTTATGCCCCCCCCTACCGGTTGGTTGCCCGGAAGTGGGCCATGTGGAAGCCGGCCTGGGCAGGGGCGTAGACGTGATCCCGCCCGACCGGGCAGGCCCGCCGCGCCGCGCACCCCAGCGACAGGCAGCCGGTTCCGGCCGGCCCGTCGAGGAAGGCCACGCAGGCCGGCACGTCGTAGGCCCCGGGGGCCAGGGCCGACACCGGGCAGGCGGACAGGCAGGGCTTCGCCGCGCAGCCCGCGCACGGGCTGGCGGCGGCGGCCGGGGCGGGCAGCGGGATGCGTCCGGCGAACAGCAGGGCGGCGCGATAGGCGTGCCACAGGCCGTAAGTTGGATGGATCAAGGGCCCGATGGGGGACGGGAACACGGCGTCGCCCCGCATCGCCCAGCGCTGGAAGGGAAGGTACGGCGGCCCGTCGAAGGGAAAGAGAACGCTCGCCCCGAGGTCGCGGGCGACGCCGGCAAGAACGGTGCGTGTCCAGGCATCGAGCGGGTTTGGCGCGGCGGGCTCGGGCGCCGCCGCCCGGAAGGCCTCCCACATCGCCGGCCCGGCGTTGCCGACCATGACCAGCGTGCCCGGGTTCCCCGGCACGCCGTCGGCCGGCTCGGGATGGAAGCCGCCCCGCACCATGAAGCCATGGCGGGCGACGGCGCGGGCGAGGGTGTCGAGGTCGGGGTTCACGGGCGGCGCATCTCCGGCGAAGTCATCGTCATCGTTTCCAGCTTATGCGGGCAACGCATTGGAACAACACGATAAAATGCGGATTCCCACCATAGCATCGTCATCATCTGTCATCATCTGTCGTCATTTTGGCGTTTCCCGTTTGTTTGCAGAGCGTTGAGGGGAGCGGAGCGGCATCGGCGCGATTTTCTCTTAGCGGGCCGGGCAAGCGTCGCCGAAGTAGACGAGCCCTGTTGCCAGGAAGACCAACGCGAAAAACAGCAACGCAACCCCCCAGAACCGCTTGGCTCGGCGCATGTGGCCCTGGGCGGCGGGGTTGCCGTAAGCAGCTTCCCGGAAGAAGCCATGCAGCATGAACATGTTTTTCGGCGAGTGAGCCTTCTTGAAAGAGACCCCGAATGTCTCGGCAAGCGCGACCCGGGGCCCATGCTCCCTGATGTTCGCCATGGCGACGGAGACAATGCATGCAGCCATAGCCAGGAACGCCGGAACGCCCAGAATTAAAAAGAATTCGAAGCTCCTGAACGCACAAGGCATGACGCCACGCTATTCCTTTCTTGGTTCCGAGGGGCCGATCCGTTGGTACCGTTCCCCTCCGCTTTACCGAGTAAAAATGGTGTAGGATTATAATCCAATTTATAGGAAAAATCAACAGAATGAATTGGAACGGGGCAGCAGAGGATGTGCCCTGGCGGGGCGTCACGAAAGTCGCTAGCCCAGACAATAAATACGAGAAATAATATGTGCCATGAACCATCTGGAAACACTCACTGCCGAATGGCTTGGATACAACGGCTATTTCGTTCGTACGGCCGTGAAAGTAGGTAGAAGGGCCAATGGGGGATGGGACGGTGAACTGGATGTAGTCGGTTTCCATCCGGCGCACCGACATCTTCTCCACGTCGAGTGCTCAATCGACGCCGACACATGGGTGGTTAGAGAAGACAGATTCAGCCGGAAGTTCGCCATTGGCCGCAGGTACGTCCGCGATCTCTTTTCAGGCATAGAATTGCCAGCAGAGTTGGACCAAGTCGTCGTGCATGGTTATGCGTCTGCGGCTGAGAAACATCGACTTCTCGGTAAAGGACGGTTGATAACATGCCAGGAGCTTACAGCCGAAATTGCCTCTGGCATTCCGGCCTCCACATGGAAAAATGCCGTGCCGGAAACCTATCCGCTACTTCGTACGCTGCAGCTTGCTAAGATGGCGGGTGCGAGATTGGGGCCGCCGATGGTGAG
Source organism: Shumkonia mesophila (assembly GCF_026163695.1). Classification (NCBI taxonomy): domain Bacteria; kingdom Pseudomonadati; phylum Pseudomonadota; class Alphaproteobacteria; order Rhodospirillales; family Shumkoniaceae; genus Shumkonia; species Shumkonia mesophila. Next base: position 224,996 of record NZ_JAOTID010000001.1, on the reverse strand, counting down.
GCTGATCCAAAAATTGGATATGGCGCCGGTGGATTTAAGTCCGCAACCGGCCATATCGACCCGCTAATTGTATGTTACGGTGGTATGGTGGGCAAATAAATGCCTGAAATTGATGCGATATTAAAAAGTGTTGTCGACGATTACGTTCGAATTCAGCGCATCGTTGATGATCAAACTGTAATCATATTTGATAAATCTAGATCGTATATAAATGCGGTTGTAACAGTTGGGTACGCGAGTTTTTTTGCTATATGGGGATTTACAAAAGATAGTATTCCGGAAAAGGTTTCAACACATGTTGCTATAGCAATGGGAATTTCTATACTGTTATTTGTTCTTTTTGTTGTAGTTGATATGCTGTTTATAACATATGTTACAGTTAAATTTAATAACAATGTTAGATTTAATATAAATTTCAAAACTGTCAGCGAGGCTATAGCTCATTCACAAGAATATGGAAATAAAGTTGATATATTTCAGCGCGATATTAAACGAGCAAGTTTATCTATAATTATAATATGGCCGTTTTTCTTTGTTCCATCTTTACTATCTGGTTTGTATGCTTCTATTTTATTATTGTATAATTTTCTTGCAAAACTTGTTGTGTGTCTTCCATATTGGCCGGTGTAATTCAGAAACTACGGAAACAGCACGCTAATTTGTGGTGGTTGTGAGCCCAGCCAACGGAATCATGATTCCTACACAACCTACGTCCACAAAGACTCTTCCCTGTTCATTACAACCCTGAACGTCTTAAAGGCCGGTCGAGCCTTGAGCCGTTCTACATGAGCGTTTTCGTTTCCAAGAACCCCTTCGAGATCGTAACGGGAAATGCTGGATTGAGGGCCTACGATGACCTGGGCAAGCTTCAGATCCTCGGAAAAGTCATAAAAATAATGCCCATTTTGCGGATCTCTGTCTTCCAGGCTGACAAACAGCCGCACCTCGTCTTCATATCGCCAGTGACTGAATTTCGTAGCGAGGATTTTCGCGATTGCTCCCTCTCTAACGGCGTTGTCCGGGAAAAATAGATCGGTTGGCATAAGCCTTCTGGCAGTATAAGTCACACGTATTGCCAGCTCATCGGGGATATCGAAACCTAAACAAAGCCCTTTGTGCCTGTCTGCATAGTGACTCCATAGTAATGGATTTCTCCAGCGTCGACTGAAGCAAAGCAAGCCTCGATATTCCGCCAGTGCAATTTTAATTTTCTTAAACGCTTGGCGTATGTCCTTGTCGGAAAGATCAACGCCCAATAGCTCGAACGGATCATTAAGCTCGCCGAACCGGGCTATTTTCAGATGGCAATTCCGCAGAGCATCAAGACCATGTTCTGCATTGAGAAAATGGTAGACGCGCATAATGTTGCACACTCCCCCCGAACCATTTAGCTAATTGAGTGCGCCGTCACCGCAATTAAGCCCAATGCGGTCGCTGGCTTAAGCGCAAACTCGCCTCTTACACCGCAATCCGCGTCTCGATAGCGTCGTAGTCGGCGCGCAGGCCGCCGTCGGCGGCCTCGATCAGGCCGGCGGCCATCAGGGCCTGGACGTCGGCGTGGACGTTGCTATCGTCGCGGCCCAGCGCCTTGGCCAGGGCGCGCACGCTGGCGGTCCTGTGCCGGCGGACGTGGCGCAGCAGTTCGAGGCGCTTGCCGGTCAGCACGCGCACGGGCTGGCGGCGGCGGCCGGGGCGGGCAGGGGAATGCGCCCGGCGAACAGCAGGGCGGCGCGATAGGCGTGCCACAGGCCATAGGTGGGATGGATCAAGGGCCCGATGGGCGAGGGGAACACGGCGTCGCCCCGCATCGCCCACCGCTGAAACGGCAGGTACGGCGGCCCGTCAAAGGAGAAGAGGGGGGTGGCCCCGAGATCGCGGGCGATCCCGCCCAGCACCTCGCGCGTCCATGCATCGAGCGGGTTTGGCGTGAAGGGCTCGGGACAGGCCGCCCGGAAGGCCTCCCACATCGCGGGCCCGGCGTTGCCGATCATCACCAGCGTGCCCGGATCGCCTGGGACGCCATCGGCCGGGAGAGGATGAAAGCCGCCGCGCAGCAGGAAGCCGTGGCGGCCGATGGCGGCGGCGAGGGCCTTCATGGGCATGGCCCCTCCTCTCACAGCACCCGGGCGACGCCGGGCAGCCGCCTGAGGAGAATGACGGCGGCGAAGCAAAGGACGAGGGCCAGCCCGGTGACCGCCAGGAACTTGGCGAAGGGCGGCAGCGGGACGCCGAGGAAGACGAGGTTGAGGCCGACCACCACGAAGACGTGCAGGATGAAGACGCCGTAGGCGGCGCCGGCCAGGGGGCCGAGCCAGGGGTGCGGGCGGTTCCAGCGCTCGCGGAAATGAACGACCAGCCCGACCGCCAGGCCGACGGCGAGGGTCGCCTCCCATACCGGGAACAGGTCCCGCACGGTGGCGGCGTCGAGGAGCCGGAAACCAGCGAACTCGTCGAAGTACCGGAGCGCATACCAGAAGACGGCTGCGGCGAGCCCGACCCCGAGCCACACCCGGCCGACGGCGGCCGGTATCGTCTCGAACCAGCGGTGGCGGCCGGCCACCGTGCCGGCGACGAAAAGGGCCAGGTATTGCGGCAGATGGGCGGGCTCCATGGGCATGACACCCAGGAAGTTGACCCAGCGGTCCTGCGGGAACTCCAGGCGGACCAGCCCGCCGGCGACGGCGATGACGACTGCGAGGCCGATCAGCCCCCGATGGCCGGTCGGTGGCGCCAAGCCTTCGGCGGCGAGGCGAGGAAAGGCGACGGCAAGGCTGGCGAAGGCGAGGCCGTAGACCAGCAGATGGAAGACGAACCACAGAGGGCCGTAAGTGACCCGCCACTGACCGATGTAGACCTCGGCGTAGTAGGCGAGGAAGCCCTGCCCGCCGTCCGTTCCGGCATAGCCGATGAAGGGAAAGACGAGGAAGCCCATGATGACGAGCGGCGGGCCGAGGCGGACCAGGCGGTCGGCGGCGAAGCGGCGGGCGCCCTTGCGGGCCAGCGAGGCGGGGACGAAATAGCCGGAAATCAGGAAGAAGAGCCCCATGAAGAAGCCGGCGTTGACCGCGAAGAAGGGATCGAGCCATTGGCTGCGCTCCGCCTCGAAGACCGGCCAGGCACCCCCAGTCGGCCCGTAGGCCTGGGCGCCGTGGTGGGCGACGACCAGCGAGACGAGGCCGATCCGCAACCACTCGATGAAATGGAGTGTGGGACGGGCGGCGGTCATGGCCGCGTCCGGCGGTTCAGGCCGACTGCAGCAAAATGAGGAGAGTCCGGTTTTGCGTGCTTGAGCCAATCAATTGAAACTGAACGACAAAGTCCGGATTCTCCATTGCTGTAGTCGCGGCCCAGCGCCTTGGCCAGGGCGTGCACGCTTGTCACTTTGTGCCGGCGGACGTGGCACGGCAGTTCGAGACGCTTGGCGATGAGCACGCGGGCCAGGCGCCCGATCCGGCGAAATGATTCCATGGCCCGGCTGGCGGCAGCCACCCTCATGCGGCGCGCGGCCGAACGGTACGGGTAATTTCCTCACCCTTCTCGATCTCGGCAACCCTGAGGTCATAGGCGACCTGCAGTCGCATCCAGATGGCGCCGCCGTTCCCGAAATACCGGCCAAGCCGCAAGGCGGTATCGGCGGTAATCCCGCGTCGTCCAGCGACGATCTCGGTAAGCCGGTTTGTCGGCACTCCCAGCGCCTGGGCAAACTGATTGCCCGAAAGCTTCAGGACCTCCATCTCGTCTCTTAGGTGCTCTCCCGGATGGATCGGCGGCAGTTTGTTTTCAGCGATGATGGTTGACGATTTCGACATCGTAAGCATCTCCATTTTCGAAGCGGAAGAATATCCACCATTGTTGGTTGATCCTGATGCTGAACTGGCCCTTGCGATCGCCCCCGAGGGCTTCAAAGCCGTTTGACGGCATCCCCATCAACTCGCAGATGGTCGCGGCCTTGAGCCGCCGCTCGGTCCCCGCCTGAAGGCTGCAAACCGCTTGACGCGCTTCCCAGCGTAGAGGTCGGCGGCCCGGCGGTCGGCAAGTGTTTTGATCATCCGTACATGGTAGTACGCTGTACGGATGATGTATAAGACAAAAGTCAAGGCTGGGCTACGGACCGTAGCCGGCACCCCCAAAAAAACTCGCCGGAATTACGGCGTGGAACCTCGCGCGCCGAATGCCGTTTCCGGAACAATAGCGCCTCCGCAAATATGCGTATCCGAAATCGGAGGGTTTTTTTCCGATGCTCGATCTGTTGCAAGTCGTGGCCGTGATGGTGGTGGCACTGCCCACGGCGCTGTCGGTCGCCCACGCCCTGGAATTTCCCGGCAAGAAGCGGCTCGACGAGCAAACCTATCGGGCCGTACAGAGAATCTACTACCCGGGGTTCACCATCGGCGGCATCGCCGAAATCGCCGCCATCCCGCTGACGGCTCTTCTTCTGTTCCTGACGCCGACGGCAAATGCGGCCTTCTGGGTGGTGTTGATCGCTTTCATCGGCATGATCGCCATGCACACGGTCTATTGGCTCGTCACCCACCCCGTGAACATGTACTGGATGGAAGGACAGCCGGTAAGCACGTCCGGCGCGCGTTTTTTCGCCATCGCTTCGAAGCGGGGAGGTCCGCCGCCGGCATGGACGGACCTGCGCGACCGTTGGGAATATTCCCACATTGCGCGGGCGTGTCTCGGCTGTATAAGCCTGTTTGTGCTGGTGATATCCCTGGTCGTCGGGCCGGAGCCGTCTTGATGAAATCCGCCGCCGGCATGGGGCGCCTGTAGCGCGTCCACCCGGCGGCGGACCGATACGTCTTCGGTTGCGGGGCTCAGCCCTCGCTTTCGGAGACGATGCCGGTGGTGGCGTCGATGAAAAGCTTCACCGGCTTGCCGTCCTTCTGGGCCGTGGCTTCGTATTTCTCGCCCGAGCGCATGACGCCCGTCACGTTGGAGTAGCCCTCGGATTCGAGCTTCGACTTGACGGTGGCCTCGCTCAACTGGGCCGACTCCGAGCCCTGCATCTCGGAACCGGTCGGCCCGCCGGGCTGGCCCTGGCTCGGCGAGGCGCCGGTCTCGGTGGACGGCGAGGAATCGGAGCCGGAACCGGAGCCGGCGTCCTGGGCGAAGGCCAGAGACGAGGCGCCCAGCAGCAGGGCGGCGGCGATCGATGTCATTTTCACATAGGTCATGGCTTTTCACCTTCCGTGGCTGTTTTCGAGGGATCGGGCGATGGCGGACCCGCCGGACGCCGCATGGCATCGCGTCCTCTGGTCCCGGCCATCTTCCGCATGAGCATCCGTAACGCCGGCGGCGGGCAGGGGTTCCGGCCGGGGGCCGGATGTTCACGCCATCGTGATTCCTTGACTCCGCCCCCTTGCGCCCGTAATGTCCGCCCCGTCGTTTAAGACGCCCCGAGGGGCGCCGCCAGTCCGCGAGTTTTCGCGCACTGGCGTTTTTGATTTGTCCGGCGGAAGATCGATGTTCGAGTCCTTAAGCGAGAAACTGGGCGACGTCTTCGAGCGGCTGAAGAAGCGCGGCGCGCTGTCGGAAGAGGACGTCGGCGCCGCGCTGCGCGAGATCCGCGTCGCCCTGCTCGAGGCCGACGTGGCGTTGCCCGTGGTCAAGGACTTCATCGAGGGCGTGCGCGCGCGCGCCATCGGCCAGGAGGTGCTGCGCAGCGTCACCCCCGGCCAGATGGTGGTGAAGATCGTCCACGACCACCTGATCGCCATGCTGGGCGGCGGCGACGTTCCGGCCGAAATCAACGTCGCCGGCATTCCCCCGGTCGCCATCCTGATGGTCGGCCTGCAGGGTTCCGGCAAGACCACCACGTCGGCGAAACTCGCCATGCGGCTGGCCAAGCGCGACAAGAAGCGGGTGCTGATGGCATCCCTCGACGTCTATCGCCCGGCCGCCCAGCAGCAGTTGAAGGTCTTGGGCGAGCAGGCCCAAGTGCCGGTGCTGCAAGCCGTGCTGGGCGAACAGCCGCTGGCCATCACGCGGCGGGCCATGGAAACCGGCAGGCGCGAAGGCTACGACGTCGTCGTGCTGGATACCGCCGGCCGCCTGCACATCGACGAGGCCCTGATGGCCGAGGTGCAGATGGTGCGCGACATCGCGCGCCCCACCGAGACCCTGCTGGTGGCCGACGCGCTGACCGGGCAGGACGCCGTCAACCTGGCCCGCGAGTTCCACCAAAAGGTCGGCATCACCGGCCTGGTGCTGACCCGCGTCGACGGCGACGCGCGCGGCGGCGCCGCCCTTTCCATGCGCGCCGTCACCGGCCAGCCGATCAAGCTGATGGGCGTCGGCGAGAAGCTGGACGCGCTGGAAGCCTTCGATGCCCGGCGCATCGCGGGACGCATCCTCGGCATGGGCGACGTGGTGGGCCTGGTCGAGAAGGCCGGCGAGGCCATGGATCAGGCCGCGGCCGAGAAGGCCGCCGCCAAGATGATGAAGGGGGAATTCACCCTCGAGGATCTGGGCGAGCAGCTGGGCCAGCTTCGCAAGATGGGCGACATGCAGGGCATCCTCGGCATGCTGCCCGGCGTCGGCAAGCTCAAGAAGCAGATGGCCGGCGCCAATGTGGACGACAGGATGCTGGCCCGCCAGCAGGCGATCATCCAGTCGATGACGCCCAAGGAGCGGCGCAATCCCAAGCTGCTCAACGGCTCGCGCCGCCGGCGCATCGCCGCCGGGGCGGGCACCACGGTGCAGGAGGTCAACCGCCTGCTCAAGCAGCACCTGCAGATGAGCACCATGATGAAAAAGATGGGCAAGCTCGGCAAGAAGGGCTTCCTGCGCGGCGGCGGCCTGCCGCCCGGCATGATGCCCCCGGGCTTTCCCGGGCGTTGAAGGAGATGAATAGTCGCCCATGAGAATTTTGCCGACGCGACCAATCAACCCTCTCCGCCGGCGGGGCGGAGAGGGTGGGCGCGAAGCGCACGGGTGAGGTGGGGACCGGCCCCGCCGTGAAGTCCCCCACCTCACCTTGATCCTCTCCGCCCCCAGGGGCGGAGAGGAAATCGAAGTCCAGTTTTGTTTCGTTATCGTATCGTTTTGAGACAACCGTTATCGCTCTTCACCAGTAGAAGGAATCACGTTCACCATGTCCCTCAAGATCCGTCTGTCCCGGGCCGGCGCCAAGAAGCGCCCCTACTATCGTATCGTCGTCGCCGACTCGCGCAGCCCGCGCGACGGCCGCTTCATCGAGCGCATCGGCAGCTACAACCCGATGGTCGCCAAGGACCACCCGGAGCGCGTCACGCTCGACGTCGAGCGGGCCAAGCATTGGCTGTCGGTGGGGGCGCTGCCCAGCGACCGTGTCGCCCACTTCTGCGCCAATGCCGGCCTGATGGCGGCCCCGACCGTGCCCGACAAGCAGACCAAGAAGAACCAGCCGAAGGCCAAGGCGCAGGAGCGCCTGAAGGCCGAGGCCGAGGCGGCGGCCAAGGCGGCCGAGGAAGCGGCGGCGGCGTCGGCGGCTCCGGCTCCGGCGGACGAGCCGGCGGACGAGCCGGCGGCCGGCTGACCCTCCGGCTTCGCGGGAGACGGCCGTGGCGGCCAACCGGCCAGAGGCTAGGGTGTGCGTCGGCGTCATCGCCGGGGCGCGCGGGCTCAAGGGCGAGGTGCGGGTGAAAAGCTTCACCGCCCGGCCCGAGGACGTCGGCGCCTACGGCCCGCTTTCCGACGAGGCGGGGACGCGCACGCTCAGGCTCGCCGTGACCGGGCCGGCCAAGGATGCCGTCATCGCCCGCGTCGAGGGGGTCGCCGACCGCACGGCCGCCGAGGCGCTCAAGGGCACGCGGCTTTACGTGGCCCGCGACGCCCTGCCGGCGGCGGCGGAGGACGAGTTCTACCACGCCGACCTCATCGGCCTTCGGGTCGAGGCGGTGGGCGGGGTGGGTCCGGCGGCGTGGGGCGCGGTGAAGGCGGTCCACGATTTCGGCGGCGGCGCGCTCATCGAGATCGAGCGGCCGGACGGCGCCACGGTGATGCTGCCCTTCACCAAAAAGGCGGTGCCCGAAGTGGACATCGCGGGCGGACGCATCGTGGTGGTGCCGCCCGAGGAAACGACGGCGGAAACGGACGGGGCCGGGCCATGACAGGAGAGGGCGACATGCCCATATGGACGGCGCGGGTGCTGACCATTTTCCCCGAGATGTTCCCGGGGCCGCTCGGCCAATCGCTGGCCGGCCAGGCCCTCGAAAAGGGGATTTGGGCGCTGGAAACGGTGGACATTCGCGGCTTTGCAAGCGATAAACACCGCACCGTGGACGACGCCCCCTTCGGCGGCGGCCCGGGGATGGTCATGCGGCCCGACGTTGTCGACGCCGCCATCGCCGCGGCGAAAGGCACGGATCCGGCCCTGCCGTTGATCTTCCTTTCGCCGCGCGGCCGTCCGCTCGATCAGGCGCGGGTGCGCGCCTTGGCGGCGGGGCCCGGGGCGCTGGTGCTGTGCGGCCGCTTCGAGGGCGTCGACCAGCGGGTGCTGGACGCGCACGGCGCCGAGGAGATCAGCCTCGGCGACTTCGTGCTGTCGGGCGGCGAGCCGGCGGCGATCGCCTTGATCGACGCCTGCGTCAGGATCGTTCCGGGGATCATCGGCAAGGCCGAGTCGCTGGAGGAGGAGAGTTTCGAGCGCGGGCTGCTGGAGTACCCGCACTTCACCCGGCCCCAGGTCTGGCAGGACCGCGCGGTGCCGGAGGTGCTGGTTTCGGGCCACCACGCCAAGGTCCGCGCCTGGCGCCTGGCCGAGGCCGAACGGATCACCCGGGAGCGCCGGCCCGACTTGTGGGCGCGTTATACCGAAGGCCCCGGCGGCCGCGCCTAGGGACGGGCGGACAGGGATTTTGAATTCGCGCCATGACGGCGCCAGAGGATTTGGAAAAGGACGGAAGCCATGAACATCATCGAGCAAATGGAACAGGAGCAGATCGCCAAGGCGACGGACGCGCGCGGCGTGCCGGAATTCGCACCGGGCGATACGGTTCGCGTCAACGTCAAGGTGGTCGAGGGCACGCGCGAGCGCGTCCAGGCCTTCGAGGGCGTGTGCATCGGGCGCAGGAACAGCGGCCTCAATTCGTCGTTCACCGTGCGCAAGATCTCGTACGGCGAAGGGGTGGAGCGCGTCTTCCCGCTGTTCTCGCCCTCCATCGACGGCATCGAGGTGGTGCGCCGCGGCGACGTCCGGCGGGCCAAGCTTTATTATCTGCGCGGCCGCACCGGCAAGCGGGCCCGCATCGCCGAGAAGACCGACGGCTACTCGGCCAAGCTGACCGCCCAGGACAAGCAGGAGGCGGCCGAGGCCAAGGCCGCCGCCCACGCCGCCCAGAAGGCGCCGAAGGCCGAGGCCGAGGCCCAAGAGTAGGCGTTCGTTCCATCGGCCCGCGGGGGGCCTCCCCGCGGGCGACCGACGTCAGGAGGAGCCCTCGTCATGGCCCGACCGCGCACGCTGTTCGACAAGATCTGGGATAGCCATCTGGTGCACGTCCAGGAGGACGGCACCTGCGTGCTCTACATCGACCGCCACTTGGTCCACGAAGTCACCAGCCCCCAGGCCTTCGAGGGCCTGCGCGTGGCCGGCCGCAAGGTGCGCCAGCCGGCCCTGACGCTGGCGGTGGCCGACCACAACGTGCCGACCACCGATCGCGCCAAGGGCATCGCCGACGAGGAAAGCCGCATCCAGGTCGAGACCCTGACCCGGAACTGCGCCGACTTCGGTATTCCCTATTTTGCGATGGAAGACGCCCGCCAGGGGATCGTGCACATCATCGGCCCCGAGCAGGGCTTCACGCTGCCCGGCGCCACGCTGGTGTGCGGCGATTCGCACACCTCGACGCACGGCGCCTTCGGGGCCCTGGCCTTCGGCATCGGCACCTCGGAGGTCGAGCACGTGCTGGCCACTCAGACGCTGCTGCAGAAGCCGGCCAAGAACATGCGCATCTCGGTGGAGGGCGAACTGCCCTTCGGCGTCACCGCCAAGGACCTGATCCTCGCCATCATCGGCACCATCGGCACCGCGGGCGGCACCGGGCACGTCATCGAATACGCCGGCCCCGCCGTGCGCGCCCTTTCGATGGAGGGGCGCATGACCATGTGCAACATGTCGATCGAGGGCGGCGCCCGGGCCGGCCTGGTGGCTCCCGACGAGACCACCTTCGCCTTCCTCAAGGGAAGGCCGCAGGCCCCCAAGGGCGCCCAGTGGGAGGCCGCGGTCGCCTACTGGAAGACCCTGGCCTCCGATCCCGGCGCCCAATACGACAAGGAAATCGTCATCAAGGCCGCCGACATCGCGCCGCAGGTGACCTGGGGCACCAGCCCGCAGGACGTGGTGGCGATCACGGGCCGGGTGCCCGATCCGGCCAAGGTGGCCGACGAGGGCAAGCGCAACGCCATGCAGCGGGCGCTCGATTACATCGGGCTTACCCCCGGCACGCCGATGGCGGACGTCAAGGTCGACAAGGTGTTCATCGGGTCGTGCACCAACGGCCGCATCGAAGACCTGCGCGCCGCCGCCGCGGTGGCCAAGGGCCGCAAAGTGGCCGCCCATGTCGGCGCCCTGGTGGTGCCCGGCTCGGGCCTGGTCAAGGAACAGGCCGAAAGCGAGGGCCTGGACAAGGTCTTCCTCGAGGCCGGCTTCGAGTGGCGCGAGCCGGGTTGTTCCATGTGCCTGGCCATGAACGCCGACAAGCTGATGCCCGGCGAGCGCTGCGCCTCGACCTCGAACCGCAACTTCGAGGGGCGCCAGGGGCGCGGCGGGCGGACCCACCTGGTCAGCCCGGCGATGGCCGCCGCCGCCGCCGTCACCGGCCATCTCACCGACGTGCGCGAACTGATGGGGGAGTGATCGCCATGGAGAAGTTCACCACGCTGACCGGCGTCGCGGCGCCCTTGGACATGATCAACGTCGACACCGACATGATCATCCCCAAGCAGTTCCTCAAGACCATCAAGCGCACCGGGCTCGGCAAGAGCCTGTTCTTCGAGATGCGCTTCGACGACGACGGCAAGGAAAAGCCCGGCTTCGTGCTCAACAAGCCGGCCTACCGCAAGGCCCAGATCCTGGTGGCGGGCGACAACTTCGGCTGCGGGTCGTCGCGCGAGCACGCGCCGTGGGCGCTCTTGGACTTCGGCATCCGCTGCGTGATTTCCACCAGCTTCGCCGACATCTTCTACAACAACTGCTTCAAGAACGGCATCCTGCCCATCGCCGTTTCCAAGGAAGACCTGGACAAGCTGATGGACGACGCCCAGCGCGGCGCCAATGCCACCCTCACGGTGGACCTCGCCAAGCAGGAAATCCGCGGCCCCGACGGCGGCTGCGTCACGTTCGACATCGACCCCTTCCGCAAGCATTGCCTGCTCGAGGGCCTGGACGACATCGGCCTCACCCTCCAGAAAGCCGAGGCCATCGAGACCTTCGAGGAAAAACAGAAGATGACCCAGCCCTGGGTGCATCGCGCCGCCGCCCAACCCGCTTGATCCGCCGGCGGCGCCCAACGGAAACAACAAGAAAGCGAGAAGAAGCATGCCCTCCGCCAAGACCCTGCTGATGCTGCCCGGCGACGGGATCGGCCCCGAAGTCATGGCCGAAGTCCGCCGTGTCATCGAGTGGATGGACCGCCGCCGCCACGTTTCCTTCGACATCGCCGAGGGGCTGGTCGGCGGCTGCGCCTATGACGTTTGCGGCGAGGCCGTTTCCGACCAAACCATGGCCGACGCCATGAAAGCCGACGCCGTGCTGCTGGGCGCGGTGGGCGGGCCGAAGTGGGACAAGGTGCCGTTCGACAAGCGGCCGGAGGCCGGGCTTCTGCGCCTGCGCAAGGACATGGACCTGTTCGCCAACCTGCGCCCGGCGGTGGTCTTCGACGCCCTGGCCGAGGCCTCGACCTTGAAGCTCGACGTCATCAAGGGCCTCGACATCATGATCGTGCGCGAGCTCACCGGCGGCGTCTACTTCGGCGAGCCGCGCGGCATCGAGACGCTGCCCGACGGCACCCGGCGCGGCGTCAACACCCAGGTCTACACCACGCCCGAGATCCAGCGCGTGGCGCGCGTCGCCTTCGAACTGGCCCGCAAGCGCGCCAACCGCCTGGTCTCGGCCGAGAAGGCCAACGTCATGGAAAGCGGCCTTCTGTGGCGCGAAGAGGTGCAGAAGCTGCACGACGCCGAATTCCCGGACGTCCAGCTCACCCACATGTACGCCGACAACTGCGCCATGCAGCTGGTGCGCAATCCCAAGCAGTTCGACGTCATCGTCACCGACAACCTGTTCGGCGACGTGCTGTCCGACGAGGCCTCGATGGCGACCGGGTCCTTGGGCATGCTGCCCTCGGCCTCGCTCGGCGCCGCCGACGCCAAGGGCCGCCGGCGCGCCATGTACGAGCCGGTGCACGGCAGTGCGCCCGACATCGCCGGCAAGGGCATCGCCAATCCGCTGGCCACCCTGCTGTCGTTCGCCATGATGCTGCGCTATTCCTTCGACATGGCGGAAGACGCCAACCTTATCGAGCAGGCGGTGAAGAACGTGCTCAACGGCGGCCTTCGCACCGCCGACATCATGCAGAAGGGCAAGGCCCGCGTGTCGACGACGGTGATGGGCGAATCGATCGTCAAGGAACTGGACAAGCTGGCCGCCTGACCTAATTTCGGGGACACCATTAATTTCGGGGACACCATACTAAATTCGGACGCCTTCGCCTCTTGCGTGGTTTCTGCCCGAATTTAGTATGGTGTCCCCGAAATTCCGGCACGCCGCGAAATTTACCGGCCGCCACGCAGCTTGCCCTTGCATTTGCCCGGGCTTCTGGATAATGCTGGCGGCCGACGGAGTTCGAAAGACGATGATGGATCGTTCGTTCACAGGGTTCGCTCACAAGGCAATCGGCGCCGGCATGGCCCCGAAGGCTGCGTTCGCGCGCATTTCCGTCACCGGCACGACCACCACCACCACTAAAGCGAAAACCGTGGGGTAGCGCGGGCCGGACGCATTCTTACGAATGACCGAAAAAGGCCCGCAGGATGTCCCTGGCGGGCCTTTTCGTTGAGGGCCATATGCAACAGCAAGACGCGGCCGCGAGGGGTCGCTCCAATCGGGAGAAAACAACAATGGGCTACAGAGTTGCCGTCATGGGCGCCACGGGTAACGTCGGGCGCGAAATTCTTGCCATCCTGGACGAACGGAACTTCCCGGCCGACGAGGTCGTCGCCCTGGCGTCCGAGCGCTCGGTCGGCAAGGAGGTGTCCTTCGGCGAGAAGAAGATCCTGAAGGTTCAGGACCTCGCCAAGTTCGACTTCAAGGGCATCGACATCGTGCTGTCCTCGCCGGGCGCCAAGGTGTCGGCCGCCCATTCGCCGCGGGCCGCCGCCGCCGGCGCCGTGGTGGTCGACAACACGTCGTACTTCCGCATGGAGCCGGACATTCCGCTGGTGGTGCCGGAAGTCAACCCGGAGGCCATCGCCGGCTACAAGAAGCGCGGCATCATTGCCAACCCCAACTGCTCGACCATCCAGATGGTGGTGGCGCTGAAGCCGTTGCACGACATCGCCAAGATCAAGCGCGTCGTGGTGGCCACCTACCAGTCCACGTCGGGGGCCGGCAAGGAAGCCATGGACGAGCTGTTCAACCAGACCAAGGGCATCTACGCCAACGAGCCGGCCAGCCGGCACCAGAAGAAGTTCACCAAGCAGATCGCCTTCAACGCCATTCCCCATATCGACATGTTCATGGACGACGGGTCGACCAAGGAAGAATGGAAGATGGTGGTCGAGACCAAGAAAATCCTCGACGCCGGTATCGAGGTGTTCGCCACCTGCGTGCGCATCCCCACCTTCATCGGTCACGGCGAGGCGGTGCACGTGGAGTTCGAGAAGCCGATCACCGACGAGCAGGCGCGTGCCGCCCTGCGCAAGGCGCCCGGCGTCGTGGTGATCGACAAGCGGGCCAACGAGGGCTACGCGACCCCGGTCGAATGCGCCGGCGAGGATGCGACCTTCGTCAGCCGCATCCGCAAGGACCCGACGGTGAAGAACGGCATCGGCTTCTGGTGCGTGTCGGACAACCTGCGCAAGGGCGCCGCGCTCAACACCGTGCAGATCGCCGAGGAACTGATCAAGACCTACCTCAAGAAGTAGATGCCAGGGCGGCAACGGCCGCCCAAGATTTCCGGACGTAAATGCAGCCTCGCCGGGCGGTTCCGACCGCCCGGCTTTTTTTGTTCGGGCAGGAAGCCATGAGGATGCGGTCCAGTCGGCGTCACAACGTTCCTTCCCCTTGTGGCGGGGCCTTCCGAGGCGAACAGTCTACTGCTGTCGGAAGATGCCCCCCTGCACCCGGATTGCCGCCACGCACTCCGCGACGCTCAGCCTCGCGGTGTCCAGTCGCAAGGGCGCGCGGTCCCATGGGTGGTAGTCGCGGTCGATCACTGCGGACCAGTCGGGCAGCCTGAGGCCGGTAATGTCGGGCACCCGGCCCTCGACCCGGCGGCGGTGTTCCGTCGCGTCGGAGCAGACGATTTCGACCTCCAGCACGACGGCACCGGCCCGCCGGCCGAGGTCGCGCCACGCGTCGCGGGTGATCATCCAGGGGTTCACGCAGTCGGCCACAACGGTGCGGCCGAGGCGCAAGTTGTCGTGCGCTACAGCATGGGCGGCCCGGTATCCTGCGTCGTCAAGCGAGCCGGAGAGGGCGCCACTGTCGCGCATCGCCTGCTCGATGGTGTCAATGCGCAGCCAGACTGCGCCTAGTTCCCCGGCCAGTTGGAAGGCGACCGTCGATTTGCCGGTTCCGGGAAGCCCGGAGAAGACTATGAGTACCGCCATCGGGGACCACCGCTGCCGCATCGGAAAGGAGCATCGAGTGAACTCCGTTCGCGGGCGTGGCACAAGTGGCCGGGTGGCACCGACGTTATCACCCGCATCCCAAAGCCACATCGAAGAGTTGCTGCCTTGGGCCTGTCCCTCCGCCGCCAACTTCAGGGCTGTGGCCTGAAAACGAGGGAGGGGGACGTTGCGGCACCCCAAATGCAACGGGCCGGCCGCTGGGAGGCGGCCGGCCCGAGGACGTAATGCTTAGGCGTCGGTCAAGCGTCAGATGACGCCCTTGTCCTTCAGCGCCTTCACCTCGTCGGCGGCAACGCCGAGCTCGCCCAGGATTTCGGCGTTGTGCTCGCCGAGCTTGGGGGCGGGGCGGAAGAACTCGCCCGGGGTGCCCGACAGGCGGGCGGTGATGTTGTGCATGGGCAGCGTGCCCAGTTCCTCGTCCGGGACCTCGACGATGATCTCGCGGTCCTTGACGTAGGGATGGTCGATGAGGTCGGCGATGTCGCAGATGGGGCCCACCGTGATGCCGGCCTTGTCGAAGAAGTCGAGGATGTATTCGCGATCGTGCTTGCCCATGAAGGCGCTGACGATCTCGTCCAGTTCATCGACGTTCTTCAGGCGGTCGGAGTTGGTCTTGAAGCGGGCGTCCTCGATCAGCGCTTCCTGGCCGATCGACTTGGCGAACTGCTCCCACATGCCCTGGGTCGAGGCGGAAAGGGCCACCCACTTGCCGTCCTTGGCCTGGTAGGCGTTGCGCGGCGCGGCCATGGTGAAGCGGCTGCCCAGGCGCTTCGGGACCTTGCCGGTGACCTTGTAGTTGGCCGGCAGCGGGCCCTGGATGGAGAACAGCGGATCGAACAGCGGCAGGTCGATGACCTGGCCCTTGCCGCCGTTGACCTCGACCTCGCGGATGGCGGCCAGGATCGCCGAGGCGCCGGTCAGGCCGGCGATCATGTCGGCCATGGCGAACGCCGGCAGCACCGGCGGCCGGTCCTCGAAGCCGTTGGAGGCGGCGAAACCGCTCATCGCCTCGATCAGGGTGCCGAAGCCGGGCTTGTGCTTGTACATGCCGTCCTGGCCCCAGCCGGAAATGCGCACGATGACCAGCTTGGGGTTGATCTTGTGCAGTTCGGCCGGCGCCATGCCCATCTTTTCCAGGGTGCCGGGGCGGAAGTTCTCGACCAGGCCGTCGGCGGTGGCGACCAGCTTGGAGAACAGTTCCTTGGCCTTCTCTTCGCGCAGGTTCAGCGTCAGGCTGCGCTTGTTGCGCGAATAGACCTTCCAGTGGGTGGAGACGCCCTGGGTCTTCCATCCGCGCAGGTCGTCGCCCTTGTCGGGGGTTTCGATCTTGATGACGTCGGCGCCGAAATCGGCGAGCAGGACGGTGAGTTCGTTGCCCGCCACCACGCGGGTCATGTCGAGAATGCGAAGGCCCTTCAGGGGGCCTTTGGCGTCGGGCTTGAAATTCCTCATTGTAGTCCTCCCGATTGGCGGAGAATTGTTTGGCTGTCCCTGGGGATATGGGAAGTGTCACTCGTTACCGCCGGTATGGCGGCGAGTCAATTCCGGCCGGCGGGCGTTCCCCAAAGCACGAGAGATTTTTCACCATGTGGCGACGCGGCGGCGGATGGAGCCTCCACATCGTGAAATCGCTGTTGAAGGGGAGGGGGAGTCCGCCTAACGTGCTTTGGGAAACGCATGGTCCCAGGGCCATGTGGCCGCCGGGACGGCAGGTTTCCTTTTCCATTTCGAAGGGCGGCAGGGACGGTCCCTCCCCGCCCGACAGCGGTTTCCAACAAGCTCGGGTAGATCAATGAATATTCACGAGTATCAGGCGAAGCAGCTGCTTGCCAAGTTCGGCGTGACGGTGCCGCGCGGCGGCGTTGCCTACACGGCCGAGGAGGCCGAGGGCGTCGCCAAAACCCTTGGCGGGCCGGTGTGGGTCGTCAAGTCGCAGATCCACGCGGGCGGCCGCGGCAAGGGCAAGTTCAAGGAAGAGAAGGCGGGCAAGGCGGGCGGCGTGCGCGTCGTCAAGTCGATCGAGGACGTGAAGGCCAACGCCGGCCAGATGCTGGGCTCGACCCTGGTCACGCACCAGAGCGGTCCGGCCGGTAAGGAGGTCAAGCGGGTCTATATCGAAGAGGGCTGCAACATCGCCCGCGAATGCTACCTCAGCATGCTGATCGATCGCGCCAAGTCCTGCGTCACCATCATGGCCTCGACCGAAGGCGGCATGGACATCGAAACGGTGGCCGCCAAGACGCCCGAGAAGATCGTCAAGGTCTCGGTCGATCCGGCCACCGGCATCCAGCCGTTCCACTGCCGCAAGGTGGCCTTCGGGCTCAAACTCGAAGGGGCGCAGGTCGGCGCCGCCGTCAAGTTCCTGATGGGCATGTACAATGCCTTCCTCAGCCTCGACGCCAGCCTGGTCGAGATCAATCCGCTGGTGGTCACCGGCGAGGGCGCGGTCATCGCGCTCGATGCCAAGATGAACTTCGACGACAACGGCCTGTTCCGCCACAAGGACGTGCAGGAACTGCGCGACGAGTCCGAGGAGGATCCGGCGGAGCGCGAGGCGGCCAAGCACTCGCTCAACTACATCACGCTCGACGGTTCCATCGGCTGCATGGTGAACGGGGCCGGCTTGGCCATGGCCACCATGGACATCATCAAGGTGCACGGCGGTTCGCCGGCCAACTTCCTCGATGTCGGCGGCGGCGCCACCAAGGAGCGTGTCACCGCGGCCTTCAAGCTGATCCTGTCCGACCCCAAGGTCGAGGGCATCCTGGTCAACATCTTCGGCGGCATCATGCGTTGCGACGTGATCGCCGAAGGCGTGGTGGCCGCGGCCCGCGAGGTCAGCCTCAACGTTCCGCTGGTGGTCCGCCTCGAGGGCACCAACGTCGAGGCCGGCAAGCAGATCCTGGCCAAGTCCGGGCTGCCGATCATTTCGGCGGACGACCTGGGCGATGCCGCCGCGAAGATTGTCAAAGCGGTGAAGGAGGCCGCCTGATGTCCGTACTCGTCAACTCAAAGACCAAGCTTCTCGTCCAGGGCATCACCGGCGGCGAGGGCACCTTCCACACCGAGCAGGCGATCGCCTACGGCACCAAGGTCGTCGGCGGCGTCACCCCGGGCAAGGGCGGCCAGAAACACCTCGACGTGCCGGTGTTCAACACCGTCGCCGAGGCGGTCGCCACCACCGGCGCCAATGCCACCGTGATCTACGTGCCGCCGCCATTCGCGGCGGACGCCATCCTGGAGGCGGTCGACGCCGAGCTGCCGCTGGTGGTGTGCATCACCGAGGGCATTCCGGTGCTCGACATGGTGCGCGTCAAGCGGGCCATGCGCGGGACCAAAACCCGGCTCATCGGCCCCAACTGCCCCGGCATCATCACGCCCGGCGAATGCAAGATCGGCATCATGCCCGGCCACATCCACCGCAAGGGCAAGATCGGCATCATGTCGCGTTCGGGCACGCTGACCTACGAGGCGGTGGCGCAGACGACGGCGGCCGGTTTCGGCCAGACCACCTGCATCGGCCTGGGCGGCGATCCGGTCAACGGCACCAACTTCATCGACTGCTTCGAGATGTTCCTGGCCGACCCCGAGACCGAGGCGATCATCATGATCGGCGAGATCGGCGGTTCCGCCGAGGAGGACGCGGCCGACTTCCTCAAGAAGTCGAAGGTGAAGAAGCCGACGGTCGGCTTCATCGCCGGCGTCACCGCCCCTCCCGGCCGTCGCATGGGCCATGCCGGCGCCATCATCTCGGGCGGCAAGGGCACGGCGGGCGACAAGATCGAGGCGATGAAGAGCGCCAACATCGCGGTCGCCGAAACGCCGGCCTCCATCGGCAGCACCATGGTGAAGCTTCTCAAGAAGTAGTCCGTACCTCTTCGCGGACGTCCAGTCGACAGGGCGCGGCCTCAGGGCCGCGCCCTGTTCGTTTGAGCCTCCGTCCCGCGAATCGAGCGGCGAAACGGCCGCCCGGCTTTGGGGCCGATGCACCGAGTGCGCCCCGCCGTCTCGCCGTCAACCGGCGGCTTCGTCACACGGCGGACGATTCCCATCCGCCACTCCGTCGATGAAAACGGCACGAATCCGCGAGGAAGAGTCTCGTCGGTTGTGAATCGCCTTCACGGATTAATGTTCGAAAACGAAAAGCAATACGCCAATTCGAAAACCAAAGATTGACAAAATTTTCGGCTTTGAACAGTATCGATTTGCCCCTCCATACGCGGGCGGGCCAAGAAAAAGAGCGGCGCCGGCCATGACAACCGGGCGCTGTACACCGCGGAGGCTTGGAGGCGATCGTGACGGGGCACAACCTCGTAGAGATGGAGGCCGCTTGCCGCAGAACCGGTTTTTCGGCGGACCAACGGCCAATATCCGGACAAAATAAAGGCCTTTTGGCAACGCTGGCCGATGACGGCCGCTGCCCGGGGATTGGGTCCATCCGCGAGCGTGGGTTGCAGTGCCTTGCGCGCTGGGGACGGAACCCCGACGCCGCCGATGGCGGGGAGGTCGCCCCGTCCGGCGCGATGCGGTGGCGATTCGCTTTCGATCATCGATACGGATAGGGACGGGCGGGGCGGCGAACGGGTCGGCGGCGCGACCCGGTGCACGAAGCAAGAGGACGGCGATCAAGGCGCGAATAGAGTAGCGATCATACAAACATCGGTGATGGCACGATGAGGATCGGACTGGACCAGGTGACGTTGCGGGTGGGAACGGCGACCCACATCTATCCGACGACTGTCGATCTCGCGCCGGACTCCCTCAACATCCTGCTTGGCCCCACGCTTTCGGGAAAGACCACCCTGATGCGCCTGCTCTGCGGGCTCGACCGGCCGACGGCGGGGCGCGTGTGGGTCGACGACGCCGACGTCACCGGCGTTTCGGTCCGCCGGCGCGACGTCGCCATGGTCTACCAGCAGTTCATCAACTATCCGTCCTTCACGGTTTACGACAACATCGCCTCGCCCTTGCGCCGCGCCGGCGTTGCCAAGGCCGACATCGACCGGCGGGTCCGCCAGGTGGCCGAAATGCTGCGCATCGACGGCCTGCTGGCCCGGCTGCCCGCCGAGCTCAGCGGCGGCCAGCAGCAGCGCATCGCGCTGGCCCGCGCGCTGGTCAAGCGGGCCCGCCTGCTGCTGCTCGACGAGCCGCTGGTCAACCTCGACTACAAGTTGCGCGAGGAACTGCGCCAGGAACTGCGGGCCATCTTCGAGATGCGCCAGTCCTGCGTCGTCTACGCCACCACCGAGCCGCTGGAGGCGCTGATGCTGGGCGGCAATACCCTGGTGGTCGACGGCGGCCGGGTGCTGCAGGCGGGGCCGACCATCGACGTCTACAACCGCCCGGCCAGCGAACGGGTGGGCGCCGTGTTCAGCGATCCGCCCATGAACATGATCGAGGGCAAGGTGGAAGGCGGCGCCGCGCTGCTGGGGGCCGGCCTTCGGGTACCCCTGGCCGGCCATCTGGCGGGGCTTGCCGACGGCGTCTATCGCTGGGGGGTGCGCACCAACCACCTGGCGCTGTCCCGGCGCCACGTCGCCGACATCGAAATCGAAGGCGTGGTGGAACTGGGCGAGATCAGCGGCTCGGAAACCTTCGTCCACGTCGCCCACAACGGCGTTTCCTGGGTGGCCCAGGAGGAGGGCGTGCAGCGGTTCGGCATCAACGACGCCATCCGCGTCTACGTCAATCCCGGCGCCTTCTTCGTATTCGACCGCGCGGGGGCGCTGGTGGCGGCGCCGTCGGGCGGCGCTCCCAGGCTGCTGGGGGAGGTGGCCCATGGCTGAAATTCATCTCGACGGGGTGGCCCATTCCTACCTGCCCAATCCCCGCGACGAGGCGGACTGGGCCTTGAAGCCAATGGATCACGTCTGGCAGGACGGCGACGCCTATGCCCTGCTCGGCCCCTCGGGATGCGGCAAGACGACCCTGCTCAACGTCATCTCCGGGCTGATCAGCCCGAGCCACGGGCGGGTGCTCTTCAACGGCCACGACGTGACGACCACCAAGACCGAGCACCGCAACATCGCCCAGGTGTTCCAGTTCCCGGTCATCTACGACACCATGACGGTCTTCGACAACCTGGCCTTCCCGCTGCGCAACCGCGGCATCGACGAGACGACGGTCAAGGTCAGGGTCCACGAGGTGGCCGAGATGCTGGACCTCGTCGTCCACCTCGGCAAGCGGGCCATCGGGCTGCCGGCCGACGCCAAGCAGAAGATCTCGCTGGGCCGCGGACTGGTGCGCTCCGACGTCGCCGCCATCCTGTTCGACGAGCCGCTGACCGTCATCGATCCCCATCTCAAATGGCAGCTTCGGCGCAAGCTCAAGGAGATCCACGAGCGCTATCGGCTGACCCTCATCTACGTCACCCACGACCAGAACGAGGCACTGACCTTCGCCGACCGGGTGGTGGTGATGTACGAGGGCGGGGTGCTGCAGGTCGGCACGCCCCAGGAACTGTTCGAAACGCCGTCGCACCGCTTCGTCGGCTATTTCATCGGCAGCCCGGGCATGAACTTCCTGCCCTGCCGGCTGACCGCCACCGGCGCCGAGGTGGCGGGCCAGGCCATTCCGCTTTCCGATGCCGTGCTGACCCAGGCGGTGGGAGCCTCGGTGCTGGAGATCGGCGTGCGCCCCGAATCCATCCGCCTGGCCGACGGCGGCGCCGGGCTGGCCGTCCAGGTCGCCGACGTCGAGGATCTGGGCGCGCGCAAGATCGTCACCTGCCGGCTGGGCGAGCACGTGCTGAAGGTGAAGGTGTCGGCCGGCCAGACGGTTCCGGCCGAGCGGGCCACCATCCAATTCAACCCCCACCTGACCTGGCTTTACGCCGACGGTCGCCTGGTGCGCTAGAGGGAGCCGGCGATGGACAAATGGCAAAACAACCGGGCGTGGTTCATGGTCCTGCCGGTCTTCGTGGTGGTGGCGATCTCGGCCATCATCCCGCTGATGACGGTGGTCAACTATTCGGTCCAGGACATCTTCGGACCCGGCCAGAGCGTCTTCGTCGGCACCGAGTGGTTCAAGGAGGTACTGACCGACCGCCGCCTGCACGAGGCGCTGTGGCGTCAGTTCCTGTTCTCCGGGCTGGTGCTGCTGATCGAGATTCCGCTGGGCGTGCTGATCGGGCTGGCCATGCCCAAGAAGGGCTGGACGGCCTCGCTCACGCTGGTCCTGCTGGCCCTGCCGCTGCTCATCCCGTGGAACGTCATCGGCACCATCTGGATCATCTTCACGCGTCCCGACATCGGCCTGTTCGGCGCCGCCATCAACACGCTGGGCATCCGCTTCGACCATACCGCGGCGCCGCTGGACGCCTGGATCACGGTGATGCTGATGGAGGTGTGGCACTGGACGCCGCTGGTGGCGCTGCTCGCCTATGCCGGCTTGCGGGCGATCCCGGAAGCCTATTTCCAGGCGGCGCGCATCGACGGCGCCTCGGCGTGGGCGGTGTTCCGTTACATCCAGTTGCCCAAGATGCGCGGCGTCCTGACCATCGCCGTGCTGCTGCGTTTCATGGACAGCTTTTTGATCTATGCCGAGCCGTTCGTGCTGACCGGCGGCGGGCCCGGCAATTCCACGACGTTCCTGTCCATCCACCTGGTGAAGATCGCGGTCGGCCAGTTCGACCTCGGGCCGGCGGCCGCGTTCTCGATCATCTATTTCCTGATCGTGCTGCTGTTCAGCTGGCTGTTCTACCAGGCGCTGCTCAGGGTCGGCACCGGAGAAAAGCGATGAGAGTGCGCAAGAGAACCTTGGGCCTGGTCCTCTACCTCGTCCTGTTGCTGCTTCCGATCTACTGGATGCTCAACATGTCGCTCAGGACCAACGCCAACATCCTGGGCGAATTCGCCATCATCCCGACCGAACTGACGCTCGGCAACTACATCAAGATCTTCACCGACGAGGCCTGGTATTCGGGTTACATCAATTCGATCGTCTACGTCAGCATGAACACGGCGATCTCGCTTTTGACGGCGCTGCCCGCGGCCTACGCCTTCTCGCGCTACCGCTTCCTCGGCGACAAGCACATGTTCTTCTGGCTGCTGACCAACCGCATGGCGCCGCCGGCGGTGTTCCTGCTGCCGTTCTTCCAGCTCTATTCGACCTTCGGCCTGATCGACACCCACATCGCGGTGGCCATCTCGCACCTGCTGTTCAACGTGCCGCTGGCGGTGTGGATTCTGGAAGGCTTCATGTCGGGGGTGCCGCGCGAGATCGACGAGATGGCCTACATCGACGGCTACAGCTATCCGCGTTTCTTCCTTACCGTCTTCGTGCCCCTGATCCGCACCGGCATCGGGGTGACGGCCTTTTTCTGCTTCATGTTCTCGTGGGTCGAGCTGTTGTTCGCCCGCACGCTGACCACCACCAACGCCAAGCCGATCGCCGCGGTGATGACCCGCACGGTCAGCGCCAGCGGCCTGGACTGGGGCCTGTTGGCGGCGGCCGGGATTCTCACCATCGTGCCGGGCGCCTTGGTGATCTGGTTCGTGCGCAACTACATGGCCAAGGGCTTCGCCCTCGGCCGGGTGTGAGAGGAGACGGACCATGGCTCTTGCGTGGATGGCATGGACGCTCCCAACGGTGATCTTCTTTTGCACCATCGGCGTGATCCTGGCCGCCATGACGGTCTGGCAGGTGGTGGCGCCGAGCGCCGAGCGGCGCGGCTGGCTGCCCATCCCGACGACGCCGGGCGACCGCCTGTTCGTCGGCCTTCTGGGCAGCGCCTACATCCACTTGGCCTGGATTGGCCTCAGCGACGCCACGCTGTGGGGGGCCTTCGCGGTTTCGCTGGTCTGGCTGATCGGCATCCTCAGGTGGGGGTGACGGCAGAAAATTGAGGAGGGAGAGTTTCCCGCCGGCCGGTGTTTCGGCCTTCACCGCGGCGGCGGCAACCGGGCAACCGGAACGGCTTCAAGGCCGGTAGGAGGCGAAAGATGACGACGATGTCAAGGGAGAGGCTAAGACGAGCCCTGATGGGCGGGGCGGTCGGCGCCTCGTTCGTGCTTTCGGCCGGCATGGCCAGCGCGGACATGGCGGCGGCGCAGAAGTGGGTCGACAGCGAATTCCAGCCCTCGACCCTCACCAAGGACCAACAGATGAAGGAGATGGAGTGGTTCATCAAGGCGGCCGCGCCCTTCAAGGGGATGTCGATCAAGGTCGTCTCGGAAACCATTCCGACCCACGAATACGAATCGAAGACGCTGACCAAGGCGTTCGAGGAAATCACCGGCATCAAGGTGACGCACGACCTGATCCAGGAAGGCGACGTCATCGAGAAACTGCAGACGCAATGGCAGTCGGGCGAGAACATCTACGACGCCTATATCAACGACAGCGACCTCATCGGCACCCACATGCGCTACGGCTTCGTGGTGCCGCTTTCCGACTGGATGTCCGGCGAGGGCAAGGACGTGACGTTGCCGACGCTCGACATCGACGACTTCATCGGCAAGTCGTTCACCACCGGGCCGGACGGCAAGCTCTACCAGCTTCCCGACCAGCAGTTCGCCAACCTCTACTGGTTCCGCTACGACTGGTTCCAGCGCGCCGATCTCAAGAAGAAGTTCAAGGACAAGTACGGTTACGAGTTGGGTGTGCCGGTCAACTGGTCGGCCTACGAGGACATCGCCGAGTTCTTCAGCAACGATGTCAAGGAAATCGACGGCACCGTGGTTTACGGGCACAACGATTACGGCAAGAAAGCCCCCGACCTCGGCTGGCGGTTCACCGATGCCTGGCTCTCCATGGCCGGCGAAGGCGACAAGGGCGTTCCCAACGGCAAGCCGGTCGACGAATGGGGCATCCGCGTCGACGGCTGCACGCCGGTCGGCGCCTCGGTCAGCCGGGGCGGCGGCGCCAACAGTCCGGCCGCCAAGTACGCGCTGACGAAGTACATGGATTGGCTGCGCAAGTACGCCCCTCCGGGCGCGCTCGGCATGGACTTCTACCAATACCTGCCGTTCCTGGCCAAGGGTAACGTCGCCCAGCAGATCTTCTGGTACACCGCTTTCACCGCGACGATGGTGGAGCCGGGCCCGACGGTCAACGCCGACGGCACGCCCAAGTGGCGCATGGCCCCCTCGCCCCACGGTCCCTATTGGGAAGAGGGCATGAAGCTCGGCTATCAGGACGCCGGTTCGTGGACCCTGATGAAAAGCACGCCGGTCGACCGCCGCAAGGCGGCGTGGCTGTTCGCCCAGTTCACGGTGTCGAAGACCGTGGACGCCAAGAAGAGCCATGTCGGGCTGACCTTCGTGCGCGACAGCACGGTGAAACATGCGAGCTTCACCGAGCGTGCGCCCAAGCTGGGCGGCCTGGTCGAGTTCTACCGCAGCCCGGCCCGCGTCTCATGGACGCCGACCGGAACCAACGTGCCCGACTATCCGAAGCTGGCCCAGTTGTGGTGGCAGAACATCGGCGAGGCGGTGGCCGGCGAAGTGAGCGTCGATCGCGCCATGGACAACCTGGCCCGCGAGATGGACCGGGTGATGGAACGCATCGCCCGTTCCGGCGCCCAGAAGGAATGCGGCCCGAAGCTCAACGAAGAGAAGGACCCGGCCTACTGGTACGCCCAGCCCGGCGAGCCGAAGCCGAAGCTGGCCAACGAGAAGCCCAAGGGCGAGACGGTCGACTACGACAAGCTGATCCAGGCCTGGCGGGAAGGCCGCGTGAAGTAACCTCCCGTTGCTGAACGGGTGGGCCGGCGTTCGGCCCACCCGTCTTTTTTGGGGGAAACAAAACCGGTGTCTGGGGGGGAAGTCCGACGCATTCCGGCGATCGACGTGGCGCGATTCTATGGGATCGTGCTGGTCTATTACGGCCATGTCGTCGAGAGGATGATGTATCTCGGCAGCCCGGTCGCGGCCCATCACTACAAGTTCATTTATTCCTTTCACATGATCCTGTTCTTCCTGCTGGCCGGATTCATCGCCAAGGAGAGCGTGCAGGACCTCGGCCTCAAGGATTTCGTCAAATCGCGGCTGGCCTCGCGCTTCGCGCCGTTCGTCTTTTTCAATCTGCTGCTGGCCTTGCTCAGCCTGGGGGTGCCCCGCGACTTTCCGCCCATTCCGCTGGCCAGCCCCGGCGATTATCTGACCGCCACGGTCCAGACCCTGACTACGCTGCCCATCTTCGACATCCCGACATGGTTCCTGATGAGCCTGATCACGGTCGAGATCCTGCATTACGCCGTCTTCCGCTTTCTGCGCGCCTCCGACCTGCGCATCCTGGCCGCCGCCGCCGTTTTCTACCTCGCCGGCTATGCGCTGAACCGCGAGGTCCAGTTTTTCGACCCGGGCCGCTCGATGACCAACTACTGGTTCTTCAACGAGGCGCCCGTCGTCTACGCCTTCTATCTGTTGGGCGTCGTCCTGCGGCGGCGGGGGTTCCTGACGGGGCCGGTAAGGCCGGCTTTGCTGGAGGCCGGCGGGCTGGCCGCCCTGGCTGTCGTCGCCCTGACCTACGACCTCAACCGGGGGCCATTCCGGCTGATCGAGGCGGTGGTCATCCTCGCCTCAGGGCACGGCCATCTCCTGTGGTTCCCGCTGACCGCCATCGCCGGCTCGCTGATGGTCCTGCTGCTGGCCCGTCTGTCGCCGCCGGCCGCCTGGATGACCTTCATGGGCCGCAACGCGCTGACCCTCTTTTGCCTCAACGGCGTCGTCTATCATCACGTCAACGGGCCGCTGGCCGCCTGGACGAAGGAAACCCTCGGCCTGTCGGCGATCTCGGTGTTCGGGGTGGGGGCGGCGGCCACCGCCGTCAGCCTGGTCCTGGCGGTGCCCGTCGTCCTGCTGTTCAACCGGGCGCTGCCCCAGCTGATCGGCCGGCCGCGCGAAAGGGGCCCGCTGCTGCCCAACCTCCTGTGACTTAGAAGAGCAAACAGGCCGGACCGCTAAATGTAGCGGCCGCCACAATATGTTGTTGCAATGGGGGAACGATTCTGCTAAAGAACGAGGCGTCAGGTGCGCGGGTCCTGGGACACCGTCGCAACGCACCGCCGAAACGATGCTCCTGACGCCTCATGGAGCCGGCCAAGCTCCGTGCACTTCGAAAGTATCACTCCGCGTACCGCCTCTCCCCGCAATGTCCCCGGCAAAGAGAACAGCCCGGGAGGGAGGCTTTTCGCGTCCGAAAGTCCTTCTGGCGAAGGCCTTTCTTCGGCGGGCCGCGTCTGGCGAGAAAGCCTGTAATGTCGAGTTCGCTCTGCGAGCCTGGCGGGGTGTGACCCCCTGGACCCGGCGTCCCGAACCGCGAACGGCCCGTTCCCCCCGATCCCCTGCGAGACCGACACCGGAAGAGCCGAAACCCTTCTGATGGGTCGTCGCACCGCGGGAACCGCCTGCATCGCCGAAGCGACACCGGCCTGCTCCGCGAAAGGCCCGCCTCGCTTACGGGACGAGGCTTCTCACCGGCGATGATCCACTCCGTCCCCATGGCTGCCGTTTGTCGCCAAACGAAAGCGCGGTTCACGGTTGTCCACCGCCTTCCCTCGGCAAGAACCGATGCCGAAACACCGACCCCGCTTCGGGTCGCGACAAGTCTTCGAAAAGAAGGGAAACCTCGAAAGATTGCCCTGGTTACCAAAGAACTCGTCGCCTGGACACTTTCTCGTGCAGGAATATGATGTGTCAAAAGAAGGGGGGCGATCAATAATAAGTTTTGCACAACAGCGACTTTCCTGTGAATAAAATTTCAATTTTTTCACAATTGGCCCACACGTTATCCACAGACTCATTCACACTCCGAAAACGAGAGTGATGTATTTCAATAGGTTACGTACATTCAAGAATTCTAAAATAAAGAGGCGGCTCTCTCCCGCTGCGGGCGCAATCATTACTTGCCCGCCTCCGTGCCACGGGGTCTCTCCGGCGTTGACTTGCTTCCAGGGCGGGTTTAAATGACCTGGGCGCCGCGAAACGGATGCCAAGGCGCTCCAGCGATCAGGAGTGAGAGTTCATGGCCAAAAGAAAGCGGCCGCTTTCCCCCCACCTTCATATTTACAAAGGCCAGATCAGTTCTGTCGTTTCCGTGATGCAGCGCATCACCGGAGGCGGTTTGGCGGTCGGTCTCGGCTTTTTCGTCTATTGGCTGGGGGCGGCGGCGTACGGGCCGGATGCCTATGCCACGGCGCAGTGGTTCTTGACCACGTGGTTCGGCTACCTCTGCCTGTTCGGCTTTTCGGTCTGCATGTACTTCCATCTGTGCAACGGGATCCGCCACCTCGTCTGGGACATCGGATGGGGTTTCGAGATCCACCAGGTCAACGCGGGCGGCATCGCCGTCCTCGCCGGCACCGTCCTCTTCACGGCGATCACCTGGGCCGTTGCCCTGGCTAAACTGGGAGTCCTCTGATGACGTTGCGCAGTGCGCTCGGCCCGGAACCGGGCTCGAAGCGGTCCTCGCTCGGCCATGCCCGCGGCCTCGGCTCGACCGGACACGGTTCCGCACACTGGTACTGGGAACGCCTGACGGCGCTGGCCCTGGTGCCCCTGACCATCTGGTTCGTCGTGGCGCTGCTGAGCGGCGTCGCTGCCGATTACGACAGCATGGCGATGTGGCTGACGGTCCCCGGCAACATGGTGCTGATGGTGCTGCTGACCTTCTTCTTCTTCTGGCACGCCTGGATCGCCGTCGCCGTCGTCATCGAGGACTACGTTCACCACGACGCCACCAAGATCGGCGGCATCATCGCGCTTCGGTTCGCCTGCATCCTGTTTGGCGCTTTCGCGGTGGTGTCGATCGTCCTGATCGGCCTGGGAGGATAACAGCCGATGCCCGCATACGAAATTACCGACCATACCTATGACGTCGTCGTGGTCGGCGCCGGCGGCGCCGGGTTGAGGGCGACGCTTGGCATGTCGGCGGCCGGATTCTCCACCGCCTGCGTCACCAAGGTCTATCCGACCCGCAGCCACACGGTGGCCGCCCAGGGCGGCATCGGCGCCGCCATCGGCAACGAAACCGAGGACGATTGGCGCTGGCACATGTACGACACCGTCAAGGGGTCGGACTGGCTGGGCGACCAGGATGCCATCGAATACATGTGCCGCAACGCCATCCCGGCGGTCTACGAGCTGGAGCATTTCGGCCTGCCCTTCTCGCGTCGCGAGAACGGCAAGATGTACCAGCGGCCCTTCGGCGGCCATACCTCGAACTTCGGCGAGAAGCCGGTGCCGCGCTCGGTCGCGGCGGCCGACCGTACCGGCCACGCCATGCTGCACACCCTCTATCAGCAGTGCCTCAAGCATAAGGCGGTGTTCTTCAACGAATACTTCGCCATCGACCTGATCATGGGCGCCGACGGCGCCTGCCACGGCGTGGTCGCGCTGTGCCTCGAGGACGGCACCATCCACCGCTTCCGGGCGCAGACGGTGGTGCTGGCGACCGGCGGCGCCGGGCGCGTCTATTTCTCGAGCACGCTGGCCCACATCTGCACCGGCGACGGCGGTGCCATGGTGGCCAGGGCCGGGCTGCCGCTCCAGGACATGGAGTTCGTGCAATTCCACCCCACCGGCATCTATTCGGCCGGCTGCCTGATCACCGAGGCCTGCCGCGGCGAGGGCGGGTACCTGACCAACGCCGAGGGCGTGCGCTTCATGGAGAAGTACGCGCCCAAGACCAAGGACCTGGCCTCGCGCGACGTGGTGTCGCGCGCCATGACCATCGAGATGCGCGAAGGGCGCGGCGTCGGCGAGCACAAGGACCACATGCTGCTGCACGTCGAGCACCTGGGCGCCGAGTTCCTGCACGAAAAGCTGCCCGGCATCGTCGAGACGGCGATGATCTTCGCCGGCGTCGACGCCACCAAGGACCCGATCCCGGTGCTGCCGACCTGCCATTACAGCATGGGCGGCATCCCGACCAACTATCACGGCGAGGTGCTGCGGCCGACGGCGGCCGATCCCGATGCCGTTTTCCCGGGCCTGATGGCGGTGGGCGAGGCGGCCTGCGCCTCGGTGCACGGCGCCAACCGGCTGGGCACCAACTCGCTGACCGATCTGGTGGTGTTCGGACGCGCCGCCGCGCTGCGCGCCGCCGAGCTGCTGAAGCCGCTGGCCGAGCAGGCCCCGCTGCCGAAGGGTTCGGCCGACTTCGCGCTGGCCCGCCTCGATCGCCTGCGCCAGGCCAACGGCAAGCTTCGGACCAGCGAAATCCGGCTTTCCATGCAGCGGACCATGCAGAACGACGCCGCCGTCTTCCGCACCAAGAAGACGCTGGACGAAGGCTGGCAGAAGATCAAAGAGGTCGACGCCTCGCTGGCCGAGATCGGGATCTCCGACCGCTCGATGATCTGGAACACCGACCTGATCGAGGCCCTCGAGCTCGAGAACCTCATGATCAACGCCAAGGCGGTGATGTACTGCGCCGGCATTCGCGAGGAAAGCCGAGGGGCCCATGCCCGCGAGGACTTCCCCAACCGCGACGACGTGAACTGGATGAAGCACACGCTGGCGACGTTCAACGACAGGGGCGGTATCGACATCACGTTCAGGCCGGTCCACACCAAGCCGCTGTCGGACGATGTCCAGTCCATTGCGCCGCAGGTGCGGGTCTACTGAGGGCCGCGATTTCGGTTGAAAGGTTGCCTGGGCAACCAAACTAATGAGCGATCAACTCGAGAGGTCAGGTTCATGGTTGCGTTGATGCCCTTGGGGAAATTCCTCCTTCCCGCCAACTCCAAGGTGGGCAAGGGGAAAACGTTCGCAGCCCCGGCGGGAGCCACGCGGGTCAAGAAGTTCCACATCTATCGCTGGGACCCCGATAAGGACGAGAATCCCCGGCTCGACACCTACGAGATCGACCTCGACAAGTGCGGGCCGATGGTGTTGGACGCCCTGATCAAGATCAAGGACGAGGTCGATTCGACGCTGACCTTCCGGCGCTCCTGCCGCGAAGGCGTGTGCGGCTCGTGCTCGATGAATATCGACGGCACCAACACGCTGTCCTGCATCAAGGCGATTTCCGACGTCAAGGGCGACGTCACCATCTATCCGCTGCCGCACATGGCGGTGGTCAAGGACCTGGTAGTCGACCTTTCCCACGCCTTCGCCCAGTACGAGGCCATCGAGCCGTGGCTCAAGGCCGACACCGCCCCGCCGCCCCAGGGCGAGCGCCTGCAAAGCCCGGAGGAGCGCAAGAAGCTCGACGGCATGTGGGAATGCATCCTGTGCTTCTGCTGCTCGACCAGCTGCCCCAGCTACTGGTGGAACGGCCAGCGCGGCTATCTCGGCCCCGCCACCCTGATGCAGGCGCACCGCTGGATCCAGGATTCGCGTGACGAGCACACCGGCGAACGGCTGGAGTTCCTGGAGGACGGCATGCGGCTGTTCCGCTGCCACACCATCATGAACTGCACCGTCACCTGCCCGAAGAACCTCAATCCCGCCAGGGCCATCGGCGAGCTCAAGCAGCTGATGATCAAGCGCGAGTAGCCACCGGCCGCGGCCGTCATCGAACGCATAGAAACCGCCGGGTCCCAAGCCCGGCGGTTGGCGTTTGGGGTGTTTTTTGCTTGGCCGTGTCACAATCGGCCCCCACGTCTCGTCTTATGTCGGAAAGCCATTTTTTTTCGACACAAGGAGAAGACGATGACCCCCAGACTGAACCCCCAGGCCGTTGCCCCCGACGTCATCCAGGCCATGATCGAGCTGGAAAAGCGAGCGAGGGCCGGCGGCCTGGAGCCGAGCCTCGTCGAACTGGTCAAGATCCGGGCCTCGCAGATCAACGGCTGCGCCTTTTGCATCCACATGCATACGAAAGACGCCCGCGCCCAGGGAGAACGCGAGGAGCGGCTTTACCTGCTGGATGCCTGGCGGGAATCGCCGCTCTATTCCGCGCGCGAACGGGCGGCGCTGGCCTGGACCGAGGCCCTGACCCGACTGGCCGACACCCATGCGCCGGACGCCGACTACGAAATGGCACGCGAGCAGTTCAGCGAGGAGGAGTTGGTGAAACTGACCCTGCTGATTGCCACGATCAACGCCTGGAACCGCTTCGGCGTCGGCTTTCGCTCGGTCCATCCGGTGGCGGCGGCCTCCAAGGCGGCGTAAGGGCGGCGCGATGACGGGAACCGTTCTGGCGGTGGGCGGCGAGGGCGACGACGCGGCGGCAAGCTTCGAGCCGCATCGCCGCCGGCTGGTCGGCCTGGCTTACCGGATGCTGGGGTCGGTCTCGGATGCCGAGGACATCGTCCAGGACGCCTACCTGCGTTGGCACGCGACGGACCGTTGCCGCGTTGCCAACGCCGGCGCCTTCCTGTCGAAGACCGTGGCCCGGCTGTGCCTGGATTACCTGAAATCGGCCCGCCATCGCCGGGAGGCCTATGTCGGGCCGTGGCTGCCGGAACCGTTCCTCGACGACGGGATCGGCCAGAATGGCCAGGATGGCGGCCTGGCGGACGATCTTTCGGTCACCCTGCTGCTGGCGCTCGAGCGGCTGTCGCCGCTCGAGCGGGCGGCCTTCCTGTTGCATGACGTCTTCGACCTCGACTTCGCCGAGGTCGCCGGCGCCATCGGCCGTACCGAAGCCGCCTGCCGCCAGTTGGCCGCCCGTGCCCGGCGACACGTGCAAGACGCACGGCCGCGATTTTCGGTGCCGCGGGACGAGGGGGCGCGCATCGCCGAGGCCTTCCTGGCGGCATCGCGCGGCGGCGACGTCGGCGCCCTGCAACGGTTGTTGGCCGAGGACGCGATCGCCTATACCGACGGCGGCGGCATCCGGCCGGCCGCGCTGAATCCGATCTTCGGTCGCGCCAAGATCGCCCGCCTCTATACCGGCATCGCCCGCAAGACCGCCCGGCGGATTCCCGCCGTCGTCTATCGGGGACCGATCAACGGGATGGTCGGGTTCATCACGCTCGAGGCCGACGGCCGGCTGCAGACGACCGCGCTGGACATTCAGAGCGGCGTGATCACCGCCATCTACATCGTGCGCAATCCCGAAAAACTGGCCCATCTCGAGCGCCGGTTCGCGGGCCGCGGGTGAGCCCTTTTCCCGTCAGCCGGCGCCGTCGGGGCGCTTGTCGTCGGGAAGGGGCTGGCGGGGCGGGTTGAGGAAGGGCTGGATCAAGAGCCTGTCCAGGCGCGAGGCGCCGGGATCGCGGAAGATGGGAAGGCCGATGGTCATGCCGTCGTGGCCCTTCTCCGGCTGGTCGCGATAGGTGCCGAGCAGGCGGTCCCACCATGGCAGGTTGAAGCCGAAGTTGCTGTCGGTCTCGCGGCGGATGGCCGAATGGTGGACCCGGTGCATGTCGGGGGTCACCACCAGCCAGCGGAGCACGCGATCGAAGCGCCGGGGCAGGTTCAGGTTGGCGTGGTTGAACATCGAGGTGGCGTTGAGCAGCACTTCGAAGATCACGACGCCGACGGCCGGCGCTCCAAGGGCGGCCACCACCGCCATCTTGATGCCCATGGACAGCAGGATCTCGATGGGATGGAAGCGGGCCCCGGTGGTGACGTCGATGTCGAGGTCGGCGTGATGCATGCGGTGCAGCCGCCACAGCGCCGGCACGGCGTGGAAGACGACGTGCTGCAGATAGATGACGAGGTCGAGCGCCAGCACGCTCAGCAGGACCGTCCAGGCCGTCGGCAGGCCGAGTGCGTGAAACAACCCCCAGCCTCTGGCCTCGGCGATCATGGCCACACCCACCGCCGCCATCGGCACGAGGGCGCGCACGATGAGGGAATCGAGCATCACGATGCCGAGGTTGCCGGGCCAGCGGCGGCCGCGGGAAACGGTGCGCACGCGGCGCGGAAAGGCGGCTTCGAGCGCCATCATGAGGACCAGCACGCCCAGGAAGAAACCGACGCGCACCAGGGCCTCGCTGGCCAGCAGGCGTTCCCAGAGATCGGCATTCGCGCTCGTCATTCCCGGATGATCGCCGGATCGGGCGGCGCGGTAAAGGCCTTCGCCGATTTCCGATCCGGTTTCGCCGTGTTAAGGTGACCCGCGAACCGACGGGGGAAGGCTTTCACATGAATCTGCACACCATGCTGGCGGCGCGGGCAGCCGAGGGGCGGCCCATCCGGGTCGGCCTGATCGGCGCCGGCAAGTTCGGCTCGATGTTCCTCTCGCAGGTCCAGCATACGCCGGGCCTGCATCTGGTCGGCATCGCCGACCTCGACCCGGCCCGCGCCCGGGCGGCCTGCCGCACCGTCGGCTGGGCCAAGGAGCGGTGCGCCGCCGCCACCTTCGCCGAGGCGCTCAAGACGGGGGCGACCGCCGTCACCGACGACGCGGCGGCGCTGATCGCCGCCGACGGCATCGAGGTCATCATCGAGGCGACCGGCATTCCCGAGGCGGGCATCCGCCACGCGCTGCTCAGCTTCAAGCACCGCCGTCACATCGTCATGGTCAACGTCGAGGCCGACGTCCTGGTCGGCCCACTGCTGGCCAGGCGCGCCGCCGAGGCCGGCGTCGTCTACGCCATGGCCTACGGCGACCAGCCGGCCCTCATCTGCGAGCAGGTGGACTGGGCCCGGGCCTGCGGACTCACGGTGGTGGCCGCCGGCAAGGGCACCCTCTACATGCCGGAATTCCATACCTCCACCCCCGACACGGTGTGGAACTATTACGGCCTGTCGGCCGAGCGCGCCGCCGAAAGCGGCATGAACGCCAAGATGTTCAATTCCTTCCTCGACGGCACCAAGTCGTCGATCGAGATGGCGGCGGTGGCCAACGCCACCGGCCTGACGCCGGCCCCCGGCGGCCTTGATTTTCCGCCCTGCGCCGCCGAGGACCTGGCCCGCACGCTCATTCCCGCCGCCGAGGGCGGCGTGCTTCACCACAAGGGGCAGGTCGAGGTGGTGTCCAGCCGCACGCGTGACGGCCGCGACCTTCCCCACAACCTGCGCTGGGGCGTCTACGTCGTCTTCGAGGCGCCGACCGACTACGTCAGGAACTGCTTTCGCGACTACGGCATGATCACCGACCGTTCCGGTCGTTATTCGGCGCTGTGGCGCCCCTACCACCTGATCGGCCTGGAACTGGGCATCAGCGTCGCCGCCGCCGCCCTGCGCGGCGAGGCGACGGGGCGGGCCACCGGCTTTCGCGGCGACGTGGTGGCGACCGCCAAGCGCGGGCTCAAGGCCGGCGAGGTGCTGGACGGCGAGGGCGGCTATCGGGTGTGGGGCAGGCTGATGCCGGCCGCCGATTCGCTGGCCATCGGCGGGCTGCCGATCGGGCTCGCCCACGGCGTCAAACTGAAGCGCGACATCCCGGCCGGCCAGGCCCTGCGCTGGGCCGACGTCGTCGCCGACGAGACGGCGGAAGGCGTGAAACTGCGCCGCGAGATGGAGGCGATGTTCGCCTCCTGATCGGCCCCAGGGCTCGCCAAGGTTGTCCTGCCCCTTGACGGGCGCACGGCCACGCCCCACTTGCCGTGGGCTTGCGATCGCGCTAGTAACGCCTAGGCAATAATAGATGAGAACGCCGTTGCGACGCGTTCGCGACGATAGCACGACACCACCAGACCCCAGGGGGGGATCCATCATGGCACGCAAAAAACTCGCATTCATCGGCGCCGGCAACGTCGGCGCCACGGCGGCCCATCTGGCCGCGCTGAAGGAACTGGGCGATATCGTTCTCTTCGATGTCGCGGGCACCATGCCGGCCGGCAAGGCGCTCGACATGGTCCAGTCGACGCCGGTCGAGCGCCTCGACGTGACGACCGCCGGCTCCACCGACTACGCCGCCATCAAGGGGGCCGACGTGGTGGTGGTGACGGCCGGGGCCCGGCGCACGCCGCAAATGAGCCGGGACGACCTGGTCACCGTCAACGCCAAGATCATGCAGACCGTCGGCAAGGCCATCAAGAAGCACGCGCCGAAGGCCTTCGTCATCTGCGTCACCAACCCGCTCGACGCCATGGTGTGGGCGCTCCGCGAGGCCAGCGGCCTGCCGCACAACATGGTGGTCGGCATGGCCGGCGTGCTGGACTCGGCCCGCTTCCGCTACTTCCTGGCCGAAGAGTTCGGCGTCTCGGTGACCGACGTCAACGCCTTCGTGCTGGGCGGCCACGGCGATTCCATGGTGCCGTTGCTGCGCTATTCCACCATCGCCGGCATCCCGGTCCCCGACCTGATCAAGAAGGGCTGGTCGACCAAGAAGAAGGTCGACGACATCGTCCAGCGCACCCGCGACGGCGGTGCCGAGATCGGCCGCCTGCTGGGCAACGCCTCGGCCTACTACGCGCCGGGCTCCTCGGTGGTCGAGATGATCGAAGCCTACCTCAAGGACCGCAAGCGGGTGCTGCCGGTGGCCGCCTATTGCAATGGTCCCTACGGGCTCAAGGGGATCTATGTCGGCGTGCCGGTTGTGCTGGGCGCCGGCGGCGTCGAGAAGATCATCGAAATCGACCTCAAGGCGGACGAGAAGAAGGCCTTCGACGCCTCGGTGGCCAGCGTCAACAAGCTGCTCAAGGCGACCAAGGCCCTGCTCAAAATGTAGGGGACTTGCGGAGGCCGCTTTCGGCGACGGGGGCGGCATCCCTTTGCGAAGGACTGGGCGGGGGTAGTCAACGACGGTGGGCGACCCCATCTTGTGGGGTGCCCCACCCGGGGCGAGGCTGCCCCCTGATCCGAACGGAGGGAGAGGGCGCGGCGGTAAACTGCGCCTTCGAGGAACCATGTCGTCGACTGCTGACTCCTTCATCAATCCGCTGAACGCCGAATTCGTCGCCGATCTTTTTACCCGCTATCTGGAGAACCCCAACTCGGTCGATCCCAGTTGGGTCGCCTTCTTTGGCGACCTGGAGGAGGACGGCCGCGCCGTCGCCCAGGCGATCAGAGGGGCGAGCTGGACGCCACGGCCGGTTGGCAACGGCGGCAATGGGGGCAACGGCGGCGGTGCCGCCATTTTCGCGGCGCCGGCGGTGGCGGCCGCCGAGGGGCGGCTCGACGCCGGCCAGGTGCGGGCGGCGACGCTCGATTCGATCCGCGCGCTGATGCTGATCCGCAGCTACCGGGTGCGCGGCCACCTGATCGCGCGCTTCGACCCGCTGGGGCTGGAAGGCCAGACCTTCCATCCCGAGCTGGAGCCCAAAAGTTATGGTTTTGCCGAGTCCGACATGGACCGGCCGATCTTCATCGACTACGTGCTAGGCCTCGAAACGGCCACCATGCGCGAGATCCTGCGCGTGGTGCGCGAAACCTACTGCGGCTCCATCGGCGTCGAGTTCATGCACATCCAGGACCCCGACGAGAAGGCCTGGATCCAGCGCCGCATCGAGAGCATCCACAACCAGACCCAGTTCACGCTGCGCGGCAAGCGCGCCATCCACGAGCGCCTGGTCGAGGCCGAAGGGTTCGAACACATCCTCCACCTCAAATACGCCGGCACCAAGCGCTTCGGGCTGGACGGCGCCGAGGCGATGATCCCGGCCATCGAGCAGATCCTCAAGCGCGGCGGCCAGCTGGGCATCCGCGAGGTGGTGCTGGGCATGCCCCATCGCGGCCGCCTCAACGTGCTGGCCAACGTCATGCACAAGCCCTACGTCGCCATCTTCTCGGAATTCCAGGGCCATGCCTCGAAGCCCGAGGACGTCCAGGGCTCGGGCGACGTCAAATACCACCTCGGCACCTCGACGGACCGCGTCTTCGACGGCAATTCCGTGCACCTGTCCTTGTGCGCCAACCCCTCGCACCTGGAAGCGGTCAACCCGGTGGTGGTCGGCAAGGTCAGGGCCAAGCAGACCGAGCGCGGCGACCGCGAGCGGGGCCAGATCATGGGCCTGCTTCTGCATGGCGACGCCGCCTTCGCCGGCCAGGGCCTGGTCGCCGAGACGCTGTGCCTTTCGGAACTCAAGGGCTACACCACCGGCGGCACCATCCATTTCATCGTCAACAACCAGATCGGCTTCACCACCAGCCCCAGCTTTTCGCGCTCGTCGCCCTATCCGTCCGACGTCGCCAAGATGGTCCAGGCGCCGATCTTCCACGTCAACGGCGACGACCCCGAGGCGGTGGTCCACGTGGCGCGCATCGCCACCGAGTTCCGCCAGGAGTTCAACCGCGACGTTGTCATCGACATGTTCTGCTACCGCCGCCACGGCCACAACGAGGCGGACGAGCCGGCCTTCACCCAGCCGATCATGTACAAGGCCATCGGCGGGCATCCGACGACCCGGCAGATTTATGCCGCCAAGCTGGTCCGCGAGGGCGTGCTGAAGGACGAGGAGGCCGAGGCCCAGGTGGCCGATTTCACCCGGCGGCTGGAGGCCGAATTCGACGCCGCCCAGACCTACAAGCCCAACAAGGCGGACTGGTTCGAGGGCCGCTGGCAGGGCCTGGTCAACATGGAGGGCGAGGACGAGTTCCGCGAGGAGGACACCTCGGTCGATCTCAAGACCCTGCGCGAGGTCGGCGGCGCCCTTGGCCAGCCGCCCGAACACTTCGCGGTCAATCCCAAGATCCTGCGCCAGCTTGCCGCCAAGCGCCAGATGGTCGAAACCGGCCAGGGCATCGACTGGTCGACCGCCGAGGCCCTGGCCTTCGGCTCGCTGCTCGTCGAAGGCAAGCCGGTCCGTCTGTCGGGCCAGGATTCCGGACGCGGCACCTTTTCCCAGCGCCACGCCGTTCTCGTCGATCAGGAAAACGAGGAGCGCTACGTGCCCCTCAACCACATCCGCGACGAGCAGGCCCGTTTCGAGGTCTTGGACAGCCCGCTTTCCGAGGCCTCGGTCCTGGGCTTCGAATACGGCTATTCGCTGGCCGAGCCCCACTCGCTGGTGATGTGGGAGGCCCAGTTCGGCGATTTCGCCAACGGCGCCCAGGTCATCATCGACCAGTTCATCTCGTCGGGCGAATCGAAGTGGCTGCGCCTGTGCGGGCTGGTCATGCTGCTGCCGCACGGCTACGAGGGGCAGGGGCCGGAACATTCTTCGGCCCGGCCCGAACGCTATCTGCAGCTGTGCGCCGAGAACAACATGCAGGTCGTCAACTGCACGACGCCGGCCAACTATTTCCACGTGCTGCGCCGCCAGCTGCACCGCAACTTCCGCAAGCCGCTGGTGATCTGCACGCCGAAATCGCTGCTGCGCCACAAGCTGGCGGTCTCGGCGCTGGCCGACATGGGGCCGGGCAGCCGCTTTCGCCGGGTGCTTCCCGAGTCCGAACCGCTGGTCGCCGACGACAAGGTGCGCCGCCTCGTGCTGTGCACCGGCAAGGTCTATTACGACCTGTTGCAGGCGCGCCGCGAGGCCAAGATCGACGACGTTGCCCTGGTGCGGATCGAGCAGCTCTACCCGTGGCCGCGCCAGACGGTGGTCAACCAGCTGACCCGCTACGCCAACGCCGAGGTGGTGTGGTGCCAGGAGGAGCCGGCCAACATGGGGGCGTGGAGCTTCGTCTTCCCCAAGCTGGTCTGCATCCACGAGGAGCTGGAGCGCCGGCAGGCGCTGCCGGTTTACGTCGGGCGCGCCGAGGCGGCGTCGCCGGCCACCGGGCTGCACAAGATCCACGTCAAGGAGCAGGCCGCGGTGGTGGAACGGGCCCTGTCGGCCGAACCGCTGGCGGGTCGCCGCGATGGGGCCAAAAAGAAGGGCAAGGGGGCTTAACGGCCGTCGACGATTTTCGATCGCCCCGTTCGCCGGTCGGGCGGGGCGGCCAAATGCATAGTGAGCAAGAGTATAGGGGAAGTCATGGCGACTGAGATCAAGGTGCCGACGCTGGGGGAATCCGTCACCGAAGCCACGGTCAGCAAATGGTTCAAGGAGGTCGGCGATCCGGTTGCCGCCGACGAGCCGCTGCTGGAGCTTGAAACCGACAAGGTGACGCTGGAAGTCAACGCACCGGCTGCCGGCACGCTTTCCGAGATCGTCGTCGCGGCGGGTTCCGACGTCGAGGTGGGCGCGCTGCTCGGCACCATCGCCGAGGGTGCCGCCGCGGCCAGGGGGGCCAAGCCGGCCGCCGCCAAGGCGCCGCCGCCGGCCAAGGCCGAGCCGGCCCCGGCGCCCCGGCCGCAACCGGCCCCGGTGCCCGCTGCCGCAGAGGCGGCCCTGGCCCCGGCGGTGCGCAAGCTGATCGAGGAGAGCGGCCTTAATCCCGCCGCCATCCCGGCCACCGGCAAGGACGGCCGGCTGACCAAAGGCGACGTCCTGGCCTACCTGGAGGTCCGCAAGGAAGCCCCGGCCGCGCCGGCGCCGAAGCCGGCCGCCGCGCCCGCCGCGCCCGCCGCCAAGGCTCCGGCCGCCGCGCCGGCCCCGGCCGCGGGCGGCGCCCAGTTCCCGCCGCGCCCGGCCGGTCCGCGCGAGGAGAGGGTGCGCATGACCCGCCTGCGCAAGCGCATCGCCGAGAACCTCAAGGCCTCGCAGAACACGGCGGCGACGCTGACCACCTACAACGAGGCCGACATGAGCGCGGTGATGGCGCTGCGCGATCAGGTGAAGGACGTCTTCGAGAAGCGGCACGGCGTGCGCCTGGGCTTCATGTCCTTCTTCATCAAGGCCTGCGTCACCGCGCTGCGCGAGTTCCCGGTGGTCAACGCCGCCATCGACGGCGACGAGATCGTCTATAAGAACCACTACGACATCGGCGTCGCCGTCGGCCTGCAGGAAGGCCTGGTGGTGCCGGTGGTGCGCGACGCCGATGCGCTGTCCTTCGCCCAGATCGAGGCCACCATCGCCAGCCTGGCCAAGAAGGCCCGCGACGGCGCGCTCAGCCTGGACGAGTTGCAGGGCGGCACCTTCACCATCTCGAATGCCGGCGTTTACGGCTCGCTCAACTCGATGCCGATCCTCAACCTGCCGCAGTCCGCCGTGCTCGGCATGCACAAGATCCAGCAGCGTCCGGTGGTGCTCGCCGACGGTTCGATCGTGGCCAAGCCGATGATGTACCTGGCGCTCTCCTACGACCATCGGCTGATCGACGGCCGCCAGGCGGTGTCGTTCCTGGTGCGGGTCAAGGACTGCATCGAAAACCCGACGCGCATCATGCTGGACGTTTAAACCGCCTTTGTATTGTCTCGTCACTCCCGCGCAAGCGGGAGTCCAGTCCCGACCGTCGTCCTGGATTCCCGCCTGCGCGGGAATGACGGGAGGGAAAAGGGGAACGGTCTCATGAGTGAAACAGCGTTCGATCTCATCGTCATCGGCGGCGGGCCGGGCGGCTATGTTGCCGCCATCCGCGCCGCCCAGCTTGGGCTTTCCGTCGCCTGCGTGGAGAAGCGGGCCAGCCTGGGGGGCACCTGCCTCAACGTCGGCTGCATCCCCTCGAAGGCGCTGCTGCAATCCTCCCACCACTACGCGATGGCTGCGGAAGGTCTCGCTGTTCACGGCGTGAACGCCGGCAAGGTTTCGCTCGATCTCGCGGTCCTGATGAAGCGTAAGGACGCGGTGGTAGCCGAGAACGTCAAGGGCGTCGACTTTCTGTTCAAGAAGAACAAGATCACCCGCGTCGTCGGCGCCGCCAGCCTGAAGGATTCCTCGACCGTCGTCGTCGATCCCGGCAAGGGCGGCAAGAAGCAGACCCTGACGGCCGAGAACATCCTGATCGCCACCGGCTCGGAATCGGCGCCGCTGCCGGGCATCGAGATCGACGAGAAGCGCATCGTCACCTCCACCGGCGCCCTGGCGCTTGACCGCGTGCCGAAGTCGCTGATCGTCATCGGCGCCGGCATCATCGGGCTGGAGCTGGGCTCGGTGTGGCGCCGCCTGGGCGCCCAGGTGACGGTGGTCGAGTTCCTGGATCGCATCCTGCCCGGCCTCGACGGCGAGGTGGCGGCGCAGACCGCCCGCATCCTGAAAAGGCAGGGCCTCGACATCCGGCTCTCCATGAAGGTGACGGGGGCGAAATCGTCCGCCAAGGGCGTGACGCTGACGGCCGAGCCGGTGGCCGGCGGCGGCGCCGAAACGCTCAACGCCGACGTCGTGCTGGTCGCCGTCGGAAGGCGCCCCTATACCGAGGGCCTGGGCCTGGAAAAACTGGGCGTGACGACGGACAAGCGCGGCTTCGTGACGGTGGATGGCGATTTCCAGACCAGCGTGCCCGGCATCTTCGCCATTGGCGACGTCATCGGCGGCCTGATGCTGGCCCACAAGGCCGAGGACGAGGGCGTGGCGGTGGCCGAGATTCTGGCCGGCCAGAAGGGCCATGTGAACTATGCCGCCATCCCCGGCGTCGTCTACACCTGGCCCGAGGTGGCCGGCGTCGGGCGCACCGAAGAGGTGCTGAAGGAAGAAGGCATCGCCTACAAGGTCGGCAAGTTCCCCTTCGCCGCCAATTCGCGGGCCCGCTGCAACGCCGAGACGGAAGGCTTCGTCAAGGTGCTGGCCGACGCCAAGACCGACGCCATCCTGGGGGTGCACATCGTCGGGCCCGAGGCCGGCGACCTCATCCAGGAGGCGGTGATCGCCATGGAATTCGGCGGCTCGGCCGAGGATCTGGCGCGCAGCGCCCACGGCCACCCCGGCCTCGCCGAGGCCCTCAAGGAGGCGGCGCTGGCCGTCGCCGGCCGGGCCATTCACATCTGATCGCCGCCCCCCGGCGGCGGAGAGTCGCCATGCGGCTGCCCGCCAATTTCGAGACCTTCCGGCGCCTCTTCGCCCTCAGCAACTACCGCTTCTACATTGCCGGCATCGCCGCCTCCAACGTCGGCGTGTGGGTGCAGCGCATCGCCATCGGCTGGCTGACCTGGCAATTGACCGAATCCACCGCCTGGCTGGGCGGCATCGCCATCGCCGAGGCGGCGCCGATGATCATTCTCGGCCTGATCGCCGGCACCGTCGTCGATCGCATGGATTACCTCCGGCTGTTGCGCATCACCCAGGCCACCGCGCTCCTCTATTCCGCCGCACTGGCCGCCCTCACCTTCTCGGGACTGATGACGATTTGGCTTCTGTTGGCGATTTCCATCCTGCGCGGCGCTACCCTGTCCTTCCAGCGGCCGTCGCGCATGAGCTTGGTCTTCACCCTGATCGGGCGCGAACTGCTGCCCACCGGGCTGGCGCTCAATTCCATGGTCTTCAACGGCTCGCGCTTCGTCGGCCCGGCCATCGGCGGCGCCATCATCGTCGTGGCCGGCATCGGCTGGGCCTTCGTCGCCGCCTGGGTCTTGTTCTTCCTCTTCACGCTGGCCTTGCAGCGGCTTGCCGTGCCGGTGG
Source organism: Shumkonia mesophila (assembly GCF_026163695.1). Taxonomy (NCBI): domain Bacteria; kingdom Pseudomonadati; phylum Pseudomonadota; class Alphaproteobacteria; order Rhodospirillales; family Shumkoniaceae; genus Shumkonia; species Shumkonia mesophila. Next base: position 182,056 of record NZ_JAOTID010000001.1, on the reverse strand, counting down.
CGCCGCGCGCGCAGCTTGGCACCTCGTTCACGGCCGAGACTTTGGAAGGCATGCGCTACATCGCCACCCATCCCGGTATCCGCATGCAGATGGTCGTGCTGTTCTCCACCGCCTTCTTCGCGCGCCCGCTGATCGACCTCTTCCCCGGCTTCGCGGCGCAGGTGTTCCAGGGCGGCCCGGAAACGCTGGCCTCGCTGATGAGCGCGCTTGGCCTGGGCGCGGTCGGCGGCGGGCTGCTCCTGGCGGGCCGCCGCGGCGGCACCACGGGGATGACCGCGGTGACGCTCGGCGCCATGGGGGCGGCCTCGCTGGCCCTGCTGGCCTTCGCCGCCACCGACGCCCTGTGGCTGGCCCTGCCGCTGGCGGCGGCGCTGGGCTTCGCCCTCATCGTGCTCGGCATCGGCAACCAGACCCTCATCCAGTCGGCGGTCGAGCCCCGATTGCGCGGCCGCGTCATCAGCCTCTACGGCACGGCGGCGCGGGCGACGCCCTCGGTGGGGGCGCTGATCATCGGCGGTCTCGCCGAAACCGTCGGCCTGCGCCTGCCGGTGGCCGGCGGCGCCCTGTTGTGCCTGCTGGTCTGGGCGTGGGCCTGGCGGCGGCGGCAGGTTTACGCGGCGAACCTCGAAGGCGAGCCGGCCCTCACCCCTTGATGTTGATCAGCGGGCGGATGTGGTGCCTGACCGTCACCAGCGGTTCCTGCTGGCGCATCACCTCGAAGATGTCTTTGTAGGCGGCCGGGCTCTCGTCCAGCGTTGCCGGCTTCACCCGCGCCTGGATGCCCATCATCGTCCGCTGAAAGTCCTCCAGCCTGAGTGTTCGTTTCGCCTGGTTGCGGCCGAGCACGCGTCCGGCGCCGTGCGAACTCGACCACAGGGCGTCGGGGTTGCCCTTGCCCTCGACGATGAACGAGCCGTCGCGCATGTTGCCGGGGATGACGCCCATCATGCCGGCCTCGGCGTGGGTGGCGCCCTTGCGATGGATCCACCGGCCGTCCTTCAATTCGGCGTGGTTGTGGGTGCGGTTGATGAGCGCCGGCCAGTCGGCGTCTCCATCGGCGTGGCGGCCGATGGCGGCGACCACGCGGGCCATCATCTCGCGGCGGTTGGCCAGCGCGAACGCGAGGCAGAAGGCCATGTCGGCTATGTAGCGGGCGCCCCATTCCGAGCCCGTTTCGAATCCGTAATGACCCTCGCGCGGCCGGTCCTCGCCGGTGTGCAGCGTCGAGGCCTGACGCATGTAATAAGATGCCGTCTTGTGGCCGATGTTGCGCGAGCCCGAGTGGATGACGATCCATACCCTTTCCCCCTCGTCCACGCCCACCTCGATGAAATGGTTGCCGCCGCCCAGCGAGCCGATTTCCTGGCGGGCTCGACGGTCGAGAAGGTCTCTGACGAAGGGCGTCGGCTCGATGCCGGACGGCGGTTCCCAGTCGACGGCCTTTTTGTTGTGCTCGAAGCCGACCGGGATGTCGCGGTAGATCCGATCGAAGATGGCCTTGGCGGCCCGCGTCACGTCGGCCCGCGCGAAGGTGGTCGGCACCGCGCACATGCCGCAGCCGATGTCGTAGCCGACCCACGCCGGCAGCACGACGCCCTCGGTCGCCACCGCGGCGCCGATGGGAAGGGAGTAGCCGGTGTGGGCGTCGGGCATCAGGGCGCCCTGCACGGCATAGGGCTCGGCCATGGCGCTTTCGAACTGGGCCAGGGCCTCGGCCTCGACGGTCTCGGCGAAGACGTGGATCGGCTTGTCGGTCATGGCCCGATTCTACACGCTCGGGCGGCCTCGCGGGAGGCGGTGGCTCGCCTGTTTCACCGTCATACCCCGGCGCAAGTCCGGGGTATCCAGTCCGACGGCTGGATTGCCCGGGCGGAGCCGGGCAATGACGGAAGAAAAACGCGTTGGCCTCCATCGTACCCCAAACCGCTCGAAAATCGCTGATACCGGAACAAGTCCGGACATGACGACAAAAACGAGCACGTTCCCGCCGCTTTCTCCCGGCGACAGGGCTGTCACGCGGTGGTAACAATTCCGCCATGGTTGCGCCTTCCCATCCGGTACGCCTCACGGTCACCCTCTGCCTGGCCGAAGTCCTCGGCATGGCGGGCTTCGCCACCTTCGCCGCCCTGCTGCCCGGCTTCCTCGACCTGTGGACGCTCACCAAGACGGACGGCGGCTGGCTCAATGGCGTCTTCTTCGGCGGCTATGTGACGGCGGTGCCGGTGCTGGTCACGCTCACCGACCGGGTGGCGCCCAAGCGCATCTACCTCATTTCCATGGTCTTGACCGTGCTGGCCGGCCTCGGCTTCGCGTTCTGGGCCGACGGTTTCTGGTCGGCCCTGATGCTGCGTTTCGTCGCCGGCATCGGACTGGCCGGCACCTACATGCCGGGCATGAAGATCCTGGGCGACCGGCTGACGGGCCGGGCCCAGAGCCGGGGCGTCGCCTTCTATGCCTCGCACTTCTCGATCGGCTGGTCGCTGTCCTTCCTGATCGCCGGCTTCCTGGCCGGGTGGCTCGATTGGCGCTGGGCGTTCGGGCTTTGCGCCCTGGGGCCGCTGCTGGCCACCGGCCTTGTCGCCTGGGGCGTGCCGGCCGACGATCCGGCCGGCTTGGCTGCGCCGCAGAGCCGGCTTTTGGATTTCCGCCCGGTGCTCGCCTGCAAGCCGGCCATGGGTTATGTGCTGGCCTACACGGTGCACAATTTCGAGCTGTTCGCGGCGCGCTCGTGGATCGTCGTCTTCCTGGTCTTCGCCCAGGGCGTCAACCCCGGCGGCGGCCCGGGCTGGAGCGCGACCCTGATCGCCACCGTCTTCACCCTGATCGGCATGCCGGCCAGCGTGCTCGGCAACGAGGCCGCCGTGCGGGCCGGCCGCATCAAGATCATCGCCGCCGTCATGCTGGCCTCCGCCGCCATCGCCGCCGTGCTGGGCTTCGCGGCCGTCCTTCCGTTCCCGCCGCTGGTCGTGCTGTGCCTTCTGTACGGCGCCACCGTCACCGGCGATTCGGCCTCGATCACCGCCGGCGTCGTCGCCGTGGCGCCGCCCGGCCATCGCGGCGCCACCATGGCGGTGCACGCCTGCCTGGGCTTCATCGGCTCTTCCTTCGGGCCGCTGGTGTTCGGGATGGTCTTGGACGCCTCGGGCGGAGGACTGTCGCCCACCTCCTGGGGCCTGGCCTTCCTGGCCATGGGCGCGGTGGCCGCCCTGGGCCCGCTGGCCCTGGCCATCCTCGGGCGGCAGAAGGTGTCCTGATCAGCCCTTGGCGCGCGGATGGGCGGCGGCGTAGACGGCCATCAGGCGGGCCGAGTCGACATCGGTGTAGCGCTGGGTAGTCGACAGCGAGGCGTGGCCCAGCAGTTCCTGGATGGTGCGCAAATCGCCGCCGCCGGCCAGCAGGTGGGTGGCGAAGCTGTGGCGGAGCGCGTGCGGCGTCGCCGTTTCCGGCAGGCCCAGCATCAGGCGCACGTCCCGCATGCGAAGCTGTACGACGCGCGCCGTCAGGCGCTTGCCCCGGGCGCCGACGAACAGCGGGTCCTCGGCCTCCAACCCATAGGGACAGGCGGTGAGATAGGCGTCGATGGCCTCCCTCACCACCGGCAGCACCGGCACCAGGCGCTGCTTGTTGCCCTTGCCGGTGACGATCAGGGTGTCGCCCGCCGGGGCCTGTCCGCGATTGAGCGACAGGGCCTCGCCGATGCGAAGCCCGCAGCCGTAGAGCAGCGTCAGCACGGCGACGTCGCGCCGGGCGATCCAGGGTTGGTCGGAAAAGCCGGCGACCGCCTGCACGGTTTCCAGGGCGTCGGCCACCTCCAGCGCCTTGGGCACCGACTTGGCCAGCCTCGGGGTGCGCACCACGGCCAGCGCCGGGTTGTGCAGGCCGCCGCGGCGGTCCATGAAGCGGAAGAAGCCGCGCACGGTGGACATGGCCCGCGCGGTCGAGGCGCGAGACAGGCCGTCGCCGGCGCGCCGGGCCAGCCAGCCGCGGAAATCGGCGGCGCCGAACGTTTCCAGATCGCGCAGGCCGGGCGGGAAGCCCAGGTGTCCGGCGACGAAGGCGAGGAAGGCCGCCATGTCGCGGCCATAGGCATCCAGCGTGTGCGGCGAGGCGCGGCGTTCATCGGCAAGCCAGGACCGCCACGCCTCGATGGCCGCGACCACCGCCGGTTCGGCGGGAAAACGGATCAGTCCGGCTTTTCCAGGCATCGCAGGATGCAGGTCTCCACCACGCGGGCCAGGAAGACCACCAGTTCGGTACCCTGGCCGGGCTGGAAGGTTTTGTCGCGCGATCCCAGCGCCAGGATGCCGGTCGGCGTCGTCGGCCCGGACCGTAAGCGGGCCAGCGCGGCCGAGCGCACCAAGCCGGCGGCGGCGCCGAAGATGGTGCCGTCGTCGCCGACCTCGCCCAGCAGGATCACCTGGCGGTCGAGCCCGAACAGCGCCTCGACCGTGCCCGGCTTGAACTCGCGCAGCGGGGCGGCGGGCGGCATCGGCGCCGCCTTGCCGGCCGGCTCGAAGCCCAGCGTGGCAACGTCGACGTCGAGCAGCAGCGGCAGGTCGTCGGCGATGACGTGGGCGAGGCCGTCGAAATCGGGCGCCTCGATCAGCGCCAGCACGGCGGCGTGCACGCGAGCCTGGCTCGACATGTTGCCGCGGCTGGTCTCGATGACCTCCAGCGCGTCGCGGCGCAAGGCGTCGAGCTCGCCGCGCAGGCGATCCAGCACGTATTTCTGCATGTCGACGACGGCGTCGCCGGTCCAGCGCTTGGGCGGCGTCATCGCTTCCAGCAGCGCCTCGCGGCCGAGGAAGAAATCCGGATTGCCCTGCAGGTAGCGGGCGACGTCGCCGGCCCCGGGTCCGTCGCCGGTAGGCGCCTGCCCGTCCTTGGCCCTGCTCGGCTTGGCTTGCTCGCTCATGCCGGCCCCCGGTCGACGAACGCGCTCATCGCTTCTCCCTCATTCCCCCTGGGCCGTCCGGCCCGTCGCCGCTAGAGTGTAGCCCATGCCGATTCCTGGCGCCAGTTCGCCCGGTGCGGCGCGGCGGATCAGCGTTCTGCTGCCGCTGCCGCTGGCTGGGCCCTACGACTACCGACTGCCGCCCCACTTGGCGGCGGCGGCGGGCGATTTCGTCTCGGTGCCGCTGGGCGGACGTCCGCGCGTCGGCGTGGTGTGGGGCGAGGCGGCGGGCGGCATCGAGGAAGCCCGCCTCAAGGACGTGGCGGGCCGACTCGACGCGCCGCCGCTGCCCGAGGTCAGTCGCGCCTTTGTCGACTGGGTGGCCCGCTATACGGTGTCGGCGCAAGGCGCCGTGCTGCGCATGGCGATGAGCGTGCCCGACGCCCTGACGCCGCCGGCCCAGGTGGTCGGCTATGGCATGGCGCCGCACGCCCCCGAGGTGCGCTTCACCCGCGCCCGGCGGCGAGTCGTCAACCTGCTGGCCGAGGGGCCGGCGCGCGCCGCCGCCGAACTGGCCCGCGAGGCCGGGGTCGGCCCGTCGGTGCTGGCCGGGCTGGTGGCGGCCGGCGTCATCGAGCGGGTCGAGCTGCCGCCGGCGCCCACCTTCGCGGTGCCCGACTGGGCCCGGCCCGGGCCCGACCTGTCGGCCGACCAGGGCCCGGCCGCCGCCGAACTGCGCCGCCGCGTCGCCGAGGGCGGCTTTTCGGTAACCGTGCTCGACGGCGTGCCCGGCTCGGGCAAGACCGAGGTCTACTTCGAGGCGGTGGCCGAGGCCCTGGCCCGCGGCCGCCAGGCCCTGGTGCTGCTGCCGGAAATCGCGCTCACCGCCCAGTGGCTGGGACGTTTTACGGCCCGTTTCGGGGTGGCCCCGGCCGAATGGCACTCGGAACTCTCGCCGGCGCGGCGGCGCGCCACCTGGCGGGCGGTGGCGACGGGCGAGGCGCGCGTCGTGGTGGGCGCGCGCTCGGCCCTTTTCCTGCCCTATCCCGAGCTCGGTCTCATCGTCATCGACGAAGAGCACGACGCCGCCTTCAAGCAGGAGGATGGCGTCGTCTACAACGCGCGGGACATGGCGGTGGTGCGGGCCCGCTTGGGCGACATCCCGGTGGTGCCGGTGTCGGCGACGCCGTCGCTGGAGACGCTTTCCAACATCGAGGTCGGCCGCTATGGGGGCGTCCATCTGCCCAACCGCCACGCCGGGGCCAGCCTGCCCACAATTTCCGTCGTCGACATGCGTGCCCAGACGCTGCCGGCCGACCGCTGGCTGTCGGCCGAGCTGCGCCAAGCGATGGCCGCCACGCTCGCGGCCGGCGGCCAGGCCATGCTGTTCCTCAACCGCCGCGGCTACGCGCCCTTGACCCTCTGCCGGCGCTGCGGGCATCGCTTCCAGTGCCCGCGCTGCACCGCCTGGCTGGTCGAGCACCGCTACCGCAACGGGACGCCGCGCCTGCAATGCCATCACTGCGGCTATTTCGCCACGGCGCCGGCCCTCTGCCCGTCCTGCGCGGCGCCGGACAGCCTGGTCGCCTGCGGCCCCGGCGTCGAGCGCCTGGCCGAGGAGGTGGACGCCCTCTTCCCCGGGGTGCGCCGGGCGGTGGCGGCCAGCGACACCTTGACCGGCCCCGGTGCCGCCGAGGCGCTGATCCGCGCCATCGAGGCCCACGAGGTCGACGTCATCGTCGGCACCCAGATCGTTGCCAAGGGCTATCATTTTCCGCTGCTCACCCTGGTCGGGGTCGTCGATGCCGATCTCGGCCTCTCCGGCGGCGATCTGCGTGCCGCCGAGCGCACCTACCAGCTTCTCTACCAGGTGGCCGGCCGGGCCGGGCGCGGCGTCGACCCCGGCCACGTGGTGGTGCAGACCTACGTTCCCGGCCACCCGGTGATCGCGGCGCTGGCGGCGGGCGAACGCGACCGCTTCTTCGCCGCCGAGTCCGAGGCAAGAAGGGCCGCCGGCATGCCGCCCTTCGGCCGGCTGGCCGCCCTCATCCTGGCCGACGCCGACGAGGACCGCGTCGACGCCCTGGCCCGCGAACTGGCGCGCGCCGCGCCCCGCCAGTCCGGCGTCGAGGTGCTGGGCCCGGCCCCGGCGCCGCTGGCCCTGCTGCGCGGCCGCCACCGCCGGCGCTTCCTGGTCAAGGCGGAAAAGACGGTCAACCTTCAGGCCTACGTGCGCCGCTGGCTGGCCGGCGTCAAGGTGCCGGGCGGCGCCCGGGTGACGGTCGACATCGATCCTTACAGCTTCCTTTAAGCGGTTTCCGGCCGGCCTTCCGCACAGTACGTCTGCCAGATACCGCGCATGACGGCCTCGAAGTCGCGGGCGAAGCGCGGTCCGTCGCACAGCGGCGAGGCCGCCATCCGTTCGCGCAGAGTGGCCCGCAGGTCGGCCAGACGATCCAGGTCGTTGGCCAGGCTGACGGCGGTGGCGACGTATCCCGGCACGTCGGCGGCGATGGTTTCGGTGAGGCCGACGTTGGAAAGGTGGCTGGTCGAATGACGGCCGGCGAAGGTAGCACCGGTGACGGTGACGACCGGAACCCCCATCCACAGCGCCTCGCAGGTGGTGAGACCGCCCGCGTAGGGGAAGGTGTCGAGCGCGACATCGACCCGGCCATAGGCTGCCAGCAGCTCGGTGTGGGGAGAGCGCGCCTCGAAAGTCAGGCGCGCGCTCTCGATGCGGTGCTCCTCCAGCCGCTCGATGACCCGTTGGCGGGTAATGGGATCGTCCATTTCCTGATACTTGAGGAACAGCCTCGATCCCGGCAGCCTTCCCAGGATCTCCGCCCAGGCGTCGAGCAGGGGGTCGTTGATCTTGGCCGGGTTGTTGAAGCAGCCGAAGGTGACGAAGCCGTTGGCTTTGGAGGGAGGCGGCGCGACGTCGGGTGCGTCGTCCGGCGGCGCGTAGCAGATGTAACCGTTGGGCATCCGCAGTACCCGCTCGCCGTAGTGGGCCTCCTCGCCGGCCGGCACGTGATGGCGGTCCGCCAGCAGGTAGTCCATGGCGGTGAGACCGGTGGTGCCGACGTAGCCGGCCCAGCTGATCTGGATGGGGGCCGGCTTGCAAGCGAAGCAGGACAGCCGGTTTTGGCTGGTGTGCCCGGCCATGTCGAACAGGATGTCGATGCCGTCGGACCGGATGCGCTCGAAGAGGCCGGCGTCCGTCTCGTTGCGGATTTCGTGCCATTCGTCGGCTGCCGCCTGAAGCCGCTCGGTGATGGCGTCGGGGCTGCGATCGACGCTGTAGCCGACGGCGATGAACGCCCTGGAATCATGATTTTCCAGCAGCTTGAGGACAAAGAAGCCGACGGGGTGGCGGGCGAAATCGGCGGAGACGAACCCCACCCGCAGGGGTTTTTCGGGGTCCCGGCGGTTGGTCGGGACGGGCACCGGGACGCGGCCGAACCGCGTGTCCCAGATCCGGTGCTCGCGAAGCAGTGCCGCGGCGGTGACGCCGGGTCCGTACTGCAGGGAAATCAGCCGGGCGGACAGCATGGCCGGAATTTCGGGGGCCAGTTCGGTAGCCCGCAGATGGCTGGCCATCGACTCCTCCAACCGCCCGCTCCACAGCGAAACCTCCGCCAGGCCGGACCAGGCGTTGGCGTTCGAAGGATCAACGGCGACGGCTTGGCGATAGTAGGTCACGGCGTCCGTCAGCCGGCCGAGCCAATGCAACATCAGCCCGAGGTTGTAAAGGATGGTGACATTGGTCGGTTCGGCCCGAATGGCTTGTTCCAGCGCGGCGACGACGACCTCGGTTTCGCCGTGACGAAGAACGATGCCCAGGTTCAGCGCCGAGGAGGCGAAACGCGGGTCGATGGCGATGGCTTCGCGATAGGCGTTGGCGGCGCCGGTCATATTGCCAAGCGCCTGCAGCGCGAGCCCCAGGTTGCTTCGCGCCTCGGCGTACCGGGGGTCGAGGCCGATGGCCCGCCGGTGGGCGTCCGCCGCCTCGTCAAAGCGCTGCTGGTCGTAAAGGAGGGTGCCCAGGTTGCTCCATGCCCGGGAATGGTTCGGTTGCAGGGCGAGGGTCTGGCGGAACGCCGCCTCGGCCTCCTCCAGCCGTTCCAGTTCGTGGAGCACGAGTGCCAGGTTGTTGTGGCCGGCCGCGGAGCGGGGGTCGAGGGCGATGGCTTGGCGATGGGCCGCCGCGGCCTCTTCCAGGCGTCCCGCCGCGCGCAGGGTATTGCCGAGGTTGGTGTGGGCGACCGGCGCCGCCGGGTCCAACTCGACGGCCCGGCGGTGCGCCGCCTCCGCCTCGTCGAACCGGTCGAGTTCGACGAGGGCGATGCCCAGGTTGCCGAGCGTCGGCGGGTAGTCCGGCCGCAGGCGGAGCGAGCGCTTGTATGACTCCACCGCGTCGGCGTGGCGGCCGAGATGCGCGAAGGCGGCGCCCAGGGTGTTGTGGGCCTCGACGAAATCGGGAGCGACGGCGATGGCGCGACGGACGCACGCCACCGCGCCATCGGCGTCGCCACGCTGCAAGGCGATGAAGCCGAGAAGATGGTGGGCGTCGGGATGTCGCCGATCGATGCGCAGCGCCTCGTGGCACAGCCGTTCGGCGTGGTCGATCTGGCCGGATCGCAGCAGGGCGACGACGTTACCGATCCGCTCGGCCACCGCGGCGGATGTCGCCGCGCCACTGGCTTTTGTTCCTTTCGTCTGCTTGCGGCGTTCGTGGCGATTGGTCACGGTCAACGAGTCCTTCCGGTGAGGCCGGGTAGCCGGCCTGTTTCTATGACGGCCGGCAGCATACCATCGGATCGCAAAGTCGGAATAGGCGCGTCGGGCGTGCCCGGATCGGGTTGAAAAAAGTGCCAAGCCCGGCCGTCGGCGGGGTTGTCATCGGCACCGGCGCACCTATCTACCGGGGACTTCCATCTCGTCGCATATTCGATGCGCCATCGCCTTGCACCTCCACCATGGGTATGCTAGATCAACCGCGGCCAAATGCCAAAATGGGCGAGTTTGCCATATGGAGGCGTTGGGTTGCTCTGGGGGGCGACGGCCTTCGTGACACGATGACGACTGGGAAAACAGTCCGGGGAAACAACTAGTGGCTGCCGAAAGTTCAAGTACGGCGGGCGTAGCCGATCGTTATGCGATGGCGCTTTACGAATTGGCCGCGGCCGACGGGCGGCTCGACGTCATTGCGAACGACCTTCGGCAGGTGCGCCAGTTGATCGCCGGGTCGGAAGACCTGCGCAGGCTTCTCCGCTCGCCGGTGGTGGGCCGCGACGACCAGGGCAAGGCCATCGCGGCGCTGGCCGGCCGGGCCGGCCTTAACGACCTGACCCGCCGCTTCCTTGGCGTGCTCGCCCGCAACCGGCGGCTGGCTGCCGTGCCGTCGGTGATCGATACCTTTCTGGCCCAGCTTGCCATGGCGCGCGGCGAAACCGCCGCCGAGGTGGTGTCGGCCCGCGAACTGACCGAGACGCAGACCGAAGGTCTTCGCGCCGCCCTCAAGAAGGCGGTGGGCGGCGATATCGTTCTCTCCCGGCGGATCGATCCGGCCCTGCTGGGCGGACTCGTCGTCAAGGTCGGCTCGCGCATGGTCGACAGCTCGCTTCGCACCAAACTTCAACAGCTACGCCTTACCATGAAGGGAATTGGGTGATGGACATCCGTCCCGCGGAAATCTCCGCCATTCTCAAGGAACAGATCGCCAATTTCGATACCGAGGCCGAGGTCGCCGAGGTCGGACGGGTGCTCACCGTCGGTGACGGCATTGCCCGCATTTACGGCCTCGACAAGGTGCAGGCCGGCGAGATGGTCGAGTTTCCGGGCGGCATCAAGGGAATGGCCCTCAACCTGGAGGCCGACAACGTCGGCGTCGTTATCTTCGGAGACGACCGCACCATCAAGGAAGGCGACGTCGTCAAGCGCACCGGCGCCATCGTCGATGTGGAGGTCGGCAAGGGCCTGCTGGGCCGCGTGGTCGACGCCCTGGGCCAGCCCATCGACGGCAAGGGCGCCATTGTTTCCGACGAACGCCGGGTGGTCGACGTCAAGGCGCCGGGCATCATTCCGCGCCGCTCGGTGCACGAGCCGATGCAGACCGGCATCAAGGCCATCGACGCCCTGATCCCGATCGGCCGCGGCCAGCGCGAGCTGATCATCGGCGACCGCCAGACCGGCAAGACCGCGGTGATCCTGGACACCATCATCAACCAGAAGCGCATCAACGAGGCGGCGACCGACGAGAAGGGCAAGCTTTATTGCATCTATGTCGCCATCGGCCAGAAACGCTCGACGGTGGCCCAGATCGTCAAGGTGCTCGAGGAATACGGCGCGATGGACTACACCATCGTCGTCGCCGCCACCGCCTCGGAGCCGGCGCCCCTGCAGTTCCTGGCCCCCTATGCCGGCTGCACCATGGGCGAATTCTTCCGCGACAACGGCATGCATGCCGTCATCTTCTATGACGACCTGTCGAAACATGCCGTGGCCTATCGCCAGATGTCGCTGCTGCTGCGCCGCCCGCCGGGGCGCGAGGCCTATCCGGGCGACGTCTTCTACCTGCATTCGCGCCTGCTGGAACGCGCCGCCAAGATGAACGACGAGAACGGCGGCGGCTCGCTGACCGCGCTCCCCGTCATCGAGACCCAGGCCGGCGACGTCTCGGCCTACATCCCGACCAACGTGATCTCGATCACCGACGGCCAGATGTTCCTGGAAACCGAACTGTTCTACAAGGGCATCCGCCCGGCGCTGAACGTCGGCATCTCGGTCAGCCGCGTCGGCTCGGCGGCCCAGAGCAAGGCGATGAAGAAGGTGGCCGGCTCGATCAAGCTGGAGCTGGCGCAGTACCGCGAGATGGCGGCCTTCGCGCAGTTCGCCTCGGACCTCGACGCCTCGACCCAACGGTTGCTCGAACGCGGCGCCCGGCTGACCGAGATCTTGAAGCAGGGGCAGTTCGTGCCGATGCCGGTGGAAGACCAAGTGGTGTCCATCTACGCCGGCGTGAAGGGGTTCCTGGACAAGATCGCCGTCGGCGACGTCACCCGCTTCGAGGCGGCGCTGCTCGAATCGGTGCGCGCCACCGGCACCGACATCCTCAAGACCATCCGTACCGAGAAGGCGCTTTCCGACGAGACGGCCAAGAGGCTGGACGACTTCATCGGCAACTTCGCCAAGAGCTTTTCGTAAGGCCGGGGGAACAGGGGCCGCGACGGCGCAAAGGCAGGATCGATGCCCAATCTCAAGGATCTGAGAATCCGCATCCATAGCGTCCGCTCGACGCAGAAGATCACGTCGGCCATGAAGATGGTGGCGGCCTCCAAGCTGCGCCGCGCGCAGATGGCGGTTGAGGATTCGCGGCCCTACGTCGAGCGCATGACCCGCATGCTTGGCGAATTCGTGGGGAGCCTGCCGGAGGGGGCGCCGGTGCCGCCACTGCTGGCCGGCAGCGGCAAGGACGAGACCCACCTGATCGTCGCCGTCACCGCCGACCGCGGCCTGTGCGGCGGCTTCAACGGCAGCGTCGTGCGCGAGACGCGCCGCAGGGTTCGCGAACTCCGGTCCGTGGGCAAGACGGTCAAGATCCTGTGCCTGGGCAAGAAGGGCCGCGACGCCCTGCGCGGCCAGTTCCGCGACGCCATCGTCGACACCGTCGAGGGGTTGACCCGCAACGTCGTGCGCTTCGAGACGGCAAGCACCCTCGCGGCGCGCCTGGCCGCGATGTTCGCCCGGGAGGAGTTCGACGCCTGCACGCTGGTCTATAACCGCTTCCAGTCGGCGATGACCCAGCACGTGACGGTGCGCCGCATCGTTCCCTTCGCGGCGGGAGCGCCCGAAGAGGACGCCGCCGCCAAGACGGCCGGCGGTCCGCGCGCCATGTACATCCTGGAGCCCAGCGAGGAGGAAATCCTCGATCTCCTGGTGCCGCGCAACCTCGCCGTGCAGCTCTACCACGCGCTGACTGAAAGCTACGCCTCCGAGCAGGGCGCGCGGATGACCGCCATGGACAACGCCACCCGCAACGCGGGCGAGATGATCGATGCCCTGACGCTGACCTACAACCGCACGCGCCAGGCCGTCATTACCAAGGAATTGATCGAGATCATTTCCGGCGCCGAAGCCATCTAGGGCCGGTGGCCGGGACTGTCGAGCAGGAGTCCGAGCCATGAAAAAGAACAACGTCGGGACCATCACCCAGGTCATGGGCGCCGTGGTCGACGTGCATTTCGCCGGCGAGCTTCCCGAGATGCTTACCGCGCTCCACGTCGACAACCACGGCAACCGGCTGGTCCTCGAAATCGCCCAGCACCTGGGCGAGCACGTGGTGCGCGCCGTGGCCATGGACACCACCGACGGTCTGGTGCGCGGCCAGGAAGTGGTCGATACCGGCGGGCCGATCACGGTGCCGGTCGGGCCCGAGACGCTGGGGCGCATCATCAACGTGGTCGGCGACCCGGTCGATATGCGCGGCCCGGTGAATACCAAGCAGCGCTATCCCATCCACCGGCCGGCCCCGCTGTTCGTCGAACAGTCGACGGAAACCGAGATCCTGACCACCGGCATCAAGGTCATCGACCTCATCGAACCCTATCCCAAGGGCGGCAAGGTTGGGCTGTTCGGCGGCGCCGGCGTCGGCAAGACCGTCGTCATCATGGAACTGATCAACAACATCGCCAAGGCGCACGGCGGCTATTCGGTGTTCGCCGGCGTCGGCGAGCGGACCCGCGAGGGCAACGACCTCTACCACGAGATGATGGAATCGGGGGTCATCGACATCGAGGGCAAGAATTCGAAGGCGGCGCTGGTCTATGGCCAGATGAACGAACCGCCGGGCGCCCGCGCCCGGGTCGGCCTGTCCGGCCTGACGCTGGCCGAATACTTCCGCGACGAGGAGGGCCAGGACGTGCTCTTCTTCGTCGACAACATCTTCCGGTTCACCCAGGCGGGTTCCGAGGTGTCGGCGCTGCTGGGCCGCATCCCGTCGGCCGTCGGCTATCAGCCGACGCTGGCCACCGACATGGGCACGCTGCAGGAACGCATCACCTCGACCAAGAAGGGCTCGGTCACCTCGGTACAGGCCATCTACGTGCCGGCCGACGACCTGACCGACCCGGCGCCGGCCGCTTCGTTCGCCCACCTCGACGCCACCACGGTGCTGAGCCGCGCAATCTCCGAGCTCGGCATCTACCCGGCGGTCGACCCGCTCGATTCGACCTCGCGCGTGCTCGATCCGCGCGTCGTCGGCAAGGAACACTACGACACCGCCCGCGAGGTGCAGCGGATCCTGCAGACCTACAAGTCGCTGCAGGACATCATCGCCATCCTCGGCATGGACGAACTGTCGGAGGAGGACAAGCAGACGGTGGCCCGCGCCCGCAAGATCCAGCGTTTCCTCTCGCAGCCCTTCCACGTCGCCGAGGTGTTCACCGGTTTCCCCGGCGTCTTCGTCAACCTGGAAGACACCATCAAGGGCTTCAAGGGGATCATCGCCGGCGATTACGACCACCTGCCCGAGGCCGCCTTCTACATGGTCGGCACCATCGAGGACGCGGTGGCCAAGGCCAAGAAGATGGCCGCCGAGGCCGCGTAAGCGGCGGCGAAGGGAGCCCAGGATCATGGCCGGACGGGTGCAATTCGAACTGGTGACGCCCGAGCGGGTGTTGGCCGCCGAGGAGGCCGATCTGGTGGTGGTGCCGGGCGGCGACGGCAATTTCGGCGTGCTGCCGGGCCATGCGCCGCTGCTCTCGACCCTGCGTCCGGGCGTCGTCGACATCTACCAGGGCGACAAGATCACGTCGCGCATCTTCGTGGCCGGCGGCTTCGCCGAGGTCGCCGAGGACCGTTTCACCGTGCTGGCCGACGAGGCCCAGGCGGTGGAGGACATCGATGACGCCGCCGCCGCCGAGCGGCTGAGCAGGGCGCGCGATGCCCTGACCCGCGCCCAGGGAAGCGACGAGGACGTGGCCGCCGCCGAGGCCGAACTGGCCGTGGCCGAAGCCCTGGCCGTCGCCACCGGCGCCCACTGACCCTTACCGCAGGGACTCGTCCTTGGACGCGAGGCGGGAGGTCGCCCCTCCCCGCCCGAGGTGGCGCATGAGGGCGCGCCAGTTGCAGGCCAGGTGGACGAGGGCGGCGATCAGGAAGACGATGCCGGCGATTTCGTGAAATTCCTGCCAGTCATGGCGGCTGATTCCCAGGAAGCCCACCGTTCGCCCGAACCCCCGCTGGCCGCCGCCACCGGGCGTCAGCAGCATGACCAGCCCCGACAGGGCGAGGGCCAGGAATCCGAAAAAGACGGTCACGGCCGAATACTGGCGGAGCGGCGATCGCGCCATGGGCTTCCTCCCCTTGCTCTTGCCGTTGGAAACGGTTCGGCATCGCCGTTGACGGCGCTGGGGCCATTGTAAGCGGTCGCGTGTGTCGGGGGACCCGGAAAATGGTAACAGAATGTTTCCGGCTCCCAGCCGGGATCAGTCGACTCCCTCGCCGGGCTCCCAGCCCAGGCGCTCGGAGAGGGCGTGGGCGAGGGCGAACAGGGGAGCCCTGAGGTCGCGCAGCTTGCGGCGCGTCATGCGGCTTTTGGGGCCGAGCGCGCACAGCGAGGCCACGACGTGGCCGGAATAGCCGAACACCGGCGCCGCGACGCAGCGGATGCCCTCGATGTGCTCCTCGTCATCGATGGCGCAGCCGGTGGCGCGGATACGCTTGATATCGGCCTCCAGCGCCGCCCGCTCGATGAGGGTGCGCGGCGTGAACCGCTCGAACGGAGCGCCCTTCAGATAGCCGGCCTGCTCCGGCGCCGGCAGCCAGGCCAAGATCGCCTTTCCCACCGCCGTGGCATGGATGGCGCGCCGGGTGCCGAGATCCTGCACCACCCGCACCGGACTGTCGGGGTCGCGCTTGGCGACGATGGTGATGCCGCCGTCGTGGTAGGCGGCGAGGCTCGATCCCTCCTCGCTGCGCCGGGTCAGCTCGGCGACATAGGGCTGGGCGATCTCGCCCAGCTGCTCGGGCGTCCAGGTGCGCCCCGTCAGGCGGAACAGCCGGGCCGCCGGCTCGTAGCCGCGCGACGACGGATCCTGGTGCAGGTAGCCCATGCCGACGAGGGCTTGCAGAAGGTGATGGGTGGTCGAACGGTGCAGCCCGGTCCGCCGGGAGATGTCGACCAGGCTGCTGACGCCGCCGCGCGCGGATACCGCCTCGAGGATGCGCAGGCCGCGTCCGAGCGATTGGTGGGTCGCGGAACCGTCGGTACGGCTTTGATCCAACAGGTTTTTCATACTTTGAGAGATGATTGACAGTAGTTTTTCACAACTTAAAATACTCGTTCGGCGTTTCCTGTCAAGGGAGACGCGCATCCGCGGAGCATGCGACCCGCGTGCGGGGAAGGGGGAGAGGGACCAGGGCGGATTCCCAAGAAAATCCACGGCCAAAGGCCGGACGACTGGATCGAGATCAGCCTGATCATGCTTCCCGTATTCGGGCCGCTGTTCCAGGGCCTCGACTTCTCGGCCCACGTCGGCCCGGGCGGGCCCTTCGTCTTCCTGAGTTGGTTCGTCATCCTGCTGGCGGTCAACCTGCAAACCTCGTTCCTGACGCCGCCCTTCGGCTTCACGCTGTTTTGCATGCGCGGCATCCTGCCGGCCCCGCTCGACATGACGCACCTCTATCGCGGCATCGTGCCCTTCGTGCTGCTCCAAGTGCTTGGCATAACCCTGGTCCTCGCCTTTCCCGGCCTCGCCCTCTGGCTGCCGCGCGTGACTGGGTTGTTGAACTGATCCGCCGGCGCGACGACCAGGCCTTCGGGACCGGCGCGTTTTTGTGAGTCGCGGGAATGTTGCGAGCCGCTCGCGAAGAAAGGGCGACCGTTCGGGCCCCGCCTTCGACCGCCAGCCCGGAGCCCCCTTTAATAAGTGAAGACGCCGACTAGGCTGCCGGCATAACGGGTTCCGTCAACCCGCATAGAGGGGGTTTGCCAAGGAGGCGTCCGATGTTGTTGTTTCTGATCTGCGTCGGCTTGTTGATTTTGGGGTACGTCATCTACGGGTCGTTCGTTGACCGCGTCTTCGGCTCCGATCCGAACCGCGTGGCGCCGGCGGTGGCGATGGCCGACGGCGTCGACTACGTGCCGATGTCGACCAAGAAGATCTACCTGATTCAGCTTCTGAACATCGCCGGCCTCGGCCCGGTGTTCGGCCCGATCCTGGGCGCGCTCTACGGCCCGTCGGCATTGCTGTGGATCGTCGCCGGCTCCATCTTCGCCGGCGCGGTGCATGACTATTTTTCCGGCATGCTGTCGATGCGCCACAACGGCGAGAGCATTCCCAACGTGGTGGGCTACGAGCTCGGCGCTTTCTGGCGCCAGTTCATGAACTACTTCTCGGTCATCCTGCTCGTCCTGGTCGGCGTCGTCTTCGTCACCGGCCCCGGGATGCTGCTGGCCAAAATGACCGGCATGCCGCTGTGGGCCTGGGTGGTCATCATCTTCGGCTACTATTTCTGCGCTACCATCCTGCCAATCGACAAGCTGATCGGCCGCCTCTATCCGTTCTTCGGCGCGCTGCTCCTCTTCATGTCGATCGGCCTCACGATCGCGCTGGTCATTTCGCCGCACCACGACCTGCTGTCGGACGGGCTGTCGCTCACAAATACTCATCCGAAGAACCTGCCGATCTGGCCGTTGATGTTCATCACCATCGCCTGCGGCGCCATCTCGGGCTTCCACGCCACGCAGTCGCCGATGATGGCGCGCTGCATCCGGTCCGAGAAGCACGGCCGCATGGTGTTCTACGGGGCGATGATCGGCGAAGGCATCGTCGGCCTGATCTGGTGCACGCTGGGCCTGTCGTTCTACAACGGCGCCCCGGAACTCGCCGCCGCCATCGCCAAGGGGTCACCCTCGGGCGTGGTGATGGATATTTCCAACACGCTGCTTGGCGGCGGCGTCGGATCGATCCTCGCCATCTTGGGCGTCGTCGTCCTGCCGATCACCTCGGGCGACACGGCGTTCCGTTCCGCCCGGCTGACCGTCGCCGAGTACATCAAGCTGCCGCAGGGCCCCGTCGCCAAGCGGCTGATGGTCGCGGTGCCGCTGTTCGTCATCGGGGCGATCCTTTCCCAGGCCGATTTTGCCGTGATCTGGCGCTACTTCGGCTGGGCCAACCAGACCTTGGCCGCCATCGTCCTGTGGGCCGGCGCCGCCTACCTGATCAAGGCCGGCAAGCTGCACTGGATCTGCACGGTGCCGGCGACCTTCATGACGGCGGTGACGTTTACCTATATCGCCGCCGAAAAGATCGGCTTCAGCCTGCCGTACACGTGGGCCAACGCCATCGGCATCGGCGCGGCGGTGATCGCCCTGGTGGCGTTCTTCGTCGTCTTCCACAAACCGACTCTCAAGGAAGTGGGCGCGGAATAACGGCAAAAAAGCCAACCGCTCCCACGCGCCCGCCGTTCCGCCCTGAACCAAGCGCGGCGCATCGCAGAAGAGGCCCCCGGGATCGCTCCCGGGGGCCTCTTTCATGGGATGATGGGGAGGGGCCCTCAGCGCAGGCCGATACGTTCCTTCAGTTCGCGCAGGTGCCGGCGGCTGACCCCCACCGTCTTGCCGCTGCGGGTCAGGATCTCGCCCAATCCGTTGTCGAGCAGCTTGATCTCGCGGACCATGTCCAGGCGGACCAGGCATTGGCGGTGGCAGCGCACCAGGTCGGTCTTTTCCTCCAGTGCCGACAGCGTCATGTCGGTGTAGGCCTCGCCGTCGGCCGTCACCACGTGCACGCCCGTAAGATCGCAGCAGACGTATTCGACATCGGCCAGCTTGACGAGACGAATGCGGTTGCCGGTAAAGCAGGGGATCTGGGTGAATTCCGGGATCTCCAGGCCCTTGAGCGACTGCCGGCCGCCGTCGGCCTTGCGGATGCGGGCCAGCGTCTTGGCGAAGCGGCGGCTTTCCAGCGGCTTCAGCAGGTAGTCGAAGGCGTTCTCCTCGAAGGCGGCGACCGCGTACTCGTCGTAGGCGGTGACGAAGACGATGCGCGGCATGGTCTCGGCGTCCAGCATGCCGATCAGTTCGATGCCGCTGATGCGCGGCATCTGGATGTCGAGAAAGACCAGGTCCGGCTTCTGGCGGTTGATCAGCCGCAGTGCCTCGATGGCGTTGCCGCACGAACCGACCACTTCGACGTCGGCGTGCTGGGCGCACAGAAGCGCGATCTCCTCGCGGGCATGGTGTTCGTCGTCGACGATCAGGGCCCGGATCATGCCGCCGCCAACTCCTGGCGGGGCAGCCTGATCCACACCCGCGTCCATTCGCCGCCCTTACATTCGACCTTAACCCCGAAGCTTTCGCCATAGAGGTTCTTGATCCGCTTGTCGACGATGCCCATGCCCAATCCGCCGGGGGTGGCCTCGGCTTCGCTATAGGCGCCGGCGTTGTCCTCGACCAGCAGGATCACCTCGCCACCCGAGGCGTGGGCGCGGATGGTGATGCGCCCTTCCTCCAGGACATCGGAAATGCCGTGCTGGATGGCGTTCTCGACCAGCGGCTGCAGGGTAAACGTGGGCAGCCGCATTTCCAGCAAGGCCGGGTCGATGTCGATCTCGACCTTCAGGCGGTCGGCGAAACGGGCCGTCTGGATGCGCAGGTAGGAATTCACGTGGTCCAGCTCCTCCCTCAAGGTCGCCAGATCGCTGGCGCGCTTCAGGTTCTTGCGAAAGAAGTTGGACAGATGCACCAGCAGCTCGCGGGCCTCGCCGGGATCGGTACGGATGATGGCGCCGACCGTGTTGAGCGCGTTGAACAGGAAGTGCGGATTGATCTGCGCCTGGATCAGCTTGAGTTCGGATTTCACCAGCAGGTTCTTCTGCTGCTCGAAACGGCCGGCCAGGATCTGGTTGGACAGCAGGCTGGCGATGCCTTCGCCGAGGGTGCGGTTGATGTTGAGGAAGAACTTCTTCTTGGGCTCGTAAAGCTTGATCGTGCCGATCACTTCGGTGTCCGAGCGGATGGGCACGACCAGCGAGGAACCCAGCTTGCAGGTGGCCGACAGCGAGCACGCGTACTTGGTCTC
This sequence comes from Shumkonia mesophila, assembly GCF_026163695.1. NCBI lineage: Bacteria > Pseudomonadati > Pseudomonadota > Alphaproteobacteria > Rhodospirillales > Shumkoniaceae > Shumkonia > Shumkonia mesophila. The sequence continues at coordinate 162,076 of NZ_JAOTID010000001.1, read as the reverse complement.
GATGCCGTCGGCGAACACCACTTCGCCGGTCTCGATGGCTCGCTTGGAATGTTCCGACATCAGGGGGGCACCCGGCGTGTGGTGGTCGGCCCCGATGCCGACGAAGGCCAGGATCTTCTCGCGATCGGTCATCGCCACGGCGCCGACGCCGGTCTCCTCATAGACGATGCGCGCGATCCGTTCGGCCGTGGCCGGGGTCAGGCCTTCGAGCGTGATGCCCACCGCCCGTTCGGCGATGCGCAGCGCCTTGGCCGAGGAAAGCTGGCTGTACTTCTCGAACATGTCGCGCTGGTCGCGGATCATGCTCATGAAGAGCGCCGCCCCCGCCGAATTGGCCAGGATCATCGGTGCCGCAATGACTTCGACCAGGGCGAGGGCCCGCTCGAACGGCTGGGCGACCAGCAGGATGATGCCCATCTGCACACCTTCGGCGACCAGCGTCACGGCGAAGGCGGTCCACGGGTTGAACAGTGCGTTCACCCGACCGCGCCGGCGCAGGTACAGGCACGCCAGACCACCCAGCAGCCCCTCCGCCGTGGTCGACAGCCCGCAGGCGAGGTCGGTGAAGCCGCCCAGAGTATAGCGGTGCAGGCCGCCGGTGAAACCGACCAGCAAGCCGATCACCGGGCCGCCCAGCAGGCCGCCCAACACGGCGCCGATGGCCCGGGTGTTGACGATGGCGTCCAGCAGCTCCAGCCCGAAATAGGTGCCGAGGATGCAGAAGCCCGAAAAGACGACGTAGATGGTGGCCTTGGGCGGCAGCCGCATGGACACGGCGAACAGCGATTTCAGGATCGGCGTCTTGCTGAACAGATAGGCCACCACCAGGTAGACGCTCATCTGCTGCAGCAGGGAAATGATCACGTCCATGGCGTCTCGGTGCGCTCCCCGGTTGAGGCCGCCGCCATTTTAACGCCTGACGCGCGGTTTTCCTATCGCCGAGCGAAGGGCGTCAATCGCTTGACGGGGTGCCGTCGGCGCCGGCAAGCTCGCACCGTGAGCGCCATTTCCCATCCCTGGCCGGCAACGGCCGCTGAAGCCATCGCCCTCCAGAAACGGCTGGCGCCGCTCATCGAGACGGTTGGCCAGCCGGCGAAGGTCTGCCGGATCGCCGGCGTCGATGTCGCCTTTCCCGGAGGCGGCGACGTCACCCGGGCGGCGGTCGCGGTCGTCTCCTTTCCCGACCTTGCGGTGCTGGAAACCGCCGTGCTCGAACAGCCGACGCGCTTTCCTTACGTGCCGGGGCTGCTGACCTTTCGCGAGGCGCCGGCCGTGCTGGCACTGCTTGAATCCCTGAAGACGTCGCCTGACCTTCTGATGGTCGACGGACAGGGGATGGCCCATCCGCGCCGCATCGGCATCGCCAGCCATGTGGGCCTGCTCACCGGCATTCCCACCATCGGGGCGGCCAAGTCGCGGCTGTGCGGAGAGCATGACGAGCCGGGGTCGGCCCGGGGGTCGCGAACGCCGCTCCTGCACCGCGGCGAGGTGATCGGTGTGGTCCTGCGCACGCGAACGGGCGTGAGGCCGCTCTACGTCTCGATCGGCCACCGGATCAGCCTGGAAGCGGCGGTCGAATGGGTGCTGGCCTGCGCGCCGCGCTTCCGCCTGCCCGAGCCGACAAGACTGGCGGATAAGCTGTCCAAGGGCCGCGGCGTCTAGGGAAGGACAGAGAAGGGGAACCACAGAGGGCACAGCGCTTGAAATCCAAGACAGTCGCTGTGTCTCTTTGCCTCTGTGGTGAATCTTCCGCGTCTCAGTGCGGCCGGCGGCGCTGGCTCTTGGCCTTGCCGGCGCCCTTGCCGGGCTTCCAGCCGGCCGCGGCGGCGGCCCTGGGCGCGGTGCCGGCCTTATCCAGGCCGAGGTCGATGGCCTCCAGCCGGCGGATCTCGTCGCGCAGGCGGGCCGCCTCCTCGAACTCCAGCTCGGCGGCGGCGGCCTTCATGCGCTTTTCCAGCTCGACCATGTGGCCGCGCAGGTTGTGGCCGACCAGGTGCTTGTCGCCGGAGACGCCGGTATCGACGGTGAAGTGGTCGTGCTCGTAGACGGAATCGAGAACGTCGGAGATGCCGTGACGGACCGAGGCCGGGGTGATGTTGTGCTCGAGGTTGTAGGCCTTCTGGCGCTCGCGGCGCCGGTTGGTCTCGTCGAGCGCGTATTTCAGCGATTCGGTCATGTGGTCGGCATAGAGGATGACCCGGCCGTCGAGATTGCGCGAGGCGCGGCCGATGGTCTGCACCAAGCTGGTCTTGGAGCGAAGAAAACCCTCCTTGTCGGCGTCCAGGATGCAGACCAGCGCGCATTCCGGAATGTCGAGGCCCTCGCGCAGCAGGTTGATGCCGACCAGCACGTCAAACGCCCCTAGCCGCAGGTCGCGGATGATCTCGATGCGCTCCAGGGTGTCGATGTCGGAATGCATGTAGCGCACCCGCACTCCGTGGTCGTGCAGGTACTCGGTCAGGTCCTCGGCCATGCGCTTGGTCAGCGTGGTGACCAGGACGCGCTGGCCCTTGGCCGCGCAGGCCTTGGCCTCGGCCAGCAGGTCGTCTACTTGGCTTTCCACCGGGCGGATCTCGCACGAGGGGTCGATCAGTCCGGTCGGGCGCACCACCTGGTCGACGAAGACGCCGCCGGTCTGCGTCAGTTCCCACGGGCCCGGCGTGGCCGAGACGAACACCGTCTGCGGCCGCATGCGGTTCCATTCCTCGAAGCGCAGCGGCCGGTTGTCGATGCAGGAGGGCAGCCGGAAGCCGAAATCGGCCAACGTCGATTTGCGGTTGAAGTCGCCGCGGAACATGCCGCCCAGCTGCGGCACCGTGACGTGGCTTTCGTCGACCATCAGCAGCGCGTTCTCCGGCAGGTATTCGAACAAGGTCGGCGGCGGCTCGCCGGGATTGCGCCCGGTGAGATAGCGGGAATAGTTCTCGATGCCCGAGCAGAAGCCCTGGGTCTCCAGCATCTCCAGGTCGAAGGTGGTGCGCTCCTGGATGCGCTGGGCTTCCAGCAGCTTGCCCTCGGCGACGAAGGTGTCGACCTGTTGCTTGAGTTCCTTGCGAATGGCCGGGATGGCCTGCAAAAGGGTGGGGCGCGGCGTCACGTAGTGGCTGTTGGGATAGACGACAATCGATTCCAGCGTGCCGGTCCGCTCGCCGGTCAGGGGGTCGATCTCCCAGATGCTTTCCAGTTCGTCGCCGAAGAAGGACAGCCGCCAGGCGCGGTCCTCGTAGTGCGACGGGAAGATCTCCAGCACGTCGCCGCGCACCCGAAAGGTGCCGCGGTGGAAGTCGGTGTCGTTGCGCCGGTACTGCAGTTCGATGAGGCGCTTCATCAGGTCGCGCACGTCGAGCGCGGTGCCGGCCGTCAGCTCGACGACCATCTGCGAATAGGTTTCGACCGAGCCGATGCCGTAGATGCAGGACACCGAGGCGACGATGATGACGTCGGTGCGTTCCAGCAGCGAGCGCGTCGCCGCGTGGCGCATGCGGTCGATCTGTTCGTTGATGGCCGCGTCCTTCTCGATGTAGGTGTCGGTGCGCGGCACATAGGCTTCGGGCTGGTAGTAGTCGTAGTAGGAGACGAAGTACTCGACCGCGTTCTCCGGGAAGAACGCCTTCATCTCGCCGTAGAGTTGGGCGGCCAGCGTCTTGTTGGGGGCCAGCACCAGGGCCGGGCGCTGAGTGCGGGCGATGACGTGGGCCATGGTGAAGGTCTTGCCCGAGCCGGTGACGCCCAGCAGCACCTGGTTGGCCTCGCCGGCGTTCATTCCCTCGAGCAGCGCCTCGATGGCGCGCGGCTGGTCGCCGGCCGGTTCGAAATCGCTGACCAGCTTGAACGGCTGCCCGCCCGTTGCCGGCGGGCGGCGGGGGGGATTGAACAGGGGAAAATCGTCGGGGCTGGCGCGCACGGTTCGGCTCCTTCCGCGCCCACCATGTGGACCCTGGAAGGCGTCCTGTCAACGGCGCCACCCCAGCCGGCGCCCGCGCGTGCGTCCGGATGCCCAAATCCCGGTGTTTCCCCGTTGCTTCGCAATAGGCCCCATCGTAGTGTTCGGGTTCGCGATCACCCTTGGAAATGATGGATCAGATCATGTCTTTTATCGCCAGCCGTCTGTCCCGTATTAAGCCCTCTCCGACCATCGCGGTCGCGACGAAGGCGCGCGAGCTCAAAGCCGCCGGGCGCGACGTCATCGGCCTGGGCGCCGGCGAACCCGATTTCGATACCCCCGACCACATCAAGGCGGCCGCCAAGGCGGCGATCGATCGCGGCGAAACCAAATACACCGCCGTCAGCGGCACCCCGGAACTGCGCAAGGCGATCAGTGCGGCCTTCAAGCGCAACAACGGGCTCGACTACAAGCCCGAGCAGATCACCGTCGGCTGCGGCGGCAAGCAGACCATCTTCAACGCCTTCATCGCCACGCTGGATGCCGGCGACGAGGTGATCATCCCCGCCCCTTACTGGGTGTCGTACCCCGACATCGCGCTGATGTGCGAGGGCACGCCCGTCTTCATCGCCTGCCCGAAGGAGCAGAACTACAAGCTCACCCCCGAGGCGTTGGACCGGGCGATCACGCCGAAGACCAAATGGCTGGTCCTCAACTCGCCGTCGAACCCGACCGGCGCCGGCTACACGGCGAAGGAATTGCGGGGATTGGCTGACGTGCTGCTCAAGCATCCGCACGTCTGGATCATGACCGACGACATGTACGAGCACATCGTCTACGACGACTTCAAGTTCAGCACCATCGCCCAGATCGAGCCCAAGCTCTACGAGCGCACGCTGACCTTGAACGGTGCCTCGAAGGCCTATTGCATGACCGGCTGGCGCGTCGGCTGGGCGGCCGGCTCGGTCGCCCTCATCAAGGCGATGGACAAGGTGCAGTCGCAGAGCACGACCCACACCAGCTCGGTCTCGCAGGCGGCGGCGGTGGCGGCGCTCAACGGCCCGCACGATTTCATCGCCAAGAACAACGCCATCTTCAAGCAGCGCCGCGACCTCGTCGTTTCGATGCTGAACCAGGCCAAGGGCCTGTTCTGCCCGAACCCCGAGGGGGCGTTTTATGTCTACCCGTCGTGCGAGGGCTGTATCGGCAAGACGACGCCCGACGGCAAGGTCATCAAGAACGACGAGGACTTCGTGACCTACCTGCTGGAGGCCGAGGGCGTCGCCGCCGTGCAGGGCGCGGCGTTCGGGCTGGAACCCTACTTCCGCATCTCGTACGCCACCGCCACCGAAGTGCTGGAGCAGGCCTGCCAGCGCATCCAGCGGGCCTGCGGGGCGCTCCGCTAGGATTGATCGTCAGTACTCTTAAAGTGAACGAGGGGATGGCCGTCGGCCATCCCCCTTGTTTTTGAGGGCGGTGCCATTGCGTCAGCCCCGGAGAAGAAGGGCTTCCGCCTCGGCCTGGGCGGCCCGCGCGCTGTTGGCCGGGCTCGCCGCTCCCGCGACCACCCTGGCGACCATGCGCCCGACGAGCCCGTCCGCGTGTACTGTCGCCGCGTTGGGTACCGTCGTGCCGTGCCACTGGGTGAACGACCCCGGATGGGTCAGGGAGTCGGCCAGACGGCTTACCTGGTCACGGCCGAACCGGCGGAACACGCCCAGGGGATCGCGCAGGAAGGCATCTGTTCCGGCAATGTCCCGGCGCACGGGGAGCATGCCGCCCGGCGCCATGTGGAGCCACACCACGTAACTGTCGGGCCGGAAAAGGAACCGCAGGAAGTCGTAGACCGCAGTGCGGCGCCGGCCGTCCAGACCGCGTGGCACGCCGAGGCCGTTGATCGCCGAATAGGAAGCCCCGGTCGGTGCGAATGCGGTCACCAGTTTCGTCCGGCGAACCAGCTCGGGGTCGAATGCGGCGCCGCCCAGCCCGGCAAAGCGGTCGCCACGTAGGGAATCGCGGGCGATGCCGGCGATGGCGAGATCGTCCATGATGAGGCTGGAATAGAACATCATGGCGGCGCGGCCCTGGATATACCAGTCGCGGGCCCGCCAGTTCACCACTCCGGGCGGCCCATAGACGGCCATGGCGGCATATGACGCCAGGGTCCGGTGCACGGAGGCATCGTCCAGGGTTGGGGTTCCATCGGCAGCGAACAGGCTGCCACTCTCGGCCCGCACCATCTGGGCGAAAACCTGTTGCGTATAGAGGCCGCCGTCGGTGCCGCAGACGACGCCGATCCGGCCTCGCGGGCCCTCGTGCAGGGCCTTCGCCGCTGCTACGAGGTCGGGGATGTTGCCGGGCTCGGGCAGTCCGGCCGTGGCGAACATGTCGTGGCGATACCACAACACCTGCGGCCAGCCGTGAAAGGGAATGCCGGCCTGGAAACCGGCCGACGACCTCAGGGCGATGACCGGCCCGGCGAAGAAGCCGCCGATGTCGGCGATGAAGGCAGCGGCGACGTCGCTGTCGAGGCAGCCGGTCTCGCAAAGCGCCAGCAGAAGGTCGCCGCCCGTATTCACGAGGTCCGGCGAGTGGCCTGCGCGATGGGCGGCGGCGACGGAGGCGACGATCTTTTCTTCGGGAATGGAAACGACCGTGACGGGTGGGACTCCCGCCCATGCGCCGTAGGCGGTCGCGATGTATTCGATCACGCGCAGCCGCGCCGGTTCGATTTCGCTCGTCCACAGCGCCAGCGGGGTGTCGGCGGAGGCCGGGCGCGGCCGGCCGGCGAGGAACGGCGCGGCTGCGAGGCGGGCGAGCAGGGTGCGGCGGTCGATCATTTCTCGCTCATGGTCCTGACGCCGCTCCAGGCATCGACGGGGTGGCCAACCAGCCCGGCGGCGGTTTCCCGGGCGGCGGCGGCGTTGATGTCGTCCGGCCGCGCGGCGGCCAATTCGGCGAAGGCGGCGGCGGCGGCGGCCCAATTCCGGGATCGCCGCAGCAGGGCCTGGGCCTCGTTCCAGCGACGGACGAAATCGATCTCGTCGGGGGCTATGCCGGTCAATCCTGCGGCCGCGGCGGCTTTCGGCAAGAGGCCGCAAAGGGCGAAGACATCCAGGGGCTCGCTGGCGCCCTTCGGAATCACGGTGTCGAGCCAGCGGAACACGAAATCGCCGCCGGCCCTGGCGGCGGTGCTTCTCGAAACCAGGATGCGGGTGCCGAACACCTTGTTCAGCCCCTCCAACCGCGCCGCCATGTTTACGGTGGAGCCGACGGCCGTGTAGTTCATGCGGTCGGAGGAGCCGACGTTGCCGACGACGGCGATCCCCGTATGGATGCCGAAGCGGGTGATCATGGGCGGCAAGCCCTTGGCGGACAAATCGGCGTTGAAGACGGCGAGGCGCTGGTTGGCCTCCAGGGCGGCCAGACAGGCAAGACGGGCATGGCCGTCCACCGGCTGCGGCACGTTCCAGATCGCCATGACGGCGTCGCCGATGAACTTGTCGACAATGCCCTTGTGGCGGCCGATGGCGGCGTCGATTTCCTCGAACAGCCCGGACGTACGGGTCAACAGCTCCTCGGGCGGGGTGTGTTCGGCCAAGGTGGTGAAATCGGTCACGTCGGTGAACATCAGGGTCACCTCGTGCCGCGCCCCACCCAAGGCGACGCTGCCGCCGGCCTGGATGATCTGTCCGACAAGCGCCTTGGGCACGTAAAGGCCGAAGGTGCGCAGCGAGGCCTTCATCATGGTCATCGCCGTCGCCAGTTTCTGGATCTCGCGGACGAAGGAGGAAGCCTCTGGCCGCTCGTCTAGGTTCAACCGGCGAATGTGATCGGCGTCCCCGGCCATGTGCGTTAGCGCCCGCGCCATCCGGCGGGCGACGAAAAAGGCGATCGGCAACGCCGCGGCGAGAATCAGTCCCGAAAAGAAAAGGCTGCGATCGCGCATGCGCACCAGCGGCTTCACGAAATCCGCCTCGGGAGTGGCGATTACGACGCTGAGGTCGAACCAGCCGCCATCGGCGATGCGATGGACATCGAGCAGGAAGCGCTCTCCGGCAACCTCCATCAGCCCGGCTCCCTTCCCCTCCGTCCAGCGTCGCGCCGCCTCGGCCAGAGCGGGATCGGCGATATCGCCCACCTTCAAGGCAGGCGAGAGGATGCCGCCCTTCCGGCGCTCAGCCATGGTCACGGCCAGCCCCGGCATGGCGACCACCGTGCCGTCGCCGGCGATGACGGCCAGCCGGGTATTCGGAGTGACGCGCAGGCGCTCGAGAAAGGACGACAGGTCGCCGACGGTCAGGTCGACCCCGAAGACGCCCGGGACGGCGGCATCGAACCGCCGCGCCACCGTCAGGCCGGGCAGTCCGAGACTGGCGAAAACGTAGACCGGCGTGATGACGGGCTCGTCGGTCTCGACGGCTGCCGCATACCACGGGCGCTGGCGCGGATCGAAAGCGTCCTGCGGCAGGGCGCGGGAACCGAGCAGGCGGCCGTCGGCGTCGAGGAAGCCCCATAGCTCCATCGGCCGGCCGTCGGCCCTGGGCAGGACGGCGCGCTGCAGGAAGGCCGTCTCGGGCGGCGCCCCGTGGATTTCACGGGCGCGTCCCTGTTCAGCGTCCATGGCGATGATCTGGTAGAACCGCCCGTCGCTGAAGCCCATGTAGGCGGAATAGAGCGACGGATAGGTCTTCAGCGCCTCCCGCAAGTATCCGCTGGACGGATGGGGCTGGAGATCCGGCAGGGTTCCGATATCCGGCAGCAGGGCGGCGAGTTTCGCGTACCCCAGCGCGGGTTCGACGGCGCGCCGGATCTCGGTAAGGATGCGGGCGCTGGCGCTGTCCAGAAGGTCGCCGCCGATATCGCGCACGGCGCTGCGGGCGGCCATGAATCCGTAGATCGTAAGGGCGCCAGCGACGAGAGCCACGGCCGAGGCCAGAATGGTGAAGATGCTGACAGACAACGGCACGCTGAACAGGAACGGGCGTCGTCCACGCGTACCGCGCATCCGCATCACTCTCTCCGAGGACTTGCCGCTCCCGTTGCGATGGCTAGGCGAACATATGCCGGAAGAGCCTTGCCGGCCCGTTTCACTTCGGCCATCGTCTCTCGGCAATCGCGTAGGTCGAGAGACCACCCCACCATGATCACGCAAAAGGAGAATACCGCAAGTTGCGAGAGTTGGAAAGCGAGGACGTTTCGCGGGTCAGGACCGCTTGGGCTTGCGCCCGTCGTCCTTGAGCGTCATCAGCCGGCCGGCGAGCGTGATGATGACGGCCACGGTGACGATGATGACGGTGGCCAGCGCATTGATCTGCGGGCTGACGCCAAGGCGCACGCTGGAAAAGACCACCATCGGCAGCGTGGTCGAGCCGGGCCCGGAGACGAAGCTGGCGATCACCAGGTCGTCGAGCGACAGCGTGAACCCCAGCAGCCAGCCGGCCACCAGCGACGGCGCGATGATCGGCAGCGTGATGACGAAGAACACCTTGAGCGGCCGCGCGCCCAGGTCCTGGGCCGCCTCTTCCAGCGAGCGGTCCATGTGGCGTAGCCGCGATTGCACGACGATGGCGACGAAGGCCATCGAGAACGTGACGTGGGCGATGGTGATGGTGGTCTGGCCGCGCCCGTCCGGCCAGCCGATCATCGTTTCGAGCGCCACGAACAGCAGCAGCATGGCCAGCCCGGTGATCACTTCCGGCATCACCAGGGGCGCGGCGATCATGCCGGAGAGCAGCGTGCGGCCGCGGAACCGCCCGAAGCGGTCGAGCACCAGGGCGGCCATGGTGCCGAAGATGGTGGCCAGCGTCGCCGAGACGAAGGCGATCTTCAGGCTGAGCCATGCCGCCTCCAGCAGTTTCTCGTTATGCAAAAGCTCGCCGTACCACTTGACGGAAAAGCCCGACCACACGGTGACCAGCTTCGATTCGTTGAACGAATAGATGACGAGCAGGAAGATCGGCCCGTAGAGGAAGGCGTAGCCGAAGGCCAGCACGGTGAACAGGCGCCAGGAGCGGAAGGTGGAGGTCATGCGGCGTCCCCCTCGTCCTGGCGGGCCTGATAGTGCTGGAACAGCATGAAGGGCACCACCAGCAGGACCAGCATCACCACGGCGACGGCCGAGGCCAGCGGCCAGTCGCGGTTGAGGAAGAACTCGTTCCACAGGACCTTGCCGATCATCAGCACGTTGGAGCCGCCCAGGAGGTCGGGGATGACGAACTCGCCGGCCGCCGGGATGAACACCAGCATCGAGCCGGCGATGATGCCGGGCAGGGACAGCGGCAGGGTGATCTTGAGCATCACCTCCCAGGGCCGGCAGCCCAGGTCCTGGGCCGCCTCGCGCAGCGTCAGGTCCATGCGCTCGAGCGTCGCGTAGAGCGGCAGGATCATGAACGGGAGGTACGAATAAACGATGCCGACGTAGACGGCGAAGGGGGAATGCAGCATGGGCAGCGGCTGGTCGATGACGCCCGCCCAGATGAGAAAGTTGTTGAGCAGCCCCTCGTTCTTGAGGATGCCGATCCAGGCGTAGACGCGGATCAGGAACGACGTCCAGAACGGCAGGATGACCAGCATCAGAAGGACGTTGCGCCACGGCTGGCGCACCTTGGTGATGCCGTAGGCCATCGGATAGCCGATCATCAGGCAGATCAGCGTGGAGATAGCCGCCATCTTGAGCGAGCTGAGGTAGGCGGCGGCATAGAGCGGGTCTTCGAGGAAGAAGCCGAAGTTGGCGAGGTTGAGCTGAAGCTGCAGCACCGCCCCGTCGACCCATTCGAACAGCGGCTGATAGGGCGGAATGCCGAGCCTGTTTTCCGAGAAGGCGATCTTCAGCACGAACAGGAAGGGTGCCAGGAAGAACACCAGCAGCCAGCCCATCGGGAAGGCGGCCACCAATCGCTGTCCCCAGCGTTCCCTCCAGCGGTCCGGCCTGCCCGGGATGCGCGCGACGAGGCCATTCATCTTCATAGGGTCAGCATCACCGCGTTGGACGGGTGCCACGACAGGTAGACGCGGTCTTCCCAGGTGATCTTCTGTTCGGCGTCCTGGTGCAGGTTGAGCTGCGAGGCCTGCACCACCTTGCCGCTGTCGAGCCTGACGTGGAAGATCGACATGTCGCCGAGATAGCCGATCTCGACCACCGTGCCCTCCGTCCGGTTGGTGTCCTGATTCTTCGGCACCGTCTTCGAAATACGCACCTTCTCGGGGCGGACCATCACGGTGACCGGCATGCCGGCGACGCCGGCCCCGGCGTGCGCCACCTCGACATCGGTTTCGATGTCGGGAGCCTGGATCGTCGCGCCCTGCTCGTCCAGGTGCAGGATCACGCCGCCGAACATGTTGGCGGCGCCGATGAAGTCGGCGACGAAGCGGGTACCGGGAAACTCGTAGATCTCGCGCGGCGTGCCCACCTGCTCGATGTAGCCCTCGTTCATGATGCCGATGCGCGTCGACATGGTCATCGCCTCCTCCTGGTCGTGGGTGACCAGGATGAAGGTGATGCCGACGCGCTCCTGGATGTTGACCAGCTCGAACTGGGTGTTCTCGCGCAGCTTCTTGTCGAGTGCGGCCAGCGGCTCGTCGAGCAGCAGCACCTTGGGATGCTTGACCAGGGCCCGGGCCAGGGCGACGCGCTGGCGCTGGCCGCCGGACAACTGATGGGGGCGGCGGCCGGCCATCGGCGTCAGGTGCAGCAGGTCGAGCACCTGATGGACCCGCTCGTTCATCTCCTTGCGGGGCATGCGTTCCTGGCGCAGTCCGAAGGCGATGTTGCGCTCCACCGACATGTGGGGAAACAGCGCGTAGGACTGGAACACCATGTTGACCGGCCGCTCGTAGGGCGGCACCCCGGCCATGTCGATGCCGTCGATCAGGATGCGCCCGTCGTCGGGCGCCTCGAAGCCGGCGATCAGACGCAGCAGGGTGGTCTTGCCGCAGCCCGAGCCGCCGAGCAGCGAGAACAGCTCGCCCTTGTAGATGTCGAGGTTGGCGCCCGTCACCGCCGGCTCGCCGCCGAACGCCTTCGACACCCCCTGCACGCGGATGAAGGGCGTGTTGCCCGGCTGGGTCCACGGCTCGAACCGGGGACTGCTGGGGGCGTTGCGCTCGGCCGGCCTAAGCATGCCGAGCGCCCCCCTTTGTCGATCGCGTGGCCACCGATAGGCCGCTCATGTGCCCGTCTTGAAGCGGGTCCAGGCGCGGGTACGGGCCCGCTCGTAGGCCTGGCTCTTGGCGGGCACCACGAAGAAGCGCTCGCGCACCGCCTTCGGCGGATAGATCGCCGGATCGGCCAGCCGCTCGGGGCTGACGAACTTTTCCGCCCCGTCGATGGCGTTGGCGTAGCCGACCTCGTCGGTGATCGGCCCGACGACGTCGGGCCGCATCATGAAGTTGATGAAGGCGTGGGCGTTCTCGGGATGGCGCGCGTCGGCCGGTACCGCCATCACGTCCATCACGACCTGGGTGCCTTCCTTGGGGAAGAACACCAGGATGTCGACGCCCTTGGCCGCCTCCTTGGCGCGGTCGCGGGCCTGCACCAGGTCGCCGCCGTAACCGTGGGCGACGCAGATGTCGCCGTTGGCGAGGTCGTTGATGTAGGAGGACGAGTGGATGTACTTGAGGTCCTGGCGCACCTTCGAGAGATAGGCGACGGCGGCGTCGATATCGGCCGACTTCTCGGTCGCCGGGTCGAGGCCAAGCATGACGAAGGCGGCCGACAGCACCTCGGTGGCGTCGTCGAGGAACGTCACGCCGCAGGCCTTCAGCAGGCCGGTCCACTTGGGATCGGTGATGAGCGCCCAGCTGTCGAGCGGGGCGTCGGGGGCCAGCGCCTTGACCTTGGCTGTGTTCACGCCGATGCCGGTGCCGGCGATCATGTAGGGCACCGCGTACTTGTTGCCGGGGTCGCTCTTGGCCAGCGTCGCCATCGAGGTAGCGTCGAGGTTGGCGCGGTTCGGCAGCTTCGCCATGTCGAGCGGCCGGTAGATGCCGGCCTGGATCTGGCGGGCCAGGAAGGGGCTGGCCGACGGGAAGACCACGTCGTAGCCCGAGTTCCCCGCCATCAGCTTGGCTTCGAGGATCTCGTTGGAGTCGTAGACGTCGTAGTTGACCTTGATGCCCGTCTCTTTCTCGAACCTCTCCAGGGTGTCGGGGGCGATGTAGTCGCTCCAATTGTAGACGTTGAGGACCTTCTCCTCCGCCGGGTAGGCGGGGGACGCCATGACCATGACGGCCGCGCTGGCGGCCAGTATGCGGGTGACGACCTTGCGCACGGGGCGATTCCTTCTCGCTGGACCAGGGAGCCCGGTACCCTACGGCGACGGGTGGCACAGTATTCGAAGAGAGTCCGACCCCTGTCAATGGACGATCCTCGTCATGACGGTCGCCTTTTTATGGCGCGGCGTCGGATGGCCGCCGGAACGGGCCGCCGGTCGCCCCGGCGATTTCCTTTTTTCCTTGCATCGCGGGACGGGGGCATTAACCTCGATGGCTCGGGCGGTTGCGTCTGTCCGCCCTCAAGGTCGCAATTAAAATCCGCTGTTCTTCAGGGAGGCCTTCGTGACGCAAAAAGCACCATCCGGACCTCGTTGTGCGGCGCTTGTCGGCCCGTATCTCAGTGGCAAGACCTCCGTTCTGGAGAGCCTGCTCGCCACCGCCGGCGTGATCGGCCGCAAAGGCTCCATCCGCGACGGCAACACGGTCGGCGACGCGTCGCCCGAAGCCCGCACCCGCCAGATGAGCACCGAGTTGTCGGTGGCCAGCCTCAGTTACCTGGGCGAGCCCTGGACCATCATCGATTGCCCCGGATCGGTCGAGCTGGCGCAGGAAGCCTATGACGCCCTGATGGTCGCCGACGTCGCGATCGTGGTCTGCGAAGCCGGCGTCGAGAAGGTGCTGACCCTGGCGCCGCTCATGAAGTTCATCAACGACCGCGGAATTCCGCACGTCATCTTCCTCAACAAGATGGACACCCAGGCGGGCAACGTCCGCGCCACCATCGAAACGCTCCAGGGCCTTTCCGAAAAGCCGCTGATCCTGCGCGAGATTCCCATCCAGGAAGGCGACGCGGTGACCGGGCTGGTCGACCTGGTGAGCCAGCGCGCCTACAAATGGGTAACCGGGGGCCATTCGACGGAAATCCCGGTTCCGGAGTCGGTGAAGGGCTGGCTGGCGGAGGCCCGCACCAAGCTGCTGGAGTCGCTCGCCGACTTCGACGACAAGCTGCTGGAAGCCCTGCTCGAGGAGAACGTGCCACCGCCCGAGAACATCTTCGAGAACGCCACCCATGCCCTGCAGGACGACCACGTCGTCCCCGTGCTGTTCGGCGCCGCCGAGCATGACAACGGCATCACCCGGCTGCTCAAGATCCTGCGCCACGAGGCGCCGGGTATCGAGAAGGCGGCGGCCAGGCTGGGCGTCGAACCGGCCGGCGAGCCGGCCGCCCTGGTGTTCAAGACCCTGCACGCCTCGCATACCGGCAAGCTGTCGATGGCCCGCGTGCTGCGCGGCGAGATCGCCGAGGGGGTGACGCTCAACGGCGAACGGCCCAGCGGCATCATCAAGCTCGTCGGCCAGAAGCAGGAAAAGCAGCCCAAGGCGGTGGCCGGCGACGTCGTCGCCTTCGCGCGCATGGATTCTGCCGCGACCGGCGACATGCTGTCGCCCTCGGGCGGGCAGAAGTTCGAGGACTGGCCGCAGGCGTTGAAGCCGCTCTATTCCCTGGCGGTCAGGGCCGAGCACCGGGCCGACGAGGTGAAGCTGCCGGGGGCCTTGACCAAGCTTGTCGACGAGGACCCGTCGCTCAGCTTTGCGGTCAGCGCCGACACCGGCGAACTGGTCCTCTCGGGCATGGGCGATCAGCACCTGCAGATCATCATGGACCGCCTGAAGAACCGTTTCGGGCTGACCGCCAATTCGAAGCGGCCGCAGGTTCCCTACAAGGAAACCATCAGGAAGCCGGTGTCGCAGCACGCCCGCCACAAGAAGCAGAGCGGCGGCCACGGCCAGTTCGGCGACGTCCATCTGGACATCAAGCCGCTGCCGCGCGGCTCGGGTTTCGTGTTCACCGATTCGATCACCGGCGGCGTCGTGCCCAAGCAGTACATCCCCTCGGTCGAGATCGGGGTGCGCGACTATCTGAGCCGCGGCCCGCTGGGTTTCCAGGTGGTCGATCTGCAGGTGACCCTGACCGACGGCCAGTTCCACGCGGTGGACAGCTCCGACATGGCGTTCCGGGCGGCGGCCAGCCTGGGCATGCGCGAAGGCATGCCGAAGTGCGGGCCGGTGCTGCTCGAGCCGGTCTTCAAGGTCGTCATCTCGGTGCCCACCGACTTCACGTCGAAGGTGCAGCGCCTGGTCAGCAGCCGGCGCGGCCAGCTGCTGGGCTTCGATTCCAAGCCCGGCTGGAAGGGCTGGGACGAGGTGGTGGCGCAGATCCCGCAAGCGGAAACGGTCGATCTCATCAACGAGCTGCGTTCGCTGACGCTGGGCGTCGGCTTCTTCGCCGCCGAGTTCGACCACTTGCAGGAAATCTCGGGCAAGACCGCCGACGACGTGGTGGCGGCGCGCGCCGCCGAATTGGCCCAGTAAAGTCCGCTTTCGCATCGGGGCCCCGTCGGCCGACCGGCCGGCGGGGCCTTTTGCGTCAGGCGCCGGTGCCGGCCAAAAAGGCGCGGAAGCGGCGGGCCACCTCGGGCGGCGTGATGGTGGGCCGGCCGAGCTTTTCCATCGAGCCGGGGGCGATCCTCATGTGGATGAGATGGGGCCCGGTGCCGGCCAGCGCCCGCTCGAGGGCGTCGGCGAAGCCGTCCAGGTCGTCGCAGGAAAAGCCGTTGGCGTAGCCGCAGGCGATGGCGACCCGGGCGAAGTCGACCGCCGCCGAGACCGTCATCTGGCCGCCGGTGGAATCGTAGGTTCCGTTGTCCAGCACCAAGTGGACGAGGTTGCGCGGCGCGTAGGCCCCGATGGTGGCGAACGCCCCCAGTTTCATCAGCGCGGCGCCGTCGCCGTCGACCACGACGACCGGCCGGCCCACCGCCAGCGCGGTGCCCAGGCCCATGGCCCCGGCGCAGCCCATCGAGCCCACCTGATAGAGGTGCTGCGGCCGGTCGGCGAGCGTGAACAGCTCGCGCCCGGCCTTGCCGGTGGTGGCGATCACCGCCGCCGAATCGGGCAACGTGGCCAGCATTCTCTCCAGCGTCGCCACGCGGGTTGGCGGCGCCGCCTCCGCCGTCAGGTCGTGAAGGACGCCGGGCTGGCGGACCGACAGCGGGGCGGCGTCGAGGCCTTCCTCGGCGACGCTGCCCTTCCTCATGATCAGGGCGAACGGCAGGCCGGTCGCCTCCATGCTTTCCTCGGCCTTGGCGAGGAGGGGCTCCACCTCGCTCTCGCTCTCCGGGAACGGGCGGTGGGGGACGCGGATGGTATCCAGCAGGGCCGGCGTGATCGGCCCCATCAGGGCGTGCTGCGGCTCGTCCTTGAGGCCCGGCTCGCCGCGCCAGGTGACGATCATCAGCGTCGGGATGCGGAACGGATGGTTGAGCGAGGTCAGCGGGTTGACGGCGTTGCCCAGGCCCGAGTTCTGGCAGATCACCACGGTGCGCCGGCCGGCCAGCCAGGCCCCGGCGGCAATGGCCACCGCCTCGCCCTCGCTGGCCGCGGCCACATAGTCGAGCCGGACGTCGCTGATCACCCGGTTGATGACCGGGGTCAGGAACGAGCAGGGCACGCCGGTATAGAAGTCGAACCCCCGCCGGCGGGCGGGGGTCAGGAACGAATCGGCAGCGATCACAGGAATTCCCCGGCCTTGACCAGATCGAAGGCGTCGTCGACGTCCATCCAGTGGCCGGTGACGTAGACGACGCCGATGGTCTCGCCCTCGGCCAGCAGGCGGGTGAAAACGTCGACCATGTTGGCGGAGGCCAGGCGGCCCTCGGCCTGAAGGTCGGCCAGCACCCGGGCCAGCCGTTCGGCGCCCCGCGCGCTCAGCCTGGCCAGGCCGATCCATTCCCCGTGGGTGTCGCCGTCGGCGAGGTCGTGGCCGATTGCACGCACCATCACCGGCTCGTCGTCGAGGTAGTCCGCCGAGAACGGCCGCGAACAGCCGACCAGGTCGCGGGTGCGATCCGCGGTCTGGCGGTCCCGCCACAGGGCGTCGACGCCGAGCACGATGTCGCCCTCGGCCTCGCGCACCTGGTCCAGCACGTGGTGGCGAAACAGCGTGTCGCCGAAGGCCAGCACGCACTCGCCGCTCAACGTCTCGCGGGCGCAGGCCAGGCTGGCCGCCTCGCCGGTGGTGGCGTGGAAATCGTTGTCGACGGCGCGGATGGCCGGGAAGTTGATCATCTCCTTGCGATAGCCGCGCACCACCGTGATGTCGCGGATGCCGGCCGCGTGGAAGGTGTCGATCTGGCGCTGCAGCAGGGGCCGCCCGCGCACGTCGATCATGCACTTGGGCCGGTCGGCCGTGAGGTTGCCGAGCTTGCTGCCGCGCGAGGCCGCCAGCACGACGGCCCGCGGCCCCTTGCCGGTGGCCGGCAGGTAGCGGGCCTCGGCCTCGGCCAGCTCGGCGTCGCCGGACAGCGCGAAAATGTCGCGCACGGTGACGATCCGGCCTTCGACGTCGGCCAGGCTTTCGTCGCGCTGGATCTGGTGGCAGACCTCCTGCATGCCGGTGATGGCGGCGCGCAGCGTCTGGTTGGCCCAGATGGCGACCGAAAAACCGGCGTCGCGGAAGACGCGGGTCGGCGTTGCGTAATACATGGTCGGCACGATGACGACCGGCGTCCGCTCGCCCCACCGTTCCTTGAAGGCCAGCACCTCGTCGGCGGTCGACTGGCGCGAATGGATGAGAATGGCGTCGGCTCCCGCCGCGCGGTAGGCCTCGGCCCTTTTTAAGGCCTCGTCCATCCCCCAGCCGGCGATCAGCGCCTCGACGCGCGCCACGATCTGGAAGTCGGGGTCGGTCTGGCTGTCCTTGCCGGCCTTGATCTTGCCGCAGAACTCGTCGATGTCGGCCAACGGCTGGCCGTCGCCGATGAACGAGTTGGTCTTGGGGAACAGCTTGTCCTCGATGCAGATGCCGGCGATGCCGCGCTGGCACAGCTTCTGGACCGCCCGGCGCAGGTTGTTGAAGTTGCCCCAGCCGGTATCGCCGTCGACCAGGATGGGGATCGAGGTGGCGTCGGCCATGAACTCCAGGACCTCGAGGACCTGCGTCCACGACGCCTCGTTGTTGTCGCGCACGCCAAGCGCCGCCGACATCGACAGCCCCGAGGCCCAGATGCCCTGAAAGCCGGCCCGTTCGACGATTTTGGCCGAGATGCCGTCGTGGGCTTCCATCAGGAATTCCAGGCGCGGCGATTCCAACAGGGCGCGAAGCCGTGCCGCCTTGCTCAGGTCGGGTTTCGGGGATGGGGCGGGACGGGCTTGCGCGGAAATTTTATGTGACAAATTTGCCATTTTCATCCGGTCGGAAGTTGCAGCAGGGGGTCGATGAGATTTAATCTCATTATCGACGGATTGTTATGATTTTTTGAAAGAGGTCATCATGCGTAGTAGCCCGCTTGCCACGACCCGTCAAGCCAACGGAGACGCCGCCCTTCTTCGCACGCCGACGTTGAACGAAGATCAGATCGCGCGCTTCAAGAACGACGGCTATCTCGTCGTGCGCGCCGGCTTCGACGGGAACGAGATGCGCGTGATCGACGCCTGGGCGCGCGAGGTGGAGGTCATGCCCGAGGTTTCGGGCCGCCAGTGGGTCTACCATGAGAAAAGTCTCAAGGACCCGGACCGCCAGTTGATCGCCCGCATCGAGAACATCGCCCCCTTCCACGCGGGCTTTGGAGAATTGAGCGGCGCTCTGACGCGCGCGGCCGGGCAGCTGCTGGGCGAGGAGGCGGTGCTGTTCAAGGAGAAGATCAACTTCAAGATGCCGGGCGGCGCCGGCTTCAAGCCGCACCAGGACGCCCAGGCCGGCTGGGACGCCTATGCCGACTATTTCATCAACGTGCTGGTCTGCATCGACGCGGCGACGCCCGAGAACGGCTGTCTCAAGGTGGTGGCCGGCCAGCACAGGCGCGGCCTGTTCCGGTCGTGGGAGCCGCTGACCGAGGCGGACATGCAGGGCATGGAATTCGTCGACTGCCCGACCGAACCGGGCGACCTGGTGTTCTTCGATTCCTTCGCGCCGCACGCCTCGGATGCCAACATGACGGACGCCACGCGCCGGCTCTATTACGCCACCTACAACCGCGCCTCGGCCGGCGATCACATGGCCCGCTACTATGCCGACAAGCACAAGAACTATCCGCCCGACATCGACCGCCAGGCCGGCCGCGAATATCGCTTCCGGGTGTGAATTTGGATTAATTTCGGGGACACCATCACTGATTAATTTCGGGGACACCATACTTAATTCACAGGAGGCTTCGCGCTACCCCGGGGGGCGAAGACGGGTGAATTAAGTATGGTGTCCCCGAAATTACGAAGTATGGTGTCCCCGAAATTACGAAATTAGGGCGCGCCGCTGGCGACGCCGAGGCCGGCCATGACGGCGGCGATGGCGGCGACGGCCTCTTCCATGTCCTGGGGCTGGACGGCGCCGATGCAGCCGATGCGGAACGACGGCGCCTCGGTCAGCTTGCCGGGATAGATGACGAAACCGCGCTCCCGGAGGCCGTCGTAGAAGGCGTCGAAGCGAAACGCCGGATCGGCCGGCATGCGCACGGTGACGATGATCGGCGCCTGCAGGGCGTCCGGCAGCAGGGTTTCGAAGCCCAGCCGCCGAAGGCCGTCGACCAATACCCGGCAGTTGGCCGCATAGCGGACGTGGCGGGCAGGAACGCCGCCTTCCTCGTCCAGCAGGACGAGGGCCTGGTCGAGGGCCGCCAGCACCTGGGTCGGCGGCGTGAACCGCCACTGGCCGTTGCCTTCCATCGCCCGCCACTGGTCATGCAGGTCGAGGCTGAGCGAATGGGCGTTGCCGGCGCTGGCCGCCAGGGCGTCCCGCCGGACGATGGCGAAGGCCAGTCCGGGCACGCCTTCCAGGCACTTGTTGGAGGAGGCGACGACGGCCTCGCACGGCACCCGCCGGAGGTCGAGGGGAATGCCGCCGAAGGCGCTCATGGAATCGACGATCAGGCGCCGGCCCTGCCCGGCCACGGCGGCGGCGACGGCGGCGATCGGGTTGAGGATGCCCGACGTCGTCTCGCAATGGACGGCGGCGACATGGGTGATGGCGGCATCGCCGGCCAGGCGGGCGGCGACGGCTTTGGCGTCGGGCGGCACATCCTCGGCGGTTTCCAGCGTCTCGTGGCGCCGTCCCAGCCGTTCGAGGATTTTCGCCATGCGCCGGCCATAGGCGCCGTTGACCAGGATCAGCGCCTTGGCCTCCCGGGGCACCAGGGTGCCCAGCGTCGCCTCGATGGCGAAGGTGCCGCTGCCCTGCAAGGGCACGCAGACGTGGCCGTCCTCGCCGCCGACCATCCGGGTAAGCCGGTCGCGCACGCGGGCGGTGATGGCGATGAAGGCCGCGTCGCGCGAGCCCCAGTCGTCAAGCATCGCCCGCCGGGTGGCGATGTCCGTGGTCAGCGGTCCGGGGGTCAGCAGCAGGGGGGTGGAGCGCTCGCGCGTCATGGGCGGGGTCTCTTTCGGGTGGTTGGCATGGTCGCTCCGCAAGGTTAGCCGAGGACGACGTCGAGGAACATCATGACGACGAGGCCGATGATCAAGCCGAGGGTCCCGTGGTTCTCGAAGCCACGGCGATGGGTCTCGGGAATGATCTCGTGGCTGATGACGAAGATCATGGCGCCCGCCGCGAAGGCCAGGCCCCAGGGCAGGAGCGGCTGGGAAAAGGTGACCGCGGCGATGCCGATGAGGCCGCCGATGGGCTCGACCAGGCCGGTGAACAGCGCCACCCGGAAGGCACGGGCCCGCGAATAGTTCTGGCCGAGCAGGGCGACGGCGACGGCCAGGCCCTCGGGGAAGTTCTGCAGGCCGATGCCGATGGCCAGCGTGGTGCCATTGGCGATGTCGTGGCCGCCGAAGCCGACGCCGACGGCCAGCCCCTCCGGGAAATTGTGCAGCGTGATGGCGATGACGAACAGCCAGATGCGGCGCAGCGAGGCGCTGGCGGCTTTGCCGTCCGGCCCCATGATGAAGTGCTCGTGGGGCAGGTTTTCGTTGACGCCCCAGATGGCGGCGCAGCCCAGCAGGATGCCGCCAATGACGATCAGCACCGCCATTGTTTCGCTGGAACCTTGTTCCTGGGCGGCCTCCAGGGCCGGCAGGATCAGCGAGAAGAACGAGGCCGCCAGCATGACGCCGGCGGCGAAGCCCAGCATGGCGTCCTGCGCCTTTCCCGACAGGCGGGGAACGAAGAGCGCCGGCAGCGCCCCGACGCCGGTGGCAAGCCCGGCCGCCGCGCTGGCCAGAAAGCCGATCAGGATGATGGACATTTCGTTCCCTTGCGTGTCGCGTTCTTGGTTGGATTTTTACCGGTAGCACGACCGATGCCACGCGGGCAAAAAAAACCGGGCTGGTAAACCAGCCCGGCAAGTCTAACAGGGAGGCTTCACGTCTGGGAGACGCAGGACCCAAGCCATGTAAGGCCCGGGCCCTAGATTTCGGGCCTTGCGCCCGAAACTGGGAAATCCGGTGCGGTGCAGCAGTGTGTTGCATCGTCACCGAGGGGGTATATAAGGAAGGCGACCCCCCCGGACCATAGACGATTCTGAAAAGCAGCTATGCGGGATCCGCATAGCTGGGCGAGTTTGGCGGCCCCAAAAGCCGTCATTCCGTGTCTTTCATGCCTTCCTCGGCGATCCGGCTGACCAAGTAGTCCCGGAACACGGCAATGCGCATGGAATGGCGCAATTCCTCGGGGTACACGAAGTAGGCGTCGATGGTGGGGGCGTGCAGTTCCGGCAAGACCTCGACCAGCTCCGGGGATTCCCGCTTGATGTATTCGGGCAGTGCGGCGATGCCGAGGCCGCTTTGCACGGCGCGGAAAATACCATAGGTGCTGTTGACGCGCAGAACCGGTCGCCGGCGCTTGCCCGGCTGGGTGCCGACTTCGAGCAGCCAATCGAGGTTGGGCACCGGCGGCGTCGCGTCGTCGCCATAGACGATGATCTTGTGCTCGTCGAGGTCGCGCGGCGTCTTCGGGGCCGGATGGTCCTTCAGGTAGCGGGGCGACGCCAGGATGCGATAGCCGATGCGCATGAGGTTGAGCTTGACGAGATCCGGCTGGCGCGGCGACATCAGGCGGATGGCGGCGTCGGCCTCGCGCATCGAGAGGTCGAGCTCGGTGTCGGCCAGCACCAGCGAGATGTCCATTTCCGGGTAGAGTTCCAGAAAGTCCTTGAGCCGGGGCGTCAGCCAGATGGAGCCAAAGGCGACCGTCGCCGTCACCCTAAGCAGGCCTTGCGGCCGTTCGCGGCTTTCGCGGATGCGCGCCGTCGTCATCGACAGCTTGGCGAACATTTCGCGCGCCGTGCGGTGCAAAAGCTCGCCCTGCTCGGTGAGGATGAGGCCACGCGCATGGCGGTGGAACAGCGGGACATGCAGGCTTTCCTCCAGCGCGCTGATCTGGCGGCTGACCGCCGACTGGCTCAGGTTCAGCGCCTCGCCAGCGTGCGTGAAGCTGCCGGCTTCGGCCACCGCGTGAAAGATCCGAAGTTTGTCCCAGTCCATGGCGATTCCCGCTTTGGCGTCCTTCCCCGCTCCCTGCCGCGGCGTCGCCGCCCGTTGGCTGTCATGGTCGATTCGGGCGATTTTTTGGGGCGCGTCCACTTAGGCTTCGTTCTCCGCCAGTATTTCATTCTCCGCCAGGAAACGTTCCGCGTCGAGGGCGCTCATGCAGCCGGTGCCGGCGGCGGTGATGGCCTGGCGGTAGATGTGATCCTGCACGTCGCCGGCGGCGAACACCCCCGGCACGCTGGTCGCCACGCCGCCCGGCGTGGTTTTGATATAGCCCTCGCCATCCAACGCCAGTTGCCCGGCGAACAGCTCGGTGTTGGGGGTGTGGCCGATGGCGATGAAGACGCCTTCCAGCCGAAGCTGGCGGATGGCGCCGGTTTTCACGTCGCGCAGGCGAAGGCCGGTGACGCCGGGCGGATTGGCCGCGCCCAGCACCTCGTCGATGACGCTGTTCCACACCATCTCGACCTTGGGGTTCTTCCGCAGGCGTTCCTGCAGCGTCTTTTCGGCACGCAGTTCGTCGCGCCGATGGATGACGTAAACCTTGGAGGCGTGATTGGTCAGGTACAGCGCCTCGGTCGCCGCCGTATTGCCGCCGCCGACCACCGCCACCTCGCGGTTGCGAAAGAAAAAGCCGTCGCAGGTGGCGCAGGCCGAAACGCCGAAGCCCATGAACTTCTTCTCGCTCTCCAGCCCCAGCCAGCGGGCGGAAGCGCCGGTGGCGATGATCAGCGTTTCGCCGACATAGCGATTGCCGGAATCGCCGATAAGCGTGAAGGGCCGGCGGCCGAGGTCGACCTTGACGATCAGATCGTCGATCAGGGTGGCGCCGACGTTTTCCACCTGCTGGCGCATCTGCTCCATCAGCCACGGCCCCTGGATGGGCTCGGGAAAGCCGGGGAAGTTCTCGACCTCGGTGGTGATGGTCAGCTGGCCGCCCGGCTGCATGCCCTTGATCAGGATGGGCGCCAGATTGGCCCGCGTCGCATAGAGCGCGGCGGTGTAGCCGGCGGCGCCGGAGCCGACGATCAGAACCTTGGTCTTATGGGTGGTGGGCATGACTCGGTGGGTTCCTTGCGGCGAACGAACGATCGACATTCCGCCAGCGTCACCGTCAGGATAAAAACCGGATCGGCAAGACGCAAGCGAAGGCTCTATGACTTTAAACCGCCTTGCGAAAAATGTCGTGACTTCCATCTTGGCGGGACGCCGACACCATTGTAATATAATTTCAACCATGGAGGCGAGACCGCATGAAGAGTAAAGGGGCCCGCATTAAGCTCGACGACATCGACCGCCGGATTCTGCGCGATTTGCAGGACAACGGCCGGATCACCAACGTGGAACTGGCCCGGCGGGCCGGCATCTCGGCCCCGCCCTGCCTGCGTCGGGTGCGGGTTCTCGAAGATGCCGGGTACATCCGCGGCTATCACGCCGACCTCGAGCCCAAGGCGCTGGGTTTCAACGTCATGGTGTTCGCCCAGGTCGGCCTGGAAAGCCAAGCGGAAGCCGACCTCGAGGCGTTCGAGCAGTTGGTCCACCAGTGGCCGCAGGTGCGCGAGTGCTTCATGCTGGCCGGCGAGGCCGATTTCCTGCTCAAGGTGGTGGCCGAGGACTGGGACGACTACCAGAACTTCCTGACCACCAAGCTGACGTCGGCGCCCAACGTCAGCCACGTGAAATCGGCGCTGTCCATCCGCCAGTCCAAGTTCCAGGCCGGCGTGCCGATCTGACGGCGCGGCGCCGGATGACGAACGGCCCGCCACTTGGCGGGCCGCTTTTGTCATGCGTCCGGCGTTGCCCGTTCAGCCGAAGCGGACGCCGAGAATCTCGTAGGAGCGCGGGCCGCTCGGCGCGTTGACCTCGACGATGTCGCCCTTCTGCTTGCCGATCAGGGCGCGGGCCAAGGGCGAGGTCACCGAGATGCGGCCCTTCGAGACGTCGGCCTCGTGGCTGCCGACGATCTGGAAGGTGTTCTCCTCCTCGGTCTCCTCGTCCACCAGGTTGACCCGGGCGCCGAAGCGCACCGTGCTGCCGGTGAGCTTGCTGGGATCGATGACCTCGGCGCGGCTGATGATGTCCTCGATCTCGGCCAGCCGGCCCTCGACGAAGCTCTGGCGTTCGCGTGCCGCATGGTACTCGGCGTTTTCCGACAGGTCGCCGTGTTCCCGCGCGGCCCCGATGGCGCGAACGATCTCGGGCCGTTCGACGTTCATCAGGCGCTCGCGCTCCTTCTGGAGCTGCGTGAGTCCCTCGGCGGTCATGGGCATCTTTTCCATCGGCACGAATCCCGTTCGTTAGCAATTCATTCTCTTCGCGGCCCTTCACCAAGGTCGCGGGCACGACAACAGCGGTGCTTGGGGGTTGCCCCTAAAATGCTCCCGTAAAATAGGATTGTAGCGGCGCGACTTCAAGCTTTCCGGCGCGTAGCGCCTCCAGCGCGTCGACCACGGCGGCGGCCCCCGTCATGGTGGTGTAGTGGGGAACGCCCTGGGTCAGGGCCGAGCGGCGGATCGAGAAGCTGTCGGCGATGGCCTGCGCGCCTTCGGTGGTGTTGATCACCAGCTGGACCTGGCCGCTGATGATGGCGTCCACGCAGTGCGGCCGGCCTTCGAGAACCTTGTTGAGCCGGGTCACCGCCAAGCCCTGGTCGGTCAGGTGTCCGGCGGTGCCCGCCGTCGCCAGCAGCTTGAAGCCGAGGGCGGCCAGGCGGCGGGCCAGCGGGACGACGCTTGTCTTGTCCTTGTCCTTGACCGACATGAAGACGGCGCCCGATTCCGGAAGCTGGGCGCCGGCCGCCAGCTGCGCCTTGGCGAAGGCGGCGGGGAAGCTGGCGTCGATGCCCATCACTTCGCCGGTCGATTTCATCTCGGGGCCGAGGATGACGTCGACGCCGGGGAAGCGGGCGAAGGGGAACACCGCCTCCTTGACGGCGACGTGGCGCATCCTGGGCAGCGGCGGCAGGCGGAAGGACGCCAGGGTCGCGCCGGCCATGACGCGGGCGGCCAGCTTGGCGATCGGCACGCCGGTCGCCTTGGCGACGAAGGGCACCGTGCGGCTGGCCCTGGGATTGACCTCCAGGATGTAGACGTCGCGTTCCTTGACGGCGAACTGCACGTTCATCAGCCCGACCACATGAAGCGCCCGGGCCAGTTCGACGGTCTGGCGGCGGATGTCCTCGATGATGTCCTTCGCCAGCGAATGCGGCGGCAGCGAGCAGGCCGAATCGCCCGAATGGACGCCGGCTTCCTCGACGTGCTCCATGATGCCGGCGACATAGACGTCGGTGCCGTCGGCAAGGGCGTCGACGTCGACCTCGATGGCGTCCTGGAGATAGGAGTCCAGCAGCACCGGGCTGTCGCCCGAGACCTGCACCGCGGTGGTGATGTAGCGGGTCAGCGCCGGATGGTCGTGGACGATCTCCATGGCCCGGCCGCCCAGGACGTAGGACGGGCGCAGCACCAGCGGGAAACCGATGCGGTCGGCCACCCGCCGGGCTTCCTCCAGCGAGCGGGCGATGCCGTTGACCGGTTGGCGCAGCTTGAGCCGGGTGATGAGATCCTGGAAGCGCTCGCGGTCCTCGGCCAGGTCGATGGCATCGGGCGAGGTGCCGAGGATGGGAATGCTGGCCTTCTCCAGCGCCGCCGCCAGCTTGAGCGGGGTTTGGCCGCCGAACTGCACGATGACGCCGAGGACCTCGCCATTGGCCTGTTCGGTGCGGATCAGCGCGATCACGTCCTCGGCGGTCAGGGGTTCGAAGTACAGGCGGTCCGAGGTGTCGTAATCGGTGGACACCGTTTCCGGGTTGCAGTTGACCATGATGGTCTCGAACCCGGCCTCCTTCAGCGCGTAGGCGGCGTGGACGCAGCAATAGTCGAACTCGATGCCCTGGCCGATGCGGTTCGGCCCGCCGCCCAGGATGACGACCTTGCGGCGATCGGACGGCGCCGCCTCGCATTCCGGCGGATTGACGCCGTCGCCCTCGTAGGTCGAATACATGTAGGGGGTCTGAGACGGGAACTCGGCGGCGCAGGTGTCGACCCGCTTGTACACCGGGCGGACGTCCAGCACCTCGCGGCGGAAGCCCACCTCGGCCGGCGTTTTGCCGGTCAGCTGCGAGAGCCTGAGGTCGGAAAAGCCCATGGCCTTGACCCGGCGCAGGCCCGGCGCGTCGCCCGGCAGCCCTTTGGCTTTGAGCTCCGCCTCGACCTGGATCAGGGCCTCGATCTCGCGCAGGAACCACGGGTCGTAGCGGGTGACGGCCTGCACCTCGGTCACCGAAAACCCGTAGCGGAAGGCCTGGGCGATGGCCAGCAGGCGGTCGGGGCGCGGCTGCGCCAGTTGGGCGCGCACGGCGTTCTTGTCCACATTGGCGGGGTCGATGCCGAGGATCGGCAGCTCGTTCAAGCCGGTCAGCCCGGTTTCCATCGAGCGCAGGCCCTTTTGCAGGGATTCCTTGAAGGTGCGCCCGATGGCCATGGCCTCGCCCACCGATTTCATCGAGGTGGTGAGCAAAGGCTCGGTGCCGGGAAACTTCTCGAAGGTGAAGCGCGGGATCTTGGTGACCACGTAGTCGATGGTCGGCTCGAAGGAGGCCGGGGTCACCCCGGTGATGTCGTTCATCAGTTCGTCGAGCGTGTAGCCGACCGCCAGTTTGGCCGCCACCTTGGCGATGGGAAAGCCGGTGGCCTTCGAGGCCAGCGCCGACGAACGCGACACCCGGGGGTTCATCTCGATGATGACGAGGCGCCCGTCATCGGGGTTGATGGCGAACTGCACGTTGGAGCCGCCGGTATCGACGCCGATCTCGCGCAGCACGGCGATCGAGGCGTTGCGCAGGATCTGGTATTCCTTGTCGGTCAGCGTCAGTGCCGGCGCCACGGTGATGGAATCGCCGGTGTGCACGCCCATCGGATCGACGTTCTCGATCGAGCAGATGATGATGCAATTGTCCGCGGAATCACGGACCACCTCCATCTCGAACTCTTTCCAACCGAGGACCGATTCCTCGACCAGCACCTCGTGGACCGGCGAGCGGGCCAGGCCGGAGGCCACGATCTGCTCGAATTCGCCCAGGTTGTAGGCGATGCCGCCGCCCTCGCCGCCCAGGGTGTAGGACGGGCGGATGATCAGCGGCAGGCCGATGGCGGCCATGGCTTCGCGCGCTTCCTCGATGTTGTGGGCGAGTGCGCTTTTCGGGCTTTCCAGGCCGATGCGCTCCATCGCCTCTCTGAACTGCAGCCGGTCCTCGGCCTTGGCGATGACGGCGGCGTTGGCCCCGATCATCTTGACGCCATGCTTTTGCAGGACGCCGGCCCGCCACAGTTCCATGGCGGCGTTGAGCCCGGTCTGGCCGCCCATGGTTGGCAGCAGGGCGTCGGGCTTCTCGGCCTCGATGATCCGCTCCAGCATGTCGAGGCGGATTGGCTCGATGTAGGTGGCATCCGCCATGCCGGGGTCGGTCATGATGGTGGCGGGGTTGGAATTGACCAGGATGACGCGGTAGCCCTCCTCGCGCAGCGCCTTGCAGGCCTGCACCCCCGAATAGTCGAACTCGCACGCCTGCCCGATGACGATGGGCCCGGCGCCGATGATGAGGATGGACTGGATGTCGGTACGTTTGGGCATGGACTACACCACGAAGCGTTTGATGCCGTTCTTGAGGGGCATGGCATTGAAATTCATCAGAAGACCGGTCCGGATGCCGCTGAGCTTCAGGTAGGTAAGCACCTGGGCCTCATGGATGGGCAGAATTCTTTCGACGGCCTTCAGTTCAAGCAGCACGTTGTCTTCCACGATCATGTCGACACGAAACCCCGGTTCGACCTGGACCCCTTTGTAGGCGATGGGAAGGACGACCTGACGTTTCACGGTCAGCCCTCCGCGTGCAAGTTCCTGGCACAGGCATTCCTGGTAGGCCGATTCCAGCAATCCCGGTCCCAGATGGCGGTGGACCTCGATGGCGGCACCGATGATCTTCTCCGTCAGCGGGTCATTTTCCATCGCAAACGCCATTCCGGCCCCACCCGCCGTTTTTCACCACCGAGAACACAGAGAACACAGAGGATTCACAGAGAAAAAAGGATTGGCTTCGCCTAGCTTCCTGTTGCGCGTTAGCGCATTTGTCTTCCTCAGTGTCCATCTCAGTGTTCTCTGTGTTCTCAGTGGTTCATCTTTTTTACCGTTTTCGATCCGAGACCCGAGCATCGATCAGGTCGATGAAGCGGGTGAAGAGGTGGTGGCTGTCCTGGGGGCCGGGGCTGGCTTCGGGGTGGTATTGCACCGAGAACACCGGCCGGCCCTCCAGCTTCAGGCCCTCGTTGGAACCGTCGAAGAGGGAGACGTGGGTTTCCACCACGCCCGTGGGCAGGCTGTCCGCCTCGACCATGAAGCCGTGGTTCTGGCTGGTGATCTCGACCTTGCCGGTGGCCAGGTCCTTGACCGGATGGTTGGCGCCGCGATGGCCGAGGTGCATCTTGCGGGTGCGCCCGCCCAAGGCCAGGCCCAGCATCTGGTGGCCGAGGCAGATGCCGAAGATCGGCAGGTCTTCCTTCTTCATCAGCTCGCGGATCATCGGCACCGCGTACTCGCCGGTGGCCGCCGGGTCGCCCGGCCCGTTCGAGAGAAACACGCCGTCGGGGTTGAGCGCCAGCACGTCGGCGGCGGTCGAGGTGCCGGTCACCACCGTCACCCGGCAACCGGCGGCAGCCAGGCAGCGCAGGATGTTGCGCTTGGCCCCGTAGTCGACGGCGACGACGTGGTGCCTGGGGCGCGTCTCGCGACCATAGCCGCGGCCCAGGGCCCAGGTGGTTTCGTCCCAGGTCGAGGTCTGGTGGCAGGTGACGTCCTTGGCCAGATCCATGCCCTCCAGCCCCGGCCAGTCGCGGGCCATGCGGAAGGCCGCTTCGAGGTCGACGTCGCCGTCGGCGGCGTAAATGAGCGCCCCGTTGGGGGCGCCGCCGTCGCGGATGCGCCGGGTCAGGCGGCGGGTATCGACGCCGGTCAGCGCGCAAAGCCCGAAGGAGCGCAGCCACTCGTCCAGGTGCTTGGCGGCCCGCCAGTTGGAGGGCTCGGTGATGGCGGCGCCGAGGATGCAGCCGCGCGCCGCCGGGGTGATCGTTTCGATGTCCTCGGCGTTGGTGCCGACGTTGCCCACGTGCGGGAAGGTGAAGGTGATGATCTGCCCGGCGTAGGAGGGGTCGGTGAGGATCTCCTGGTAGCCGGTGATCGAGGTGTTGAAGCACACTTCACCCACCGCGGCGCCGGGCGCGCCGGCGCCGACGCCCCAGTAGACATCGCCGTCGTGCAGGACGAGGGCGGCGTTCGCGTGAGGCGGACGGACGGTCGGTTTGACGGTATCGGTCATGATGGCGGGTCCCAAAAAAGCCGCTCCGACGTCTTCACGCACGGACCGGCTTTCGTCGCACCCGGGTGTCCCGGGAGGCCGACGTTCCGGCCGAACTTCCGAGGGCCGGACGACAGCAGCATGGAATTTTCGTTCTATTAAGCAAATTGCGTGCCGAGGTCAAGCCCCCGGTTGAAAGAAAGTTGTTTATTTTTCAACGCGTTAATAAAAATTAAGCGGTTGCCTTTTCCCCTCGGATTGTATAGCTTCTCCGGCTTCCCGCAACCGTCGAGGAGGACGGCAACCATGCTGCGCACCCGGTTGAAGGAAGCCCTCGTCACCGCCATGAAGGCCCGGGACACCGTCGCGGTGGCCACCCTGCGGCTGATCCTGGCGGCGCTCAAGGATCGCGACATCGCGGCCCGCGGCAAGGGCAACCTGACGGGCATCCCGGAGGAGGCGATCCTCGATCTTCTGCAATCGATGATCCGCCAGCGCCATGAAAGCATCGATCTTTACCGCATCGGCGAACGCCTCGACCTGGTCCAGAGGGAGGGGGCGGAGATCGAGGTCATCCAGCGCTTCCTGCCCGCACAGATGGACGAGGCCGAGGTCGAATCGGCAGTCGGGGAAACCGTCGCCGAATTGAAGGCGACCTCGCTCAAGGACATGGGGCGCACCATGGCGGCGCTCAAGGAGCGCTACGCCGGGCGCATGGATTTCGCCAAGGCCGGCGCCCTGGTCAAGAAGCAGCTGACCTGAACCGGCCGGCCGCCGGTGGATATCCCTGTGGACGGCTTGACGGCATGCGGGGATAACCCGGCCATTTTCATTATCGCGTCAATCGCTTCTAGCCGTCCGATTTTTTTCAGTCCCGGCCGGCGGTTCCCGTGCGATAAAGAACGTCGCTCGAGTCTGCCTTTGCAGCCTCTAGATTCGTGCGCTTAAGAAAAGCGGCATGTAGACCGAATGTCTTCCTTCTCGCCCCAGTTTCTCGATGAGCTTCGCGCCCGCGTCTCGCTGGAAGACGTGGTCGGCAAGCGCGTCAAGCTGATCCGCCGGGGCCGCGAGTACGTGGGCCTGAGCCCGTTCCAGAAGGAGAAGACGCCGTCCTTCACCGTGGTGCCGGACAAGGGCTTCTATCACGACTTCAGTTCCGGCGAGCACGGCGACGTCATCGACTTCGTGATGAAGGTCGAGGGCCTGAGCTTCCCCGAGGCGGTCGAGCGGCTGGCCGCCCAGGCCGGCATGGAAATCCCCAACGATTCCCCCGAGGAGCGCGAGAAGGATCGTCAGCGCCAGACGCTCTATGACGCGATGGACGTGGCCTGCGCCCAGTTCCAGAAGATGCTGAGGATGCCGGAAGGCAAGGCGGCGCTGGCCTATCTGCACGGGCGCGGCCTCCCAGATTCCACCATCGAGCGCTTCCGCCTGGGCTACGCCCCCGATTCGCGAGGCACGATGAAGGGCGCCCTGGCCCGGGAAGGGGTCCCCGAGGAGTTGATGCGCGAAGCCGGGCTGATCCGCCGACCCGACGACGGGCGGCCCGATTTCGACTATTTCCGGGGCCGCGTCATGTTTCCCATCACGGACAGGCGCGGCCGCGTCGTCGCCTTCGGCGGGCGCATCATGGCCAAGGGCGAGCCCAAGTACCTGAATTCCCCCGAATCGGCCATTTTCCAAAAGCGCCACGTGCTCTACGGCCTGACCCAGGCCTTGAAGCCGGCCCGCGACGGCGGGCGCATCCTGGTGACCGAGGGCTACATGGACGTCATCTCGCTGCACCAGGCGGGATTCGACTTCGCGGTGGCGCCGTTGGGCACCGCGCTGACCGAGGATCATCTGCAGGCGCTGTGGAAGATCGTCCACGAGCCGACCGTCTGCTTCGACGGCGACACCGCCGGCCAGAAGGCGGCCATGCGGGTGGCCGATCACGCGCTGGCGCTGCTCAAGCCCGGCTATTCGCTGCGCTTCGCCCTGCTGCCCACCGGCGAGGACCCCGACAGCCTGATCAAGGCGCGCGGCGCCGCCGCCATGTCCGAGGTGCTGGCCGCTACCCTGCCGCTTTCGGAAATTCTCTGGCGCATGGAAACCCAGGGGCGGATGCCGACGACGCCCGAGGAGCGGGCGGGGCTGGAGGATCGGCTGTCCCGCCAGGCCCTGCGAATCGGCGACTCGACGGTGCGCAGCCATTTTCTCCGGGCCTTCAAGGACCGGCTGTGGAGCGAATGGCGCGAGGCGGGGCGGCGGCGGAACAAGGGCGCGGGGGGCGAGCGCCGGCCGTCGCCGCAGGTCGGCATTCCGGCCGCCGCGGCGCGCGCGACCGGTACCGATCCGCTGCGCGGCGCCCAGCAGGTGCTGCTGGCCATCGTGCTCCGTCATCCCGACGTTTTCGAGGCCGAAGGCGAGCGCCTGGGCGCGCTGGGGTTTGCCGACGCCGGGCTCGACCGCCTGCGCCAGGCGGTGGTGACCATCCTCTCGGGGCAGCCCGATCTCGATGCCGCAGGCCTTGCTCGTGAACTGGCGGCGGCGGGCCTGGCCGCCGAATCGGACGCGCTGCTGGGCGACCCGATGATCAGCCATCACCGCAAGATCGCCGCCGCCGCCGATGCCGAATCGGTGCTGGCGACCTGGCGGGATACCTTGGAAACGCTCCGGCGGGCCGCCTTCGCGGCGGAGCGCGAGACCATCAAGAAACGGCTGGCCGGCGATCTGACGCCGGACGGCTGGCGGCGCCAGCAGGCGGCGCTGCGCGCGGCAATCGGCGACTCGGAAGGGTGAAACGAACGAATCGGCGCGACTCGGCAACGGCACACGAGGGGATTCCGGGCTTGACTCGCCGCCGCGATGGTACCATTTGACGGCGTAGGGCTGAATGAGCGGCCGTGCGCCCGAAGCAAAAAAGGGCGCGGAAGTCGGGGCTTTTGTCCCCGGCTTCGATGGACGGGCAGGGAATTTTGGATTCGGCGACGCGTGTGGGCGGTGGCAGGTTCGGGGACCTTTGCGATGGCGCCTCTGCCGGCGGCACACGTGTGTCGTTCGGACCGCGGCACGGCTTCAACGCAATCGGGGTGATTGGAAGCAAGGAACGAGGGCCTGTGTCGCGAGGCGCCGGTCGGGCGCCGGGCATTCGGCAGGGTGGTTAAGGATCGCGCAGGCCGCTGAGGGCGGCCCGCTGTTTCGGCGTCCCGAGAAGGGGGCGGCGAAACGGTTTTGTTTCCCGGGAGCAACAAGATTGATGACGGACAAAGAAACCGAAACCGAAGACATAGCGCCGGCCCAGGACGAAGTGTCGGACAGCCCGCTGCTCGATACGCTGGGCGCCGCGGTCAAGAAGATGATCGCGCGCGGCAAGGAGCGCGGCTACGTCACCTATGACGAGTTGAACACGGCATTGCCGCCCGAAAGCATGTCCTCCGAGCAGATCGAGGACACCATGTCGATGCTTTCCGAAATGGGCATCAACGTGGTGGACACCGAGGAGAACGAGGAGGCCCCCCCGGCCGACGAGGCGGTCGAGGCCGAACCGGCCGCCGCCGGCAACGTCGATGAGAACGAGATCGGGCGGACCGACGATCCGGTGCGCATGTACCTGCGCGAGATGGGCAGCGTCGAGCTGCTGTCGCGCGAGGGCGAAATCGCCATCGCCAAGCGCATCGAGGCCGGCCGCGAGATGATGATCGGCGGCATCTGCGAAAGCCCGCTGACCGTCAAGGCCATCGTCCAGTGGCACGACGACCTGGTCGAGGGCAAGATCCTGCTGCGCGACATCATCGATCTCGAAGCGACATACGGCGGCGGCCCCAACGGCCAGATCCCGGCCATCGTTGGCGACGACGAGGATGCCGAGGTCGAGGTGCCGGAAGCCGAGGCGGCGGAAGACGCGCCGACCGACGGCGACGGACTCGTCGAGCCGGTGGTGCCGGCCGTTCCCGCCATCGCCGGCAAGGAAAAGGACGGCGAGGACGAAGCCGGGGGTGAGACGCGGGCCGAGGGCGAGGGCGAGGGTGAGGTCAACGGCGACGCCGACGCCGAGAGCGAAGAGCTCAGCATTTCGCTGGCCGTCATGGAAGCCAATCTGACGCCCCAGGTGCTGGAAACCTTCAAGAAGATCGACGCCACCTACAAGAAATTCCACAAGCTGCAGGTCCAGCGTCTCGACGCTGCCCAGGAGGGCGAGGCGTTCAAGGCGGCGCAGGAGAAGAAGTACCAGAGGCTGCGCCAGGAACTGATCGACCTGATGGAGGACGTGCGGCTCAACAACACCCGCATCGAACAGCTGGTCGAACAGCTCTATCAGCTGAACAAGCACCTGATGAACCTGGAAGGCCGCCTGTTGCGCCTGGCCACCGGCTGCAAGATCAAGCGCGAGGAGTTTCTCGAGCATTATTACGGCAACGAGCTGGCCCCCGACTGGCTGGCCCGGGTGGGCGATCTGCCGGGCCGCGGCTGGAAGAAGTTCGGCGAGAAGCATCCCACCGAGATTCAGGGCATCAGGGACAGCATCGGCGAGATCTCGCAGGAGACCGGGCTGCCGGTGTCAGAGTTCCGCCGCATCGTCGCCACGGTGCAGAAGGGCGAGCGCGAGGCCGCCAAGGCCAAGAAAGAGATGATCGAGGCCAACCTGCGCCTGGTCATTTCGATTGCCAAGAAATACACCAACCGCGGCCTGCAGTTCCTCGACCTCATCCAGGAAGGCAACATCGGCCTGATGAAGGCGGTCGACAAGTTCGAGTACCGGCGCGGCTACAAGTTCTCGACCTACGCCACCTGGTGGATCCGCCAGGCGATCACCCGCTCGATCGCCGACCAGGCCCGCACCATCCGTATCCCCGTGCACATGATCGAGACCATCAACAAGCTGGTGCGCACCAGCCGCCAGGTGCTGCACGAGATCGGCCGCGAGCCGACGCCCGAGGAACTGGCCGGGCGGCTCGGCATCCCGCTCGACAAGGTGCGCAAGGTGCTGAAGATCGCCAAGGAACCGATCAGCCTCGAAACCCCCATCGGCGACGAGGAGGACAGCCACCTGGGCGACTTCATCGAGGACAAGAACGCGGTGCAGCCGCTGGATGCCGCCATCCAGGCCAACCTGCGCAAGACCACGACCCGCGTGCTGGCCTCGCTCACGCCGCGCGAGGAGCGGGTGCTGCGCATGCGCTTCGGCATCGGCATGAACACCGACCATACGCTGGAAGAGGTCGGCCAGCAGTTCAGCGTGACCCGCGAGCGCATCCGCCAGATCGAGGCCAAGGCGCTGCGCAAGCTCAAGCACCCCAGCCGTTCCCGCAAGCTCAGAAGCTTCCTCGACTATTAGGCCGGGCATCGCCCCCAGCGCGGCCACGGGAGGGGCATCGGATGGATTGTATCCGATGCCCGAATCCTGCTATGGGAAGCCGTCCCTCTCGGGCCCGTAGCTCAACTGGTTAGAGCCGGCCGCTCATAACGGTCTGGTTGCAGGTTCGAGTCCTGCCGGGCCCACCACGCTTCTTTGTAGGATGACCCAATTCATGCGACTGGCCTCATAAAATGCGACTATCCGCCAGGATGGATCGTTAGGCGGCGTCGATCGTCCGACGGCGGCACTTGGCCTCGTACCTTACGGTTTTTGACGCGACCCGGATTTTCGGAGGCAAAGATGCCTTTCTGCTTGGAGGCCGAAGAACGGAATGTCGGCTCTCGGACGCGGACAAGGTAAAACGGACGTAGCTGCGGGGGCTGCTGACCCCAATTTCGGGCATCAAAAGGCGCCCAGGACTAACTCCAATCGCAAATTCCCGCCCTTTGGAACCAGCAATTGCTTGAATGATGGGCAAATGCCAAATAGGCTGCGACACTGTTGAAATAGCAGTTCTGATTGGCGCCCATGCCACGCGACTCGAAAATCGACCGTCTTCGCCTGGATGATGCCGCCCGAGCGGGTTGGCTTTACTATGTCGCGCAGAATACCCAGGACGAAATCGCCGCAAAAATGAACATCTCCCGTCAGGCCGCGCAACGGATGGTGGCGCTGGCGATGCGGGAACGGCTGGTGAAGTTCAAACTGGACCACCCCATAGCCCGATGCATGGAGCTGGCCCAACGCCTTAAAGACCGATACGGATTGTCCTTTTGCGAGGTCACGCTGGTCGATCCGACATCCAACGACCCGGCGCTCGGGATCGCCGAAGTCGCGGCGGCGGAGATGGAGAAATACCTCAAATCGGAAACGCCCATCGTGATGGCGTTGGGAACCGGCCGTGAAATCCGCGGGGCGGTGGACCAGGTATCAAGGATGAGTTGCCCCCACCACAAAATCGTTTCATTGGTGGGCAGCCTTGCGCCGGACGGTTCGGCCAACGTAACCGATCCCATCACGGCAATTGGAGACGCCACCCAGGCCCCACGACATCCTCTTGCCGTGCCCGTGGTGGCGACGTCGAAGGAAGAGCGCGACGTCATCTGCGCGCAAAAACCCATCCGCAGCAATATCGACCTGGCCCTATCGGCCGACGTGGCTTTCGTTGGGATAGGCGAACTCAACGACGCCCCTCCGCTTCTGACCGACGGCTTCATCACCCGCAAGGAACTCCACGAGTTGCAGGCGGCCGGTGCCGCCGGCGAGATCATCGGCTGGGCCTTCAACGACCTGGGCAGACTCGTTCCCGGCCTGACCAACGACCGCGTCGCCAGCGTTCCGCTGACCCAGCCCGCGGCGCGGCCCCTCATCGGCGTGGCCCGCGGATCGAACAAGCTGCGGGCAATACGCGGGGCACTGACCGGCCAATGGCTGACCGGGCTCATCACCGACGAGACCACGGCCGCAGCCCTCGCGGAATAGGGCGCTCCCGCCCATTTTCTTCGCTGTCCAGTTGTTTTTCCAAACGAAATACTGCCCAGAATAAGGGTGGCCGCGCATTTTTTTGCAACCGGCCATAGATTCCTTTTGACTCAGAGGCCCGCAAGCCGAATAATTATTCAAAAGATAAGCAATTGCCCATATCCGCTAACGGAGGCTCACATGACACTCTTCTCTCGTTTGCTGATCGGCATAGCGGCCGTGTCGCTAACCGCGACATCCGCGCTGGCCGAGAAACTGACCGTCGCCACGGTCAATAACGGCGACATGATCCGCATGCAAAAGCTGACCGGAGATTTTTCCGCCAAAAACCCCGGCATCGAAGTGGAATGGGTGGTGTTGGAAGAAAACGTGCTGCGTCAGCGCGTCACCACCGACATCGCCACCAAGGGCGGCCAGTACGACATCATGACCATCGGGACCTATGAAGTGCCGATCTGGGGCAAGAAGGGTTGGCTGGTTTCGCTCAACGACCTGCCGGCTTCCTATGACGTCGATGACCTGCTGCCCGCCATCCGCAACGGCCTGACGATCGACGGCAAGCTGTATGCAGCGCCATTCTACGGCGAAAGCTCGATGGTGATGTACCGCGCCGACCTGATGAAGAAGGCCGGGCTGACCATGCCCAAGGCGCCGACCTGGGACTTCATCGCCAAGGCCGCCGAGGCGATGACCGACAAGGCGAACGAAGTGTACGGCATTTGTCTCCGCGGCAAGGCCGGCTGGGGCGAAAACATGGCGTTCCTGACCGCCACCTCCAATTCCTTCGGCGCCAAGTGGTTCGACATGGATTGGAAGCCGCAGTTCGACAAGGAGCCGTGGAGGAAGACCCTGACCTTCTACCTCGACCTGATGAAGAAAGCGGGCCCTCCAGGTGCCTCGTCGAACGGCTTCAACGAAAACCTCGCCCTGTTCCAGTCGGGCAAATGCGGCATGTGGATCGACGCCACCGTCGCCGCATCGTTCGTGACCGATCCGAAGGACAGCACCGTGGCCGACAAGGTCGGCTTCGCCCTGGCGCCGGATACAGGCCTCGGCAAGCGCGGTAACTGGCTGTGGGCCTGGACCCTGGCCGTTCCTGCCGGATCGCAGAAGGTCGAAAGCGCCAAGAAGTTCATCGCCTGGGCCACGTCCAAGGAATACCTGGCGCTGGTTGCCTCGAAGGAGGGATGGGCCAACGTGCCTCCGGGAACGCGGAAGTCCCTCTACGCCAATCCCGAATACGCGAAGGTTCCCTTCGCCGGAATCACGCTGGACAGCATCAACTCCGCCGACCCGACCAAGCCGACCGTCGACAAGGTGCCGTATGTGGGCGTCCAGTTCGTCGCCATCCCCGAATTCCAAGGGGTTGCCACGGCCGTCGGCCAGCAGTTCTCGGCGGCGCTCGCCGGTACCGTTGCCGCCGATCAGGCCCTGCAGAACGCCCAAATGCTGACCGATCGGGCGATGAGGAAAGCGGGCTACTACAAGTAGACCCTGCAAGCCCTCCGGGATGGGGACCGGCTGTTTGTCGGCCGGTCTCCAGCTTCCCCGTCAACGCCCAGTGATTCGGGGTGCATGCTATGGCTACCGGTCATTCACGCGTTGCTGCACGATTCATGGTCTCTCCAGCCGTCCTGCTGCTGCTGGGCTGGATGATCGTGCCGCTTTCCATGACGATCTATTTCTCCTTCCTCAATTACAATCTTCTGTCGCCGGAGGTGGAGGAATTTATCGGGTTCACCAACTATGAATTCTTCCTCACCGACCCTGCCTTTTTCGACGCGCTCGGCAACACGCTCCTGCTGGTCGGCGGTGTTTTGATCATCACCATTGTCGGCGGTATCGGCTTAGGGCTTCTGCTCGACCAGCCGATGTGGGGCCAGGGTATCGTCCGGATCCTGGTAATCGCCCCGTTCTTCGTGATGCCCACGGTTTCGGCCCTGGTCTGGAAGAACATGTTCATGAACCCGGTCAACGGGCTATTTGCCCATGCGGCCAAGTTCCTGGGCCTTGAGCCCTTCGACTTCCTGGCCCATGCGCCCCTTTTCTCCATTGTCCTGATCGTGGCCTGGCAATGGTTGCCTTTCGCGACGTTGATCCTGCTGACGGCCCTGCAATCCCTTGACCGAGAGCAGCTGGAAGCGGCCAAGATGGATGGGGCACGCAAGGTCAGCCGTTTCATCTATATCGTGCTGCCCCATCTGGCCCGCGCGGTCACCGTGGTCATCCTGATCCAGACCATCTTCCTGCTGTCCGTCTTCGCGGAGATCCTGGTCACCACCAACGGCGGCCCCGGCACCGCGTCCACCAATATCACCTACCTCGTCTATATGCAGTCCCTGTTGCAGTTCGACGTGGGAGGAGGGTCGGCCGGCGGCATCGTTGCGGTCATTCTGGCCAACATCGTGGCGATCTTCCTGATGCGGATGATCGGCAAGAACCTGGAGGCCTGAGTGATGGCGCACAAACATATCGACAGAAGCAAAATCTACTTCACCGTGCTCGCATGGTTCATCGGCCTTCTGATCTTCTTCCCTATCCTCTGGACCATATTGACCAGCTTCAAGACCGAGGCCCAGGCCATCGCCGCGCCGCCGCTGTTCCTCAATTTCGACTGGACCCTTGAGAACTACGGCGAGGTTCAGGAACGGTCCAACTATTTCCGCCATTTCTGGAACTCGGTGGTGATTTCGCTGGGATCCACGCTGGTGGGCCTGACGATCGCCATTCCCGCTGCCTGGGCCATGGCCTTCGTGCCGGGCCGGCGGACCAAGGATGTCCTGATGTGGATGCTGTCCACCAAGATGCTGCCGCCGGTCGGTGTCCTGATCCCGATCTATCTGATCTTCCGGGATACCGGGTTGCTGGACACGCGAACCGGCCTGGTCATCGTCCTGACCCTGATCAACCTGCCGATCATCGTCTGGATGCTCTACACCTACTTCAAGGAAATCCCCGGCGAGATCCTGGAAGCCGCACGGATGGACGGCGCCGGCCTGTGGTCGGAAATCGTCCATGTCCTCACGCCCATGGCGGTGCCGGGCATCGCGTCGACCTTGTTGCTCAACATCATCCTGGCCTGGAACGAAGCGTTCTGGACCCTCAACCTGACGGCCGCCAACGCGGCCCCGTTGACGGCCTTCATCGCCAGCTACTCCAGCCCGGAAGGGCTGTTCTACGCCAAACTTTCCGCTGCCTCGACCATGGCGATCGCACCCATTCTGGTGATGGGCTGGTTCAGCCAGAAACAACTGGTTCGCGGCTTGACCTTCGGCGCTGTGAAATAGGAGCGGGTCATGGGAAGCATTAGACTAGAGAACGTTTCCAAAACCTTCGGCAAACTCCAGGTCATCCCGCCGCTGGATCTGGACATCGACGAGGGCGAATTCGTGGTTTTCGTTGGCCCCTCGGGGTGCGGGAAGTCGACCCTCCTGCGATTGATCGCCGGCCTGGAGGACGTCACCACCGGAGCCATCCACATCGATGGCAAGGATGTCACCCAGGTCCGTCCCGCCCGTCGCGGATTGGCCATGGTGTTCCAGTCCTACGCCCTTTATCCCCACATGTCGGTGCGCAGGAACATCGCCTTCCCGCTGAAAATGGCCGGCATGGACCGGGCCGAGATCGACCGTATGGTCGAAAGGGCGGCGCAGGTCCTTAACCTGACGAACTATCTCGACCGCCGTCCGGGCCAGCTTTCGGGCGGGCAGCGCCAGCGCGTCGCTATTGGCCGCGCCATCGTCCGCTCGCCGAAAGCCTTCCTGTTCGACGAACCGCTGTCCAACCTGGACGCCGCCTTGCGGGTCAACATGCGGCTCGAAATCTCGGAACTGCACAAGAAACTCCAGACGACCATGGTTTACGTGACCCACGATCAGGTCGAAGCCATGACCATGGCCGACAAGATCGTCGTGTTGCGGGACGGGATCATCGAGCAGATCGGCTCGCCGCTCGAACTCTATCGCCGTCCGGCCAACCTGTTCGTCGCGGGTTTTATCGGCTCGCCGAAGATGAACTTCATCGAGGGTCCCGAAGCGAAGGACCGCAACGCCCAAACCATCGGCGTGCGTCCGGAACACCTGCAACTCTCCACCGAGGCCGGAACCTGGCGAGGGACCGTCGGCGTGGCCGAACATCTGGGATCCGACACCTTCTTCCACGTGACCGTGGAAGGTGTCGGCGCCCTGACGGTCCGAGCGCCGGGAGAGGTGGACCTCCAATACGGCGACACCGTCTATGTCACGCCGGAGGCTGAGAAGGTCCATGCCTTCGACGAGAAAGGGAAGGTCATCCAATGAAACGCCTGGACGGTAAATCGGCTTTGATCACCGGGGCCGCCCGAGGCATCGGGAAGGCCTTTGCCGGGGCCTACGTCGCCGAGGGTGCCACGGTGGCCATCGGCGACATCGATCTCGCGCGGGCCGAGGAAAGCGCCGCCGAGATTGGCTCCGGCGCCTACGCAATCCGGCTCGACGTGACCGACCAGGCCTCGATCGATCAGGCCATTCGCACCGTCGAAGACAAGGCCGGGGGGCTCGACATCCTCGTCAATAATGCAGGGGTGTTTGATTTGGCGCCGATCGTCGAGATCACGCGCGCGAGCTACAACCGATTGTTCGACATCAATGTCGCCGGGGCCCTCTTTACCCTTCAGGCTGGCGCCAAATCAATGATTGCCCGCGGCAAAGGCGGCAAGATCATCAATATGGCCAGCCAGGCCGGCCGCCGGGGTGAGTCCCTGGTTGCCGTCTATTGCGCCACCAAGGCCGCCGTCATCAGCCTGACCCAATCGGCGGGCCTGAACCTGATCAAGCACGGTATCAACGTCAACGGGATCGCGCCCGGTGTCATCGATGGCGAACACTGGGACGGCGTGGACGCGCTGTTTGCCAAATACGAAAACCGCCCCCTCGGCGAAAAGAAGCGTCTGGTCGGCGAGGAAGTGCCGTTCGGACGCATGGGCACGGCCGGAGATCTCGTCGGCATGGCGATATTCCTGGCCAGCGCCGAGAGCGATTACGTCGTCGCTCAGACCTACAACGTCGACGGCGGCAACTGGATGAGCTGATCTCAAAGCCCGCAGGCCCAATACAATGAAAAACATAACAACGAGACTCGCCCAAGATACGCTCGGCAGCTTGTCACCGGCGGTTGCCGTTCCCCTTTACGACCGGGCTGGATTGTCGCCTGGAATCCTTCACTTCGGCGTTGGTAATTTCCACCGTGCCCATCAGGCTTATTATCTGGATGCGCTTTTCAACAAGGGGCGCGACCACGACTGGGCAATCGTCGGCGCGGGCGTGATGCCGTCCGATACGGCCTTACGGGAAATACTGGCGAAGCAGGATTTCCTGACCACAGTGGTGGAACAGGAGGCGGATGGAAACAGGGCGCTGGTTACGGGTGCCATGGTCGATTTCCTGGTCCCCGGCGACGCCGCGACGATCATGGGGACCCTGGCGCGCCCGGCGATCCGCATCGTTTCCCTGACCATTACCGAGGGCGGGTACTTTATCGATCCCGGGTCCGGTGCGTTCGACGCGGTCCACCCGGATGTCGTTTACGATGCGGCCCACCCCGATACGCCGAAGACGGTCTTCGGTTTGCTCGTTGCCGGGTTAAGGCGTCGCCGGGCCGACGGAACTCAGCCTTTCACCGTCATGTCGTGCGACAACATACCCCACAACGGCATCGTGACCCGTAACGTCGTTGCCGGACTGGCCCGGTTGTCGGATGCGGAGCTTGCCGACTGGATAGAAAGGAACGTGGCTTTTCCCAACGGCATGGTCGACCGGATTACCCCCGCGACGGGCAACCGGGAACGAGAAATCGTGACGCGCGATTACGGCATCGAGGACGGGTCCCCCGTGTTTTGCGAGGGTTTCGTCCAATGGGTTCTCGAAGACAACTTCCCGGCCGGACGACCCGCCCTGGAAACGGTCGATGTGCAGTTTGTGCCCGACGTGACGCCCTACGAAAACATGAAGATTCGCATTCTCAACGGGGGTCATGCCGTCATCGCCTATCCCGCCGGGTTGATGGGCATCCACTTCGCCCATGAGGCCATGGAAAACCCGCTGGTTAGTGCGTTCCTTGAAAAAGTCGAGAAAGAAGAGATCATCCCCATGGTGCAGCCGGTTCCGGATACGGATCTCGGGGATTACTTCAAGCTGATCAAAAGACGCTTCGCAAATCCGAAAATCGGCGACACCGTGCGGCGGCTCTGTCTCGACGGCTCAAACCGGCAACCGAAATTCATTGTTCCCTCAATTGCTGACCGTTTGAAAGCGGGCGTGGATATCGCCGGACTGGCCCTCGAATCCGCCCTGTGGTGCCGATACTGCTACGGCGAGACGGAAAGCGGCCAAGCCATAGAACCCAATGACCCGAATTGGCAACGCCTGACCTCGACGGCCCATTCGGCTCGTGACAACCCGGTGGCTTGGCTCGCCATGGAGGACGTCTACGGGGACGTCGGACGTTCGCAAGTCTTTCGTGAACGGTTTGCCTCGGCGCTGCGGGCATTGTGGTCCGATGGCGTGCAAAGGATCCTGACCCGCTATATCGAGGGAACGCCGTGAGCGGAACGCCCGAAGAAGGAAGCGACGCCGGAAAAACGGAGAACGATACATGATCGTTTGCGCCGGCGAAGCGCTGATCGATATGTTGCCCCGTCAACTCCCGGACGGCAGCGACATATTCTTGCCGGTTCCTGGCGGTGCGATTTTCAATACGGCCATAGCCTTGGGGCGGCTTGGCGAGAATGTGCAATTCTTCTCGGGGCTCTCCACCGACATGTTCGGGAGGCGGTTGGTGGCCTGCCTCGAAGAATCGGGCGCGGGCACCACGCTTTGCAAACGGGTCCCGCGACCGACGACATTAGCTTTCGTCACGCTCGCCGATGGCAATGCCCACTACTCGTTTTATGACGAGAGAACGGCCGGACGCATGCTGGACATCGTCGACCTGCCCGATCTTCCGCAGGAAACCGCGGCCCTTCATTTCGGTGCCATCAGCCTGATCCCAGAGCCCTGCGGGTCGGCTTACGAAGAACTCATGCGGCGATATCATGGCGGTCCGGTCATTTCCTTCGATCCCAACGTCCGCCCCGGGTTTGTTGACGACGAGGCCGCCTATCGAAATCGCCTCCGGCGCATGGCCGGAATGAGTGACATCATCAAGGTCTCCGAGGAAGATCTGTCCTGGCTCGAACCGCATCGGAGGTTCGAACAGATTGCCCGCGACTGGATCGCTAACGGGGCCAAAGTCGTCGTTCTGACCCGAGGTGAGGACGGGGCGCGAGCCATCACGAAAACACTGGATGTTGGAATCCCCGCCGTGGAAACGACGGTGGTGGATACCGTAGGCGCCGGAGACAGTTTCAACGCGGGTTTTTTGGCCGGTCTGCGGCGACAGGGAGTGCTTTCCAAACCGATGCTCGTTTCTCTTTCTTGCGACGCCCTTACGACATCGCTCAAGTTTGCGGCACAGATCGCAGCCTTCACGGTTGGACAGTCCGGTGCCAATCCCCCCTGGGAGAACCAGCTAAGCCAGCG
The DNA here is from genome assembly GCF_026163695.1 of Shumkonia mesophila. NCBI lineage: Bacteria > Pseudomonadati > Pseudomonadota > Alphaproteobacteria > Rhodospirillales > Shumkoniaceae > Shumkonia > Shumkonia mesophila. The sequence continues at coordinate 117,773 of NZ_JAOTID010000001.1, read as the reverse complement.
AAAGACGGATTGAGAAGAATTGTTCCTAACGACGGATTCCTGCGACTTCCAAGTCGGCCCCGTCGCATTAGAGCATGATGAAATTGGATACGATCGCGCCTCGTTTATCGTTATTGCCCGGCGAAGCCCGGGGCATGACGGGTTGGAGGAGCGGGAGCCGAACCCACCAGATTTCATCATGCTCTAATTGGGTCGCCCTGCATGATTTGAGGCCAGAGGTGCGATCGTCGGCTCACCACTCCCAACGGCCGGTGCAGCGAATTGCCGCAATGTTCCCTGATGAAAACGGCCCCTGATCTACGGAATACCCGGGAAGGGCGCCAGCTGGCGTCCCGTTCGGATACGCCTCGGTCGCCAGCCGTCCGGTTACACGGTGCCGCGTCGGACGACGTGGGGCCTGAACTGCCTTTGGAATTCCGAGTCTATCCCGTAGCAGACCTTCAGCAGATACCGGCATGCGCTGCGTACCGTAGCTTCGAGCGCGGTATCCACCGAGGTCAGGGGTGGTGTCAGAAACGGCGAATGAGTGAGGTTGTCATAACCGATGACGGCAACGTCCTGCGGCACACGTTTGCCGCGTTCCTGCAGACGCGAAAGAACCGAAATGGCCATATTGTCATTGGCGCAAAAGAGGGCGGAAAATGGCTTTTTCACATCCAGGAGAGCGTCGCAGAACCGCCATCCGCGTTCGGCCGTGAAGTCGCCCTCGACGATCAAGTCCGTGTCGATGCGGATTCCGGCCTCCCGCAACTCGTGCAGGAATCCCTCGTGACGCTGGCGGGCGTCCGGCCGGTGTAGCGGCCCGCTGATGACGGCAAATTCCGTGTGGCCCGCATCCAGGAGGGTGCGGGCCGCCAGTCTTCCACCTTCGACGTGATCGACCGCAAAGCACTTCTCCTCGATGGTCGGAACGATCCGATTGATGACGGCGACCCTCGGGAATTTCCCTTCCAGCTCGATCAGGCTGCGCTCGGTGATCTGGCTGCTGAAGATGAGAATGCCATCGCAGTCGCGGGCGAGCAGGAACTCGAAGCTCGCTTTTTCCTGGGCAATGCCATTGCCGGTCGCCACCACGAAGTACTTGCCGTGGGCGCGCAACTCGTCCTCGACGGTGGCCAGGATCAGTTCCCAGAACAGGCTGCCGAACTTCGGCAGCAGCAGGCCGATGATCCCAAGCCGCCTCGACGACAGGGACTGCGCCACCGACGACGGGCGGAAGGACAGCATCTCCACCGCCTCCTCGATCCGGCGCCGCTTCTCAAGCGATACGCTTCCCTTGCCCGAGATGGCTCTCGAAGCGGTTCCAATGCCCACGCCGGCCAGCTTGGCCACGTCCCGAATCGTCGTCATGCACGATGCCCCTTCCTCCCGCAAACATGCTTATGCGGCACGTTTCAGCCATCATAGCCAAATCTGTCTGACCGCAATACCAGAAAACTCCATTGACAATCATTATCAACTATGAGACGGTTTGGAACCGTTTCCAAACGTGAAGGTTGCCGGCCCGGGATGGCGCCGCGGCCCGAGCCCATAAGAAGACGCCGAACAGTCGATGACGAGCAGTTCCGCGGTGGCAGGGACTGCGAGCTTCCATAAAGCCCGGCAAAGGGCAGGAAGCAGGGGATGGCATCACTCAGACACGGGAGACAACCATGATGATTCGATCCGTATTCGGGACAGCGGTGGCGGCCTTGGTCGCCGTCGGCGGGTTGTCCTCGCCGGCGTCCTCGGAGCCGCTCAAGGCCGAGGTCATTCACTGGTGGACGTCGGCCGGAGAATCGGCGGCCCTGAAGGTGTTCGCCAACGCCTTCAATGGGGCCGGCGGCGAATGGATAGACAACGCCATCGCCGGCGGGCTGGCGGCCCGTCAGGCCGCCATTGGCCGAATCGTGGCCGGCGATCCGCCTGCTGCCAACCAGTTCAACATCAGCCGCGAGTTCGAGGACCTCATCGCCAAGGATCTTCTTGCCGACCTCGAGGCGCGGGCCACCGCCGACCGCTGGCGCGAGGCGATTCCGGAGACCTTGCTCAAGAGCGGCGAGCGCAACGGCAAGATGTACGCGCTGCCGACCAACGTGCACGGCCAGAATTGGATCTGGTACAACAAGGCGGTCCTTGATCAGGCGGGCGCGGCTCCGCCGAAGGGGTGGGGCGAGGATATGTTCGCCGCCCTCGACAAGGTCAAGGCGGCCGGCAAGATCCCGTTGGCGATCTCGGGAACGCCCGTCTACGAGTACTCGGTGTTCCATTCCATCCTGCTCGACATCGCGGGGCCCGACGTCTGGTATGCCATTCATCGGGACCGCGACGAGGCGGCGCTGAAAGGCGACGCCCTGAGGAAAGCATTCCAGACTTTCCAGCGGTTGCACACCTACGCCGACGAGGGGACGCCGGGCCGGGTGTGGAATGCCGCAACACAGCTCGTCATTACCGGCAGGGCCGCGTTCACGGCGGTCGGCGACTGGGCGAAAGGCGAATTCATCGCGGCCAAGATGACCCCCGGCAAAGACTATGGCTGCGTCCTTCCCAAAGGCGTCATCATTGTCGGCGGCGACGTCTTCGTCTTCCCGAAGCAGAAGGACCCGCAGAAGCAGGCCGCACAGGATCTGCTGGTGAAGGTGATGTTCGACAAGAAGGTGCAGAAGGACTTCAACGCCCTCAAGGGCTCCGTTCCCTCGCGCACCGACGTCGACATGGCGGACGCCGATGCCTGCTCGCAGACGGCGATGACGGCGCTCAGGAACAAGACGGGCAACGTGCAGCGGGCGTCGATGATGGTGCCTCCGCAAGTCGATGGCGAACTGCGGGACCTGGTCTCCGAGTTCTGGAACAACCCGTCGATGAGCGTTGACGAGGCGATGGAGCGCTACGCCGAGCTGGTGCTCGGTTGACGCGGACGATCCCCAAACAGGAAAGCGGGCGATAGCCGGCCCTCGCGGCCGGCCGCCCCGGAGCGGGAGAGCCCATGCGACGCCTGGCCGCCAAGTTCGCAATGCTGCCGACCATGGTGATCGTGGCCGTTGTCTACGTCGGCTGCATCCTGTGGACGGTGCGCATCTCCTTCACTTCGTCGCGATCGCTGCCGACCTACGATTTCGTCGGCCTCGATCAGTACGTGTCGCTGTTCCGAAGCAGCCGATGGATGATCTCGCTGGAGAACATGTTTCTCTTCGGCGCGGCCTACATCGTCGGCTGCCTCATCGTCGGCTACCTGATGGCGATCTTCATCGACCAGCGGGTGCGGGCCGAAAATACGCTGCGTACCATCTATCTCTATCCCCACGCGCTGTCCTTCATTGTCACCGGCCTCGTCTGGCAGTGGATGCTGAACCCGACGCTCGGCCTCCAGCACCTGGTCCGCGAATGGGGGTGGGAGTCGTTCTCCTTCGACTGGATCGTCAATCGCGACATGGCGATCTACACCCTCGTCATCGCCGGCATCTGGCACGGAGCGGGCTTCGTCATGGCCCTGCTGCTGGCCGGGTTGCGCAGCGTCGACGCGGAAATCTGGAAGGTCAGCAGGATCGACGGTATTCCTGCCTGGCGGATGTACGTCCAGGTCATTCTGCCGATCCTGGCGCCGATGGTCGCGACCTGTGCGTTCCTGCTGTCGGCACAGGCCGTCAAGGCTTACGACATCGTCGTCGCCATGACCAAGGGCGGCCCCGGTATCGCCACCGAAGTCCCCGCCAAATACGTGATGGACTACCTGTTCGAGCGCCAGAGCATCGGCCGGGCGACAGCCGGCGCCGTGGTCATGCTGGTCATGGTCATCTCGATCGCCGCGCCCGTCCTCTACGCGCGCTGGTACCGCAAGGACCAAGCATCAGGGGGCGCCAGATGAACGTCAATGCGACCGCGGCCACCGTCGGCGGCGTCCTGCGCGCCGGACGTCGCAAGGCGATCATCACCCCCGCGCGGATCGGGCTCTACGCGTTTCTCGTCTCCTCGGCGCTGTTCTTCGCGCTGCCGCTCTTCATCATGCTGATCACCTCGTTCAAGACCATCGAGGAGATCCGCAACGGCACGCTCATCACGTTGCCGCAGGCCCTCAATTTCGAGGCCTGGATCAAGGCCTGGACGTCGGCCTGCACGGGGCTGAATTGCAATGGAATCAGAGTCGGGTTCTGGAACTCGGTGCGGATCGTGGTTCCGGGCGTGGCGATCTCGGTAATGGTCGGCGCCATCAACGGCTACGCCCTGACGTTCTGGCGTTTCCGCTATGCGAACCTGGTGTTCGCCGTGCTGATGACCGGCATGTTCATTCCCTACCAGATCTACCTTTTCCCGCTGGTGCAGATGTTCGCGACGATCGGCATTTACGGGACGCTTCCGGGGATCATCCTGGTTCACGTCATCTTCGGCCTGCCGGCCATGACGCTCATCTTCCGCAACTACTATTCCGGGATTCCCGAGGAACTGTTCAAGGCGGCGCGCGTCGACGGCGCCGGCTTCTGGCGGATCTTCCTGATGATCATGCTGCCGATGTCGACGCCGATCCTCATCGTCGCCATCATCTGGCAGGTCACCGGCATCTGGAACGACTTCCTCCTCGGCCTGGTCTTCGCCGGGCGTGAGAACCTGCCGATGACGGTGCAGCTGAACAACATCGTCAACAGCCAGTTCGGCGAGCGCGAATACAACATCGAAATGGCCGCGACCATCCTCACGGCTTTCGTGCCTCTCGCCATCTACTTCATTTCCGGCAAGTGGTTCGTCCGCGGCATCGCGGCGGGCGCGGTGAAGGGATAGAGCCATGTCCGCCATCACGATCAACAACCTCTGCGTCTCGTTCGGCAGCCTGCAGGTCCTTCGCGACCTGCATCTGGCCGTCAACCAGGGCGAGTTCCTGGTCCTCCTCGGGCCGTCTGGCTGCGGCAAATCGACGCTGCTGAACACCATTGCCGGACTGATCGATCCGGCCTCCGGCGCCATCGAGATCGGCGGTCGCGACGTCACCGACGTCGAGCCCAAGGACCGCGGCATCGCCATGGTGTTCCAGTCCTATGCCCTCTACCCCAAGATGACGGTACGGGGGAACCTGGCGTTCGGCCTGAAGGTCGCCAGGCTGCCGCGCCGCGAGATCGAGCGCCGGGTACAGGAGGCGGCCGACTTCCTGCAGATCAGCGAGCTGCTCGATCGGCGCCCGGCGCAGCTTTCCGGGGGCCAGCGTCAGCGCGTGGCGATCGGGCGCGCCTTGGTACGCCATGCCGGGGTTTTCCTGTTCGACGAGCCGTTGTCCAACCTGGACGCCAAGCTGCGCAACGAATTGCGGGTCGAGATCAAGCGGCTGCACCGCAACCTCGGCAGCACCATGATCTATGTCACCCACGACCAGATCGAGGCGCTGACCCTGGCCGACCGCATCGCCGTCATGAAGAACGGCATCATCCAGCAGTTGGGCACGCCCCGCGACATCTACGACGCCCCCGCCAACCTGTTTGTCGCCTCGTTCATTGGCTCGCCCGCCATGAATTTCGTGGAAGGCGAGATCGCTGTGGCGGACGGCGCGCCACGATTCAAGAACGGGGCGTTCGACGTTCCTTTGGCGGCCTATCCCTTCCACCGGATTCTGCAGGACCGGCATCGTGTCCTGATGGGCGTGCGCCCCGAGAACATCACGGTCGATGCGAGGGAGCCCGGAACGTTCATCGCCGAGGCTTCCGTCGATCTGGTCGAGCCGATGGGCGCCGACACCGTCCTGTGGTGCCAGTGTGGCCAGCATTCGGTTTCGGTGAGAGTGGATTCGGGCCGACCGGTCGCCGAAGGCGAGAAGCTGGCTGTCTCGTTCGATCCCGCCCGCGTTTCCCTTTTCGATGTCGAAAACGGCCTGCGTCTATGACGCGTCGTGCCGGCGAGCCTTTCGGAGGAAATTCCATGACCAACGCGGCCAATCTGTCGTTCCAACTTTACAGTGCGCGCGCCGAGCCGTCGCTCGACGCCAAGCTGAAGGTCCTGGCCGATGTCGGATACGGGCAGGCCGAGCCTTACCGGGGGCTGTACGAGGACGTCGACGGCCTTCGCCAAGGATTGAAGCGCTATGGCCTGCGGGCGGCGACCGGCCATTTCGGATTCGGCGAAATCCGCGATGACCCGGCGCGGACGATCGATATCGCCAAGGTCCTGGGAATGGACGTCGCCGTGGTGTCGGCCCTGCCGGTGCCGGAGCGCGAAAAGGATCTGGCGGGCTGGCGGGCGACCGCCAGGGAGCTCAAGGGCTGCGCCGAAATGTTCGAGGGCGCCGGCCTGCGGCTCGCTTGGCACAACCATGCCTTCGAGTTTGCCCGGCTCGAAGACGGTTCGATGCCGCTCGATCATCTCCTGGGCGGGGCCCCATCGGTGCTCTGGCAGGTGGACATCGGCTGGCTCTATCGCGCCAAGCAGGACCCCGCCGTCTGGTTCTCCAAGTTCGGCGATCGGGTCTTTTCAATCCACCTGAAGGATATCGCGCCGGCCGGCGCGTGCCTGGATGAAGACGGCTGGGCCGATCTCGGCCATGGCGTCATTGACTGGCAGGCCCTGTGGCCGGCGATCGAGAGGCTGCACCCGGCCGTCTTCACCGTCGAGCACGACAAGCCTTCGGACTACCGGCGGTTCGCCCGGCGTTCGGCCGAGGCGTTCCTGCGCATGACGGGGGGCCATTGAGATGGCGCTCGGCATTGGCATCGTCGGCTGCGGAAACATCTCGAGTCGATACTTCGACAACGCGGCCCTATTCCCGGGCGTCGAGATTCGCGCCTGCGCCGATCTATTCGACGCGGCATCGAAACGATGCGCCGATCGGTACGGCGTGCGGTACAGCCCGGTTGTCGACCTGCTTGAGGCCGACGACATCGAGCTCGTCATCAACCTGACAATTCCGGCGGCTCATTACGAGATCTCGCTGGCGGCGCTCGAGGCCGGCAAGCACGTCTATACCGAAAAGCCGCTGGCGGCGACGGCCCCGCTGGGCCGGAAGTTGGTTGAAGTCGCGGAACGCATTGGGTTGCGACTGGGGTCGGCCCCCGACACCTTCCTCGGCGCGGCGGGACAGACGGCCCGTTCCCTTGTCGATGCGGGGAAGATCGGCGGGATCGTCGGGGGAGCCTGCTACGTAATGTCGCGGGGAGCCGAGAGCTGGCACCCCAATCCCGACTTCCTTTACCGGGAGGGCGGGGGGCCGGTGCTCGACCTCGGCCCGTACTACGTCACCATGCTGGTCAATCTGATGGGCCCGGTCAGGAAGGTCAGCGCCATGGCGGCGACACCCTTTGCGACCCGCACGATCGGCAGCGGGCCACGGCAGGGCGAGAAGATCGCCGTCGAAACGCCGACGTCGATCCATTGCATCCTGGAATTCACATCCGGTGCGCTGGTCTCCTTCAGCGCCAGCTGGGACGTCTGGCACCATGGGCACAACAACATCGAGATCTATGGCGAGGCCGGATCGATGGTGGTGCCCGACCCCAACTTCTTCGGCGGCGAGGTGAAGCTGACCGAAAGGGATGGCCCGCTCGTGGCCGTGCCGGACGACGGCCATCCCTTGGCGAGACACAACCGCCAGACCCGGCGGGGTATGGTCGCCGACTATCGCGCCATCGGGTTGGCGGATATGGCGGCGGCGATTGCCGAGGGTCGGCCGCACCGGTGCGATGGAAAGTTGGGCCTTCACGTGCTCGATGTCCTGGAAGGCATTCTGCTGTCCGCCCGGGAATCGCGGGCGGTCTCCATCGGGACGTCATGCATCCGCCCTGCCAGCCTCTCCATCGCCGAGGTGGAAGCCTTGATGGGAAAGACGCCTGTGAAAGCGGCAGGCAGGACCGCCACCCCGCATGTGAGCTCTGCGGGGGAATGATGGACGACCGGATGGATTCGGCGCCGCCGCAGGCGACGCGGCCAGGACACACGACCAGGCGAGAGGGTGCGGCACCGTCGATGAGGAGGGTCGGGATCGGCGTCATCGGTTGCGGCAACATCTCGGGCGCCTATCTGAACGGCGCCAGGACATTTCCCGTTCTCGACATCAAGGGGCTGGCCGACGCCGTTCCCGCGGTGGCCGAGACCAAGGCCGCCGAGTTCGGACTGCGGGCGGTGGCAATCGAGGCTCTGCTCGACGATCCCGAGATCGAGATCATCCTCAACCTCACGATCCCCAAGGCCCACGTCGAGGTGGGCCTGATGGCGCTGGAGGCCGGCAAGCACGTCTATTCGGAAAAGCCGCTCGGCATCCGCTGCGACGAGGGCCGCACGGTGTTGGCGCGGGCGCGGCAGAAGGGCCTGCGGGTCGGCTGCGCCCCCGACACCTTCTTCGGCGGTGCCCATCAGCGCTGCCGGCACATCGTCGACGAGGGGACGTTGGGCACCATCGTCGGCGGCACCGCCTTCTTCATGTGCCCGGGCCACGAACGCTGGCATCCAAATCCAGCCTTCTATTATCAGCCAGGCGGCGGGCCGATGCTGGATATGGGACCCTATTACATCACCGACCTGGTCAACCTGCTGGGGCCGGTCAAGTCGGTCCTCGGTTCCGCCACCAAGGCGCGGGAGCGCCGGCCGATCCTCAGCGAACCGTTACGCGGGCAGTTCGTCGAGGTCGAGGTGGCGACCCACGTCGCCGGTATCATGGAATTCGCCTGCGGCGCCGTCGTCCAGATCGCCACCAGTTTCGACGTTGCCGGGCACAAGCATCTGCCGCTCGAGATCTACGGCACCGATGCCACGTTGATCGTCCCCGACCCCAACCGTTTCGGCGGCCAAGTCCAGATCCTGCCCAAGGGCGGCGAGTGGGCCGACGTGGCCACCGACATGCCCTACGCGGACGCCAACCATCGCGGCATCGGGCTCGCCGACATGGCGCACGCCCTGCGGGACGGCCGACCCCATCGGGCCAGCGGCGAGCTTGCCCTGCATGTCCTCGAAGTCATCGAGGCCTTTGAAAAATCGGCGGCGGCGGGGCGGCGGATCGCCATCGAAAGCTCGGCCACCAGGCCGGCGCCCCTGAGCGACGATCTGATCGACGGACGGCTGGGCCCCGCGCCGGCGCCGGCAAGCAAAACAGGAGGTTGAGATCATGCGAAAAGCCTTGATCGTGTGGGGCGGCTGGAATGGACACGAGCCAGACCGCTGCGCCGCCATCGTGGCCGACATCCTCAAGGAGGACGGTTTCGATGTCCGCGTCGAAACCACCACCGCAGCCTTCGCCGACCCCGCCATCAAGGACCTCAGCCTCGTTGTTCCGATCTATACCATGGCGAAGATCGAGAAGGCGGAGGTCGCCAATCTGACGCGTGCAGTGGAAGGCGGCGTCGGTCTGGCCGGCTTCCACGGCGGCATGTGCGATGCCTTTCGCGAGGCCGTCGACTACCAGTTCATGTGCGGCGGCCAATGGGTCGCCCATCCCGGCAAGATCATCGACTATTGGGTCGACGTCACCAGGCCGGATGATCCCATCATGGCGGGCATCGAGCGATTCCCCTATCGCTCGGAGCAGTACTACATGCACGTCGACCCCTCGAACGAGGTCCTGGCCACCACCACATTCAAAGGTGATCACGCGTGGTGGATCGACGGCGTGGTGATGCCGGTGGTGTGGAAGCGCAGGCACGGCAAGGGCCGGGTGTTCTACACGTCGCTGGGGCACGTGGCGGCCGAGTTCGAGGTGCCCGAGATGCGGACAATCCTGCGCCGCGGATTGAACTGGTCAGCGGCCGACACCTGAGCAGAGGAGCCATGGCAAACCCGATCCTCGCGGGCCGGAACATCGCCAAGAGCTTCGGGACGGTGCAGGTCCTGGAGGGGGTGGATTTCGACGTGCTGGCGGGCGAGGTCCATGCGCTGGTCGGCGAGAACGGCGCCGGCAAGTCGACGTTGATGAAGGCGCTTTCCGGCTATCACCGGCCCAGCGTCGGGCAGGTTCTCCTTGATGGCCAGCCCGTTGCCTTGGCAGACAGCGGCGGGGCCGAGGCGCGGGGCATCATCCTGATCCACCAGGAATTCAGTCTGGCCGAACATCTGACGGTCGAGGAGAACATCTTTCTCGGGCGTGAACTCCGTCGCGGACCCTTCCTCGACTGTGCTGCCATGCGCGACAGGTCGCGCCGGGCGCTGGCCGACCTCAATTGCGACGTCGATCCGATGAGGCGCGTCCTCGACCTTGCGGTCTCGGAAAAGCAGATGGTCGAGATCGCCAAGGCGGTATCCCGGGATGTGCGCGTGCTCATCATGGACGAGCCCACGGCGGTACTGACCGGCGCCGAGACCGAGATCCTGTTCCGTCTGATCCGCCGTCTCAAGCAGCAGGGCGTCGGCATCGTCTACATCTCGCACAAACTCAACGAGGTGAAGGCGATATCGGATCGGGTGACCGTCCTGCGGGACGGAAGGCGCATCGACACCCGGCCGACCGCCGAACTGAGCCATGACGATATCGCCCGCCTGATGGTCGGCCGGTCGATCTCCGACATGTTTTTGCCCACGCAACCACCGGCCGACGATGCCGCCATCGTGTTCAGCGTCACCGGCCTCACGGTTCCGGGTTGGGTGGCCGACGCCTCCTTCGACCTCAGACGCGGCGAGATCCTGGGCTTCGCGGGCCTGGTCGGGGCCGGACGGACGGAGTTGATCGAGGGGACGCTGGGATTGCGCCATCGGACGGGCGGCCGCATCGAACGGGATGGCCGGCCGCTTTCGGTCCATTCGCTCGATGATGCCGCGGCAGCCGGAATCGCCTATCTGACCGAGGACCGCAAGGGCAAGGGCCTGCTGGTCGACATGCGTCTCCGACCCAATCTCACCCTGCTGGCCCTGAGGCGCTACGGCACCGTCTTCCTGGACGACCGCCGCGAGCGGGCGGCGCTCCAGCGCGCGGCCAAGGACTTCGACATCCGGGCCGCCAGCCTCGAGGCGACGGTATCGGCGCTCAGTGGCGGCAATCAGCAGAAACTGCTGCTCGCCAAGACCATGCAGGTGGAACCGGAGATCCTGATCGTCGACGAGCCGACGCGCGGCATCGACATCGGCACCAAGCAGCAGATCTATCTGTTCCTGCACGACTTCGCCCGCCGTGGCGGGTCGGTCATCGTCATCTCTTCGGACCTTCCGGAAATCATCGGGCTTTGCCATCGCGCCGTCGTCATGCACGGCGGAACCATCACGGGCGTCCTTGCCGGGAACGACATCAATGAGAACGAGATCGTCCGCCATGCCACCGGCCTCGCGACGACCCGCCATTAGGGTCGACCTGAAGGTCTGGGGGCCGTTCCTGGCGCTCGCCGCGCTGATCGTGCTGGCGACACTCGTCAATCCGGCCTTCCTCAATCCCAGCAATATCGTCAACGTCCTGACGCGGTCGGCCTTCATCGGCATCATCGCCATCGGTGCGACCTTCGTCATCGCGGCCGGGGCGATCGACCTTTCGGTCGGATCCATGGCTGCCTTCATCGCCGGCGTCGCCATCATCGCGATGAACGCCCTGGTCGGCGGGGCGGGGGCAGGCGCTCTCATCGTCGCTGCCGGCATCGCCGTTTCCGTCGGCCTGGGCATCGTCGCCGGCGGCGTCAACGGCGTGCTGGTGACCAAGGGCCGCATCGAGGCTTTCATCGTCACCCTCGGCACCATGGGCATCTTCCGCTCCCTGGTCACCTACCTGGCCAACGGCGGCACACTGTCGCTGGACCCTGCGGTGCGCACGGTCTACCGGCCGCTCTATTACGGCGGCATCTTCGGGATTTCCTATCCGATCATCCTGTTTGCGCTGGTGGCGGCCGCCGGGGCGGTGATTCTCTATCGCACCCGCTTCGGCCGCTACTGCTCGGCGATCGGCTCCAACGAACAGGTGGCGCGCTATTCGGCAGTCAGCGTCAACGCAGTGAAGACGATGGCCTTCGTCATCCAGGGGCTTTGCGTCGCGCTGGCCGTGGCCATCTACGTGCCGCGCCTGGGCTCGGCCTCGGCCACCACCGGCCTCTTGTGGGAACTCGAGGCGATCGCCGCCGTGATCATCGGCGGCACCCGGCTCAAGGGCGGCTACGGGCGCATCTGGGGGACCGTCGTCGGCACCGTCACGCTGACCCTGATCGGCAACATCCTCAACCTTACCGGCGCCATCAGCGTCTACCTCAACGGCGCCATCCAGGGCGCCATCATCATCATCGCCGTGCTCCTCCAGCGAGGGAACGGCACGCGCGGAACCGGCTGAATTGCCACCGGCCGGCCGCATCACAGTACGGGGAGAAAAGCCATGTGGTTCAAATCATCGCTCGCAGCCATCGCGCTCGGCCTCGCCGCCGTCACGGCGACCCACGCGGCCGAGGAGATCAAGATGGGAGTCTCGATTCCCGCGGCCACGCATGGGTGGACGGGAGGCATCAATTTCCACGCCCAGCAGGCGAAAGAACGTCTCGAGAAGCAATACCCGAACCTCAAGATCGTGCTGGTTTCGGCGCCCGATGCCGCCCGCCAGGCGAACGACCTCGAGGATCTCGTCTCCATCCACCAGATCAAGACGCTGGTCATCCTACCGTTCGAATCCGACCCGCTGACCGATCCGGTGCGCCAGGTCAAACAGTCTGGCGTCTTCGTCACCGTCGTCGACCGCGGCCTCGGGGACCCGTCGATCCAGGACATCTACGTGGCCGGCAACAACCCGCAGATGGGCCGGATATCCGGCGAGTACATGCGCAAGCGCCTTGAAGGCAAATCCGCCAAGATCGTCGTTCTCCGGGGCATCCCGACGGTGATCGACAACCAGCGCTTCGATGCCTTCATGAAGGCGATCAAGGGCAGCGACATCGAGGTGTTGGCCTCGCAGTACGCCAACTGGAACCGCGACGACGGCTTCAAGGTGATGCAGGATTTCCTGGCGCGTTTCCCCGAGATCGACGCCGTGTGGGCGCAGGACGACGACATCTCGCTCGGCGCCATGGAGGCGATCCGCCAGGCCGGCCGCCAGGACAAACTCTTTGTTGTCGGTGGCGCCGGCATGAAGGACATCGTCAAGCGGGTGATGGACGGCGACAAGCTGATTCCGGTCGACGTCACCTATCCGCCGACCATGATCGCCGATGCCATGGAGATCACCGCGGGAAAGATGGCCGGCGGCAAGGAGACGAAGAAGGAATACATCATCGACTCCGTCCTCATCACGCCGGAGAACGCCAAGCAGTTCTACTATCCCGACTCCCCCTTCTGAGCAGGCCTGGAAGGCGGGCCGCGTGCCGGTCCGCTTTCCGGTTTCCCACCGACAAGCAAGGTTCACATGAACGGGAGTGCGAGATGAAAACGATCAAGGGACCGGCGCTTTTCCTGGCGCAGTTCGCCGGCGACGCGGCGCCGTTCAACTCGTGGGACGGCATCACGAAATGGGCCGCCGAGTGCGGCTATGTCGGGGTCCAGATCCCGGCCTGGGACGGGCGGCTCTTCGACCTGGCGAAGGCCGCCGAGTCCAAGACCTATTGCGACGAGATCAAGGGCGTGGCGGCGGCCAACGGCATTCAGGTCACCGAGCTGGCAACCCACTTGCAGGGACAGTTGGTGGCCGTCCATCCCGCCTATGACGAGGCGTTCGATGCGTTCGCCGCGCCCGAGGTGCGGGGCAAACCCGAGGCGCGGCGCGAGTGGGCGGTCGACCAGATGACGAAGGCGCTGCGGGCGTCACAGAACCTGGGAACGGTCGCTCTCGCCACTTTTTCCGGCGGCTTTGCCTGGCCATTCCTCTATCCGTGGCCGCAGCGTCCGGCCGGGCTGATCGATACCGCGTTCGGAGAACTGGCGCGCCGTTGGCGGCCCATCCTCGATGCCGCCGACAGGTGCGGCATCGACGTCTGCTACGAGATCCATCCCGGCGAGGACCTGCACGACGGCATCACCTTCGAGATGTTCCTGGAGCGGGTGGGCGGCCATCCCCGCTGCAACATGCTCTACGACCCGTCGCACTACGTGCTCCAGGCCCTCGACTATCTGGAGAACATCGACATCTACAAGGACCGCATCAAGATGTTCCACGTCAAGGACGCGGAATTCAACCCGACCGGCCGCCAGGGGGTTTATTCCGGCTACCAGCCGTGGGTCGACCGCGCCGGCCGGTTTCGCTCGCTGGGCGACGGCCACATCGACTTCGGCGCCATCTTTTCCAAGTTCGCGGCCAACGATTTCGAGGGCTGGGCGGTGGTGGAATGGGAGTGCTGCCTGAAGCATCCCGAGGATGGCGCCGTCGAGGGTGCGGCGTTCGTCAAGGACCATATCATCCGCGTCACCGAAAAGGCGTTCGACGACTTTGCCGGCGGTGGCGCCGATGAGGCGGCCAACCGGCGGCGGCTCGGCTTGTCGTAAGGAGGAGTTCAGTCATGGCGATTGAAGGACATGGCATGGTGCGCTCGCTGCGTATCCGCCTGGGCATGGTCGGCGGCGGGCAGGGGGCGTTCATCGGCGCCGTTCACCGCATCGCGGCCCGGCTTGACGACGAATTCGAACTGGTGGCCGGTGCCCTGTCCAGCACGCCGGAGAAGGCCGAGGCTTCGGGTCGCGAACTGGGGCTGGCACCGGATCGCATCTACACCACCTTTGCGGCGATGGCCGAGGCCGAATCGCGGCGTAAAGACGGCATCGAGGCGGTATCCATCGTCACGCCGAACCACATGCACTTGCCGATCGCCCGCGAGTTTCTGGCCCGTGGAATCCACGTGATCTGCGACAAGCCGATGACGGCGACGCTGGAGGAGGCGAAGGAGCTTGCGCGTCTCGCCGCCGGCAGCGGCAGGCTGTTCGTGCTGACCCACAACTACACGGGCTATCCGCTGATCCGCCAGGCGCGCGCCATGGTCGAGGCCGGCGAACTCGGCGAGATCCGGGTCGTGCAGGCCGAGTACGCCCAGGACTGGCTGACCGAGAAGCTCGAGGACACCGGCCAGAAGCAGGCCGGATGGCGGACCGATCCCGGCCGCTCGGGACCGGGCGGCTGCATCGGCGACATCGGCACCCACGCTTACAACCTGGCTTGTTTCGTCACCGGACTCCGGTTGGAGTCCGTGTGCGCCGATCTGACCACCTTCGTCGTCGGCCGGCGCCTCGACGACAACGTCCACGTGCTGCTGCGCTTCGCCGGCGGCGCCAAGGGCATGTTGTGGGCCAGTCAGGTGGCGCCGGGCAACGAGAACGGCCTGCGCTTGCGCGTCTACGGCTCCAAGGGCGGGCTCGAATGGGCTCAGGAAGAGCCCAACACCATGCGGTTCACCCCGTTCGGACAGCCGAGCCGTTTGCTCACCCGGGCCGGAGCCGGCGCGACGGCGCCGGCCGCCCGCGTGAGCCGCATTCCGTCCGGCCATCCCGAAGGCTACCTCGAGGCGTTCGCCAATCTGTATGCCGAGGCGGCGCGAGCGATTAGGACGGCACGGACCCGTGGAGAACCCGATGCGGAGGTGCTTTATCCGACCGCCGAGGACGGGTTGGCCGGCCTTGCCTTTATCGACGCCTGCCTGCGCTCGACCGCCCAGGATGGCGCGTGGGTGCGGCTTTAGGGCCCGTACTCAGTGAAACCCGTCGATCATTGCGTAGTCGGCCGGTCCCGGAGAAACTTCCACGCTAACCTTGCCTGACTATATGTCCGCGGCGCCAAAACTCGAACGGTCACCGCTTAAGGGCGAGGAAAGTGCCGCCGTTGCGCCGCGCCACTTCGCGCATCAGGATGCCGAAGCGGTTGGTGGTGCCCGGCGACATGAAGCCGACGCCGTGGATCTTGGCCAGTTGGTCGCCGCTCGCGCGGTTGGCGTTCAGGCGGGCGATCATGTCCAGCACCGGTTCGTAGGACGCGCCGGTGTAGTCATCCCCGAAGACGTAGATGGAAAGCGAGACGCCGGGCTTGGCGTACTGGCGCAGCGCCGCCTCGAGGCCCTCGACCGGGCTGCTGTTGGAGGCCGAGGTCCAGCCCGTGAACAGCTTGAACGCGCTGTCCCGCCGGCCGGGAGTGTCGGGGATCCATTGTCCCCGGTATCCCGAGATCAGGTGCGTGCCCATGTCGTTCATGATCTGGAAGCCCTTCACCTTGGGGTGAATGGCCAGCACGCTTTTCATCTCGCTGGTCACGCGCGACCAGATGTTCTGCATGCTGCCCGAGGTGTCGACGATGAAGATCACGTAGTCGCTGTCGACCGGGATGCCGCCGACTTCCTCGTCGCGCTTCTCGGCCGTGGCCGGCGTGATGGCCGCCTTCTTGAGCGAGGTCTGGACCATTTCCAGGCCCTCCTTCTGGGCGGCCAGCTCCTGGGCTTGGCGGGTGGCGTTGCTCAACGACTGACGCAGCAGGGCGGCGCGGCGCTCGAAGCTGGCCTGCAGGGTCTGGCGGCCCTGCAGGGCCTCCGACTGGCGGTCCAGTTCCGCGCTCAGGCTGTCGATGGTCTTCTCGCCCTCCAGCACCTCGCCCAGCATGGCCGCCGTGCCGGCTTGGTCGGCCGAGGCCGCAAGCTCGGCGTTGTCGGAAATCAGCACCAAAAGCACGACGGCGCCGAACCCGCACGAGATGATGTCGAGGAACGACAGGCTGAAAATCTCGAGCGCCCGGCTTCGCCGCTTCATGGCCAGTTACCCACGGGGCTGATGAGAAGCCCGCCGGTCGCCGCCGTCCACGCCCAGAACGCGGGCGTCGCTTCCGGGTCGCCCTCGATCGGCAGCAGGATGACATTGACGACGCCGCCGCCCTTGGCGCCGCTCTCGGTCAGGGTCTGGAGGAACAGCCGGGAGCGGCATTCGCCCGAGATGGTGCTGGCGCTTCCCCACAGCGCCGCGCAGGCGGAAAACGGATTGAGGCTGCGGTAGTTGGACTCCCCCGCCGTCGGCAGTCCGTCGGTGACGACGTAGAGGTTGCTCGCCCGCAGCGGCGCCAAGCCGTTGAGCCCGGCCTGCAGGTTGGTGGCGCCGGCCGGCACCAGGCCATCGAGCTCGCTGAGCACGCGGGCGATCGCCCCGCCGTCGGAACCCTTGAGCCAAGCGCCGCCGCCCAGTGGGATGGCCTTCTCGTTGAAGGCCATGACGGCGACTTCCGAGATGTCGGGCACCCGGGCCAGCAGCCACTTGACCACTTCCTTGGTCCGCTTCCACTTCGGGCCCTGGCGCTTCACCGCGTCGGGGCTGCTCTTGCGGCGGATGATCTCGATCAGGGTCTCGTCGGTCATCGAGGCGCTGGAGTCGACCAAGATGGCGATCCGCCGCCCCTCGACCTTGAGCCCCATCAGGTAGGTTTCCTCGCCCGCCTTCGGGGATTCGACGACGTCGGACGTCTCGGCGATCTCGGTCTTCTCGATGGTTTCCTTGAGTTGGGCGATCTTGCTCTGGCTCTGGGCGGCGGTCTGCCGGCTGGCCTCGACCGAGGATTCCAGGCTGGCGATCTGGCCGGATGCCGCCTTGATCCCCTTCTCGGCCTGCTCGGTCTCGGCCTTCACTGCCTCGATGCGGCCGCGGATCTGCTGCTCTTCGGCTTCGAGGCGGGCGATGTCGGCCGCCAGAAGCTCGGTCTCGGGCACGCTGTCGGCGGCGTTGTGCTTGACCAGCATGAAGACGAGGATGATCGCCCCCAACCCACACGCCATGATGTCGAGGAACGACAGGTTCAGCCCTTCGATCGTGCGCCTGGGTTTCAGATGTGACCTACTTCGCTGATCCGGTTGAGAAGAAAGCTTTCGCAATAGGCCTGGGTGTCGACGACCAGCCCGTCCTGCAGGCGCTGCAGCTGGTGCAGGAAGAACATCAGCAGGATGCTGATCAGCAGCGCCACCAGGGTCGAGTTGAAGGCGATCCCCAGGCTGTTGGTCATGCCCGTGATGTCGCCGGCCAGCGCCTGGTCGGCCAGCGACAGCGCCTCGCCGATGCCGCGCACCGTGCCGATGAAGCCGATCGAGGGGATCGCCCAGATCAGGTAGCGGATCATCGAATTTTCCGCCTCCTGCTTGACGGCCAGGGCCTCGATGCTGGATTCGATGGCCTCCGAGGTGTTCTGGACGTCGCCGGTGATCAGAAAGCGCCGGAGGCTCGCCATCAGGGTGCGGACCAGCGGCGTTTCCCGGATGTTGGCGGGCAGGTTGCCCAAGGAATCCAGGACCGACTTCAGGTCCTCCTGCTGGCGGGTGGCGCCGTCCAGCAGGTCCACCGTGAACAGGTAGCGGTGCTTCATGATGGCGAAGGACTTGCTGAGAATCAGGAACGACCCCCAGAACATCAGGACGATGCAGATCTCCTGCTCCCAGTCCTTGAGGATGACGAAGATGTCGCGCGGCGCCGACTGCCCGGCCTGCTGGGCGATCTCGATGGCCAGCGCGGCCTCGGGGCGGATGTAGCCGATGTAGGCGAGGTGGACGAGAACGGTGGACAGCACGAGCGCCGCCAGGCTGGGGAGCATCTGGCGCATGTCAGATGTCCACCGGGAACGAGACCGGCGAATCGAGGCTGATGCCGGACTGGGCGATGGCGAAATTGATCATGCCCCCACAGGCGATCACCGCCGCCACGATCACGATCCAGCGCTTCACCTTCCTACTGAGCCTTGGCATCGCCAGGACCTCCATACACATATCTCCCGATCCGAAATCCGACGTCGTCGCGGCCCGCCATCAGGCCGTCGCGATAGGCGGCGCGAAGCTCGCTGCGCGTAGCAGAGCGCCAATTCGAGCCTTTGACAACATGGCTGTCGCCGAAGGAAGGACCCAGCGGGTCGCGCTCGACGGCGTTGCCCACCGGCGGTTCCAGCGAATAGAAGTCGTGCACCCATTCACTGACGTTGCCGGTCAGGTCGTAGAGCCCCGAGGGCTCCGCCTTGAAGCTGCCGACCGCGGCCACCCCCGCCTGTCCGTCGTTGTAGCCCGGCACGAACACCTGAACCTTGCCCTGAGCCCCCTCGTCGGCGATGTTGCCGGCCATCGGCGGCACCACGGCCTCGTTGCCCCACGGAAAGATCGTCTGCTTGTCGCGGCCGGCCCGGCGGGCCAGCCACTCCCACTCGGCTTCACTGAGCAGCCGGTAGCCGTCGGCCGCGGCATTGACCGAGGCCAGCCTGCCGTCTCGCATGACGTAGACCGGTTCGAGCTTTTCTCTGGCGCTCAGCCAATTGCAGAAAAGCGCCGCGTCCTCCCAGCCAATGGCGGTAACGGGCGTGTTGCCGGTCCCGCCCGCTGCCGCGCCGCCCTTGAACTTGGCGTACTGATCGCGGGTAATCTCGTGCAGGCCGGCGTAGAAGGGCTTTTCCAGCCGGATGTTTTTGACGAACTCGTTGGCCCGCTGGCCCGGCTCGGCGCGGGTGCCGCCCGAAACGAAACTGGTGGGCTTGAACAGCTTCAAGGCGATGCCGGCCGCGTTGGTGTACTGCGGGGGTGCGGCGCCGAGGCGGGCGGCCAGCTCGGTTTCCAGCGTGACGCGCACCAGGATCGGCTTCTTGCTGTCCGCCGTCACCGTGCGCTCGACCGAGCGATAGCCCGGCTTGCGCACCGAGATGTCGTGCGGCACGGCCGGCAGCTCCAGCGTCATCGGCGTCGGGCCCATCTCCTGGCCGTTGACGAAGACCGTGGCGGCCGGCTGGGCCTGCACCTCGACCTTGCCGGTTTCGGCCTTGAGCGCGAAAGCCACCTGGCGGCTTTCGGCCGGCCGCAAGGTGATCGACCGGGTCTCGGAAAAGTAGCCGGGCTTGAGATAGCTGACCTTGTGCTCGACGTTGGATTCCACCGCCAGCGGGGCGGCCGGATCGGCCCGGGTGCCGTCGACCAGCAGGCTGCCGCCCGGCGGCGTGGCGCTGAAGCTCAGCGTCGCCGGCTTGCGCTGGAGCTTATAGGCGCGCGCCACCTCGGGCTCGGCCCAGGTGATCTCGACGACCTCGTTGACGGTGACGTAGTCGGGATGGGCGACGGCGATGCGATAGGCGCCGCCCTTCTTCTCAAGCTCGATGGGCGAGGCGCCGGCCGGCGCGTCGTCGATGCTGACGGCGGCATCCTTCGGCAGGGCCTCGATGCGAAGCCGCCCGACCACGCTTTCGAACGGCACCTCGAGGCGGACCTCCTCGCCCCGCTTGACCGTCACCGTCCGGGTCTCGACGCGAAAATAGGGGTTGTCGATGGAAAGCGCGTAGTCGCCGGCCTCGAGCGGGCGGTCGAGCGCCGCGGAAACCGACGCCAGCTGGCCGTTGATCGACCAGCGGGTGCGGGCGTCCTGCGGCGCGGTGGCGGCGATCAGCCGGCCCGGTAGCGGGCGCAGGGTGATGTCGACGGTGCGCCCCTTCTCCCCGGGCGCGATCTGGCGGTCGGACGGCTGGTAGCCGGCGGCCGACGCCCGCACCACCGGGGCGCCGCCGATGGTGTAGACGACGGTGCCAACCGCCGCCCCGAAGCCCTGGACGACCTCGATCCGGCCGCTGGCGGCGGCCTCCTCGGGAAGGATCCTGACCGAAGTGCCGTTGGTGAAGACGACGATGCACAGCACGGTGACGGCAATCGCCGCCAAGCCGGCGGCAATGGAAAGATGAAGCCGCCGCTGGCGGGCCTGCGCCTGTTCGAGGCGGGCGTTATAGTCGTTCATCGCACACGACCTCCACGACGATGCCCGTCTGGCCGGGCGCGATGGAGACCTCGACGAGGCGCGCCTTGTAGCCCGGCCGCACGCCTTCGAACGTGTAGGCCCCCGGCTTCAGCTCGATCGTCTTCTCGGTGGTACGGCCGATCTTGCCGACGCCGCGCACGACGATGTCCGTTTGGCTGTCCGAGCGGACCCGCAGCGCCACCTTCTTGCCGTAGGCGTCGAGCTGGGACGTGAGGCGGGCCATGCCGTTGGCCACCTGGGGGCTTTGTCCGGCGTAGGCGGTTCCCAGTGCGAGAACGGCGCGGGCATCGGCCGCCGCGGCCGGCGAGCCCAGCCGGTGGGCGTTCTGGAGATGGGCCTCGATTTTCGCCGTCAGGTCGACGATGGCCTGGGCGGCCTGGGCGCCCTCGATGGCGGCGCGGTTGCCGGCGTCGAGCTTCACGGCCTCCGAATAGGCGGCCAGCGCGCCGACCCAGTCGTCGCGGCCGGCGGCAAGCCTGGCGCGGCCCAACAGATCGTCCATCCTGACCGCGTCCGCCAGCTTCTTAACCTGGCCGCCCAGCAGGGTGACCTCCTGGCGGCCGGGGGAAAGCCGGGTGGCCGTGGCCAGCCCGTTCCTGGCCGCCTTGAGATCGCGCTTCTCGACGGCTTCCATGCCCCGCCGGATGGCGGCGCCGAACTGCCTTTCCCTGATCTGCCCTTCGAGCCGGCCGAGCCTTTCCTTGTCGGCCGTGCGCTCCGGCGCCGCTGCCAGCAGGGCGCGCAGATGCGCGGCCTCGGCCTCCGGGTCGTTGGCCAGGCGGGCGACCTCGGCCTGCCTGACCAGCTTCAGCACCTGGGGCAGGGCATCGATGTCGGCCTTCAGCGCCAGCGCGACGTCGTCCTGGGGATTGATCTGGAGCGCCTTGGCAATTTCGGCGCTGGCCGGGTCGTAGGCATCCTGGGCGTGGTGGGTCCTGGCGTTGGCGAGCGCCGTCTGGAAGGCGGTTTCCATGGCCTTGAGTTCGGTCCGCGCCAGGCCGACGCCCTGCGCCAGCTCGTGGCGCGCCTTGGCGTACTCGCTCATCGCCATCGCCGAGATGGCCTTTTCCTTGGCGGCGAGGATGTTCTGCCGGGCCTCGGCGTTCCAGTTGAGGAAGGGCTGCCCGGCCACCCGCGGCTCAAGATCGGCCTCGAAGGCGGCCAGTTCCTGCTTGAACAACTCGCGGTCCGCGGCGCCGGGGTCGGCGGCCGGCTGGGCGACGGCGGCCGTCGCCGGGTTGGCCGCCTGGATGGGGGCGGGAAGGGCCGGGCCCGGCGCCGAAGCCACCTCGGGCGGCCGGTCGGCGCGCTCCCACAGAAAGGTGGCGGCGGCGAGGATCGCCAGCATGCCGGCGATGACGGCGGTGATGCCAAGGGAAAGGCGGAGTCGGTCGTGCGAGGCTTTGCGGCTCGCGTCCCTCAACTTTTCGTCAAGCATGGAGCGGAACTCGTCCTACAGCACGGTCTCGGGGGTGCGCTCGACCGCGTACACCTGCTTCAGGAATTCCCGCCATTGGCCGAACTGTTCCTTGGCGTCGCCGGTCAGCTTCACCGTCTTTTCCTCGAACTTGACGACCTGCGGGGCCAGTTCCATGTCGACCGACTGGCCAAGCTCGTTCAGGGCGTCGCGGTGAACCTTGGCCTCGTCGCTGGTCTGGAAGCTCTTGCTCAGCATCATCGCGCCGCCGATGCCGGCGACGGTGGCGCCGGCCAGGCCGGCCGTGCTTCCGGAGGATGAATTCGAACGCGCCCCGGCCACCGCGGACAGCACCGCGGCGCCGATCAGGAGCGCGCCCACGAAGGCCTGGCCGGCCGATTTCTGGCTGGCTTCCCGCGCGGCGATGACCTCGGTCAGGCTCTGCTCCTGCCACATGGCGTAGCTGTCGTTCATGCCCTGGCTGAACGACTGGTACTGGGCCTGCAGGCCGTCGACGAAAAGCTGGTCTCTGACCCGGATGGCCCGGGTGCGGCGCAGCATCGGGTCGTCGTCGGCCGGCATGCTGACCAGCTTGACCTGGCTGCCGTCCATTTTCATGTGCCTGGTGAAGGCCTGGTCCGAGAAGCTGGCCCCGAAGCGAAGGTCGGCCAGTTGCCGGATGGTCCCCAATTCGGCGGCGTCGTGGTCGTTGAGCTCTTCGACGATGTCCTTGGCCGCCTCGGCGAACACCGGGTCGTAGGGGTCCTTGCCCTTGTTGCGGATGTTCTTGTGGAATTCGGGGGCGACCTCGTGGTCGAAGGACTCGCCCATCCATTTTTTGCCCGAGATGTCGAAGACCTCGATGTCGATCTCGATCTCCTCGCCGTTCGACTTGGCGATGCGGCCGATCACGTAAAGGTCGCCGGTCGCCGTCTTGTCCGGCGTCACGCGGACCGCGCCGAAGGCGCCCGTCGCCTCCAGGGCTTCCTTCATCTTGACGGCGAAGCGGTTGGCCTCGGCGCGGCGCAACTCCGGCCACACCCCTTCCTCGTCGTACTTCGTCTCGTCCTCGGGCAGGCCGGGGTCGAATACCGGGATGACGACATCGAGCTTCGGGCGGTTGGGCTCGGCGCTGCGGTCCTGCTTTCCGAACAAGGAGGACAGCTGGGGGCCGACGCCGGCGGAGGACCCCGAGCCGGAACCCGAGGGGGTGACGCATCCCGACAGCGCGAGACACGCGGAAACCAGATAGGCCGTTATCGTCTTCAAGGTTCGCATCGTCTTCTTCCCTCCGCCCTGCATATGGGTCGGATGTTATTGCTTCTGCTTGATGCCTTTATAGCGCCGGTATTCGTTCCACAGCTTTTCCTTCACCGCCGGGTCGGTCTCGCGCATCGCGGCTTCGCGGATCTGCTTTTCCAAGACGGTGTCGTTGTCGGCCGGCGGAATGTCCTCCGGCGCCTTGCCGCTGCCGATCGGACTTTGGCCGCCCGCCCCCACGGTCTTGCCGTCGCCGGGAAGGGCGGCGGTCTCGCTCGGCTTGGCCTGGGCCGAGGCGCCGCTGGCGCTCGCCGCCGGCTTTTCCGTGCCCGCCATGTCCGAGGAAGCCACCGAATTGCCGGCGCCGCCGCCCGACGCGCCAGTCTCGCCGGCCGCCCCGGCGGCCGCGCCGGCGGAACCGCCTCCGCCTCCGCCGTTACCGCCGCCACCCCCGCCTCCTCCGCCCCCACCGCCGCCCTGGGCGGTCGCGGCGTTGCGGCAGGCCTCGTAGCGGCTCAGCGAGCGGAACAGGGCTTGGTCCATGCGGGCGATCTTCTCGGCATCCGTCAGCGTCGGATCGTCGGCATACTCGACGGTGATCTTGGTGCAGTCCTGCGAAGTGGCCAAGCTGGGCTCGGCTTGCGGCTGTTGGGATTGGGCCGCAGCGCTGCCGGCGGCCAGGATGGCTGCGGCCAGAACTGCCGAGGGGAACACCCAGGGACACCGGGCCCGCCATCCCCGTCGGGCGGGATGTTTGCCTGCCATTGCCATCCGATACATCCCCACCAACGCTCACGATTATTATTCGCGCGGGTTTTTTTCCACATTCCCGATTTCGCCTCGATGATAGCCAAACATCGAGGGTTCGGAAACCATGAACAGTGCTGATGAAAGGCACATGCGACTAAAAGCGGAAGAACGTTCGGGCGTGTCCGCCGCGTGGAACTCGCGAAGTTGGGATAAGTCTGGTTTTGAAGCGATTCGGACCTTTGTGGAGGCAAGGGCGAACGGGCCGAAGTGACGATCCGCAACATGAGCATGATGGGCCACCCCATGCACCTTCACGGCCACCATTTCCAGGTGGTGGCGATCGACGGGCGGTCCTTGCAAGGCGCGGTGCGCGACACCGTCTGGGTACCGCCGATGCGCGAGGTGACCCTCGCGTTTGACGCCGACAACCCCGGCCGCTGGCCGTTCCATTGCCACCACCTCTACCACATGGCGACCGGGATGATGACGGTGGTCGAGTACGAAGCATGGCGGGACGCGACGATAGTCTCAGACGCCGCCTTGCGGCTGCGGCATGGCGCCTGCGTCCGCCGTCAGGCCGTTCGACGCAAGTTGAAGGAACCGACGAGCGAGCGCTGCATCACGATGAAGAGGAACAATAGGACACCGCTGCTGATCATGATCCAGGCGCCGTTCAGCGAGCCGTTGAAGATGATCAGCGTGGCGATGAGGCCGAGAATCATGCCGCCGAAAAGCGTGCCGGCGACCATGCCGACGCCGCCGGTCAAGAGTGTGCCGCCCAGCACCACCGCCGCGATGGCGTTGAGTTCGTTACCGGTTCCCGCCAGGGGGTAGCCCGATGAGGTGTAGAGCGCGTAGATCACGCCGCCCAGGGCGCTGTAAAAGCCTCCCAGCGCGTAAATCATCACGGTCGTGCGCCGAATCGGCACCCCCATGAGAATCGCCGAGGTGCGGTCGCCGCCGATGGCATAGACGTTGGTGCCAAAGCGCGTGAAATGGGCGATGACGATGGCGACCGCCAGAACTACCAGCATGACGATGGCGGAACTGGCCAGGAAACCGCCATCCGGCAGCGGAATGCTGGCGTCGGCGAACACGCCGACGAACGGATGGCGGATCGGCACGGAATCCAGGCTGACCATGAAGCAGGCGCCGCGCAGCATGAACAGGCCGGCCAGCGTCACGATGAACGCCTGGATGCCGCAGAAGTCGATGATGAATCCCTGGCAGGCCCCGAACAGCAGGCCGAAAGCCAGTAGCACCGCGGCCGAGGCCAGCGGATGCCAACCCTGGGTGTCGAGAAAGGCCATGGTGACGCCGACGAAGCCGATCATCGAGCCGATGGAAAGATCGATGCCGCCGGAAAGGATTACGAAGGTGGTGCCGATGGCGGCGATGATGATGAAGGCGTTGTCGGCCAGGATGTGGCCCAGCACCAGGGTCGAGAAGAAGTGCTTGTAGAAGATGCCGCCGGTCACGAACAGCGCCAGGAACACGGCGATGGTCGCCATCAAGGGCAGATAGCGCTCTTTCATCCCTTCCTCCGCCTGAAAATCGTGAACACGGCGTCGCGCGCGTTGTTCGACTGCAACAGCAGCACGAACAGCACGACCACGGCCTTGACCAAAAGGTTGTATTCGGGCGGCAGGCCGCTCATCAGGATCGAGGTGGCCAGCGTCTGGATGACCAGCGCGCCCAGCAGCGTCATGCCCAGATAGATGCGCCCGCCCGCCAGCGAACCGCCGCCGATCACCACCGCCAGGATGGCGTCGAGTTCGCTGAACAGCGCGACGCTGACCGGGTCCGAGGTGTGGACGTCGGCGGTCAGGATGATGCCGGCCCAGGCCGTGCACAGCCCGGAAATCAGGTAGACGGAAAAGGTGACGAGGCGCGCGTTGATGCCGGCCAGGTTGGCCGCGGCGGCATTGGCGCCGACCGATTCGATGAAGAGGCCAAGCGCGGTGCGGCGGATCACGAACCACAACACGGCGAACAGTCCGGCGAAAAGGATGAGGCGGGTGGGGATCAGGCCGATGCTGCCGACGCTCAGGCCCTGCAGCAGCGGGCTCTGGAAGCTGGGATCGGTGCCGCCGTAGATGAGGTTGATCATCAGCCCGATACCGCGGCCCGACACCATCAGGATCAGGGTGGCGATGATCGGCTGGATGTTGAGCACGGCGACCAGGAAGCCGTTCCACATGCCGCACAGAAGACCCACGGCCAGCGCCGTCAGGAGGATGACGAAGTGGGGGTCGCCGGCGTGGATGCGCCAGGCGATGGTGGCGCCGACCACGGCGACGATGGAACCGACCGACAGGTCGATCCCCTTGCTGCCGATCACCACCGCCATGCCCAGTGCGATCAGCGCGGTCGGCATGGCGCGATAGAGGATATCGATGGGGGAGCCGAACAGCCGGCCGCCGACGATGCGGATGGTGAAGAAGCCGGGCGCGATGATGCCGTCGACGATCAGGATGATCACGAGGGCCAGCAGCGGCCAGGTCGCCCTGTGCGCGGTCAGCGCGCGCAGCCGGGTGCCCAAGTCCGGTGACGGCGCCGTCGTCTTGGAGGAGGGCTCCGCGCTCATCGGCCTGCGATCGAGGGCATGGGGTTGTTCAATGTTCATCCGCCGGCAATCGTCTGAATGATGTTTTCGCGGGTGATGTCGGCCCCCGACATCTCCCCAACCTTGTGCCGATCCCGCAATACGGCGACCCGATCGCTGACGGCAACCAGTTCGTCGAGCTCGGAGGAGGCCACCAGCAAGGCCAGACCGTCGGCGCACAGGCGGCGGATCAGCGCCACCACCTCGGCATGGGCACCGACGTCGATGCCGCGCGTCGGTTCGTCGAGCAGAAGGACCTTGGGTCGCGCCACCAGGGAGCGCGCCAGCACCACCTTTTGCTGGTTGCCGCCCGACAGCTGCCCGACCGGCTTTTCCGCGTCCGGCGTGGCGATGGCCAGGGCCTCGATCATCTCCTGGGTGAGCCGCTTCTGCTCGTCCTTCCAGACGCGTTTCAGCCAGCCGCGCTTGGCCTGCAGGCCCAGCATGATGTTCTCGCGCACGGAAAGCTCGCCGACCAGCCCCTCGGCCTTCCGATCCTCCGGACAGAAGGTGATTCCGGAGCGCAGGGAATGGCCCGTCGAAAAGCGGGCGACAGCCTTGCCGTCGATCTTCACCTGGCCGGAATCGGGGCGGATCGCCCCGAACAGCAGCTTGGCGGTTTCCGTGCGTCCCGATCCAAGAAGGCCGGCCAGGCCGACCACCTCGCCGGCCCGAAGCGCGATGTCGAACGGCTCCATCGTGCGCCGGCGCCCCAGCCCTTCGGCCGCCAGGACCGGCTCGCCGCTCGCCTTCGAGGTGTGGGTGGCCAGGCGGGCCGTGACCGCCGCCAGCTCGCGGCCGATCATCATCGAGATCAGTTCGAGGCGCGGCAGGTCGGCGGCCGACGCCGTGCCGACCATGTGGCCGTTGCGCAGCACGGAAATGCGGTCTGCGATCTGGTAGACCTGATCGATGAAGTGGGTGATGAAGACGATGGCGATGCCCAGCGACTTGAGGTCGCGCATGATCTTGAACAGCAGCTCCGTCTCGGCCGCATCCAGACTGGCGGTCGGCTCGTCCAGCACCAGGACCCGCGTGTCATCCTCGAGCGCGCGGGCGATGGCGACCAACTGCTGGATCGCCACCGAGTAGGAGCCGAGCGGCCGTTCGGTGTCGATCTCGAGGTTGAGACGCTTGAGCCGCTGGTGCGCCAGGGCCCGTGCCCGGCCCCAGGAGATCAGCCCGAAGCGGCGCGGCTGGCGTTCCAGCGTCAGGTTCTTGGTGACCGTCAGCGTCGGGACCAGATTGACTTCCTGATAGACGGTGCTGATGCCGAGCGCCTGGGCGTCGGCGGTGGTGTTGATCTCCACGGGGCGTCCGTCGAGGCGGATTTCGCCCTCGTCGCGGGTCAACGCGCCGGTCATGATCTTGATCAGGGTCGACTTGCCGGCGCCGTTCTCGCCCAACAGGGCGTGCACCTCGCCGGCCTTCAGCTGCAAATCGACATTCTCGAGCGCGCGAACGCCGGGAAATGTCTTCGAGACACCACGCATCTCGATCCGCAGGGCCGAAGAGTCCGTCACGCCGGTTTCTCCCTGTCGCTGTGGCGCAGCAAGGTTCGCGTATTCTACCCGGTATCCTGGGCGGGCGGGAAGCGGCGCCCGCCAATCGCATCGGCAAGGCGCCGCTCTTTGAGTTGCCTTCAGGAGGCGCGAGAGGTGCTCCCTACATGCCCTTCGCCGTGTGCAGATCGGACGGAATCACGATCCACTTCGGCAGTTCTTTCGGGCTCTTCAGATAGTCGGTCACCACCGGGTAGATGTACTTGCCGATGGCCGAGCGCAGCTCGACGGAGGCATTGGCCTCGCCGGCCGCGAGGGCCTTTTTCATGGCCGGGACGTAGTCGACCGACACCATCAGCACGTCCTGACCGGGCTTCAGGCCGGCTTCCTTCATGGCCTGGATGGCGCCCAGCTGCATGTTGTCGTTATGCGCGAAGGCCGCGCAAATGCCCTTGAGGTTGTTGGTGGCCTTGATGAAAGCCTCCATCACCTTCTTGCCGCCTTCCGTCGTGAATTCGCCGGACTGCGAGCGGACGATCTTCATGTTCGGGAATTGGGAGATGACGGCCTCGAAGCCCTTCTTGCGCTCGATCGCCGGGGCCGAGCCGACGGTGCCTTGCATCTCGACGATGTCGCACGTGCCCTTGCTCGCCGCCGCCAGCCAAGCGCCCGCCAGCTTGCCTTCCAGATTGAAGTCGGCCGAAATGCGGGCGACGAACAGCGACTTGTCGGTCACGTCGACGTCACGGTCGGCAAGGAACACCGGAATCTTCGCCCTCTGGGCCTCCTTGAGCACCTGATCCCAGCCGGTCACCACCACCGGGGCGACGATGATGGCGTCGACCCGCTGGGCGATGAAGGCGCGAACAGCCTTGAGCTGCTCTTCCTGCTTGCCCTGCGCATCGGCGAACTTGAGGTCGATGCCCATCTTCTTGGCCTCTTCCTGCATGTCCTTCGAAAAGGCCGGACGCCAATCGCCCTCGTCGCCAACCTGGGAAAAACCGATTGTTACGGCGAATGCCGCCGTCCCGGCGAACATCATCACTGCGCCGGCAACAGATGCGCCTGCCCACTTCAATTTGTTCATGAAACTCTCCCTTGTTAGCATTCTTGGTGTCACGGTGCCCGGATACTGTCGATTTCCGGCCCGATGGCTCGGGCACAAAGACGCCCACGTGGGTTTGATGGTATTTCAACCCGCAGTTCAGCAATTTTGGTTTTTTGATTGCGACGATTGTAGAGGGGTACGGCATTCCATAGAAGACAGCATTTGGTCATAAACATGGATCATTCAGCTTTTTTTGGAAAGGCCGAACGCCCGCGCCAGATGCTCGATTTCAAATTCATTGCCGCCGGCAGCGCCCTCTTCGAAAGGCATAGGCCGGACATTAGAAGAAAGAAATATTCCAGAAAACCATGATGTTGTCAGAAGATAGACGTCCATTTCCGACATCTTTGCGGGGGTACCCGGTTCGATGTTTGGGTGACGCGGGAAGAAACTCCGCCGCATGGACGATGATGTTTCCATTTGGCGATCAAGGACGTGGGAGAAGCCCATGTCGAAGCGAACCGGAACAATCATGTCGCAAGCGTTCGTCGCGGCCGGCGGGTGACGCCGTCAATCTCGGCCGTCAGCGTCCGGCCATCTGTTGGGCGAACGCTCCGATGGCCAGGTAGTCGGTGTAGATCGCGCCATAGGCCTCGTGGGCGCGCGGATCGGGTTTGAAGACCTTCTCGATCGGGCTCAGCATCGCCGCCTTGGCCTGATGGACGTCGGGATACCGGCCGGCCGCCGCCGCCGCAAAGATGGCGGCGCCGCGGGCGCAGCACTGGTCGGATTCGGCAACCCCGATCTCGCGATTCATGACGTCGGCGCAAACCTGGGTGATGAACGGCGACTTCCGGGCGATGCCGCCGATCGCCACGACGTGTTTGACCGCAATCCCCTCGCTCTCGAATCGCTCGACGATGGCCCGTGAGCCGAACGCGGTGGCCTCGACGAGCGTGCGATAGATCGACGCGGCAGAAGACCCGAGATGAAGGCCGGCGACCATCGCCCGCACGGTCTGGTCGGCATCGGGCGTGCGCCGGCCATTGAGCCAATCGAGCGCCCGCTCCCCAAAAGCGCCCGGCGGCAACGCCCGCGCTTCCTCCTCCAGCCTTGGCAGGAGGCCTCCCGGCGTGACCGTTTCCTCGCGTCCCCAGCGCAAAAGCCGGTCGAACCACGCGAAGACGTCGCCGAACGACGATTGCCCCGCCTCGAAGCCCACATACCCCGGCAGCACACTGTCGGGGACTTGGCCGCAGATGCCGCGAACCACGGTGTCGCCGACCTCCTCGGGCGGGGCCACCAGGATGTCGCAGGTGGAGGTTCCCATCACCCGGACCAGCGAGTAGGGCTCGATGCCGGCCCCGACCGCCCCGATGTGGCAGTCGAAGGCGCCGACCGCAACCGGGATGCCGGCCGGCAGTCCGAAGGCCGCCGCCCATTCGGCGGTCAGCAGGCCGGCGGCCTGGTCGCTGGTGCGGGTTTCCGTAAACATCGGCGTCGGCAGGTTGCCTAGGCAGGGGTCGAGCGCCACCAGCCAATCGCGCGACGGCAGGCCGCCGAAGCTTGGATGCCACAAGGCCTTGTGCCCGGCGGCGCAACGGCTGCGGACCACCGCCGCGGCATCCTTGACCCCGGTCAGGACGGCCGGAATCCAGTCGCACAATTCGACCCAACTGGCGGCGGCCTGGAAGATCCTGGGATTGTGGCGCCCGATGTGAAGGATTTTCGCCCAGTACCATTCCGACGAATAGATGCCCCCGACATAGCGGGTGTAGTCGGGGAACCGTCCGGTCCGGCTGAGCGCGTTGATATCCTCGGCTTCGGCGACGGCGGTGTGGTCCTTCCACAGGATGCACATCGCATCGGGATCTTCGGCAAATTCGTCGTAGAGCGCCAGTGCCCTGGCGTCGGACGAAACCGGCAGCGGCGAGGAGCCGGTGGTATCGACACCCAGCCCAACGACCGCATCGGCAATGGCGCGACGCCCAGCGAGCGCTTTGCCGACCACCTCGGTCATGGCCTCGAGATAGTCGGCCGGGTGATGGCGAAACATCTGGCGTGTCGGGTCGCAATACCGCCCTTTCGCCCATCGCGGGTAGGAAGCGGCGGCATCGGCGATTTCCTTGCCGTCCGCCACCCGCACGACGACGGCGCGTACGCTGTCGGTGCCGAAATCCAGTCCTATGACGAAACGGTCAGCCCCAGACGTCATCGCGGCAAAGCTCCCATCGCGCGGGCCGCGGCCACGCGCGGCTCTCATGGATGATCCGCCTTTTTGCTCCCTGTGGGGTCCTTCCCTTTTTTCAGGCGATCCCCAAGTGTACAATAGGCCGGAAGGCGGAGAACGGAATGCAGCATTCCGCTGAAGACATGGATGATCAGGGCGCGTTCGACCCGTCGCAGGACCCCCAGGTCCAGCGCATCTTCCGCAAGCTGACGCGGGCGGGGGAGGGGCCGGGCACCGATCTCGACGTCGCCCCGCTGTTTCCGGGTTTTCCTTTCGATGTCCGGCTGGTTGCCGGGATCACGCCGATCGAAAGGAATGGCCCGCTGGATTTCTTCATCGATCGTCCGAACGGCATGCGCGGATGGATCATCAATCTCACGGCCGAGGGGGCGGGCCGGGTCTTCGACGGGCCGGAGTCCTTCGTCGTCGAGCAGGGTGATCTTCTGCTTTTCCCGCCGCAGGCCGCCCACTATTACGGCCGCGATCCGTCCGCCGAGAAATGGTGGCACCGTTGGGTCTATTTCCAGCCGCGGGCCTATTGGCGCAACTGGCTGCAATGGGAAAAGCAGGTCGAAAAGGTTCATGTCCTGCGACGCAAGGACGGAGCGTTCTTCCGCGAGATGTTCCGCCTTTTCGTCGAGGTCGAGAAGCTGTCCATGCTGACCGACAGCCTGTCGGGTGATCTGGCCTTCAATTGCCTGGAGCACATTCTGCTCTCCTGCGCCCGCGTCGACCGCGCCGCGCAGATGAAGAACGTCCCGATCGATGAACGGGTGCTGTCGGCCTGCACGCTGATTTCCACGAACCTCCAGCAGCCGATGGGCGTCAAGGAGATCGCCGCCGAAGTCTGCCTGTCGCCGTCACGCCTGTCGCACCTGTTTCACAAGCACGTCGGCATGGGGATCGTCCAGTGGCGGGACAGCCAGCGCATCCAATACGCTATGCAGCTTTTGCGCGTCACCAGCGTCCCCATCAAGTCGCTTTCGCAAATGGTCGGCTATGACGACCCGCTGTATTTCTCGCGGGTGTTCCGCCGGCAGGTCGGCATGAGCCCGCGCGCCTTTCGGGCCCGCAGCATGGAACTCGGCGATGAACCGGCCGAAGCCTTGTCGTCGGCCGGCGGCTGACTGCGGCCCGGGCCTGCCTCCCTGGCGGCCGGCCAAACATCATCGTCCATGCGCGGGAAAGGCTTTGTTGGCACTGGGCGGTTGGCGCCTGCGAGCACCGGCGGCCTGGGCGGGATTTTCCTTTTCGACGGGAAAAGCGGTTTCGTCCATGTTTATGACCGAATGCTGTCTACCGTGGCGGGCAGGACGACCCACCTAAAAAACAAAGATTGCCGACCGGTAGGTTGAAGACAACCGTACCGGAAAGGCGCGAATGCCCGTAAATCGGGCGGGAATTTGACGGCAACGCAAATTCCGCTGGCTTCACAGGAAGGGAAACCGTGTGCACCAATCCTACAGAGTCGCAAACGCAACAGAGCTGACGTAGTCCGGTTGCGAGAATCGGTCGGGCTTCGGGTTCGTTTCCCGCGACCCGCTCATCGGGCACTCCAAACCCTTCTTCGGTAGCCTGCTTGGGGACTGGAAAGAGGAGGTGCTAGTGTCTGTTTTGCGAAGCCTTGCCGTTACGGCAAGCGTCTGCGCGTTCGCTTTTTCGGCCTACGCCCAGGGAACATCCAATCTTCCGCGCCACGAAACCCTGATCGTCGAGAATCCGGAGGGAACCATCAAGAATCCGGGATGGTTCAACTATTGGGCCGTCAATGCCGGCGGTCGGTCCACGGGGCTCCAGCAGCTGGCCATGGACACCTTCTGGTACATCGATCCGAACTACGGCATCGACGGCGTCTGGGACAACTCGCTGGCTTCCGAAAAGCCCATCTACAACGCCGACTTCACCGAGATGACGGTGAAGCTGCGTTCCGGCATTCATTGGAGTGACGGCGTCGAGTTCTCGGCCGATGACGTGCTCTATACCATCAACACGCACTTAAAGACGAACGGCCTGTTCTGGAGCGCGCCGATCCAGATCAACGTCGCTTCGGTCGAGGCGCCCGACAAGAACACCGTCGTCTTCAAGCTGAAGAAACCGAATTCGCGATTCCACGCCCTGTTTACGGTGCGCTGGAACGGCATGTGGATGATGCCCAAGCACGTGTTCGAGAAGGCGGGCGACCCGCTGAAGTTCGCCTTCAACCCGCCGGTGGGCATCGGGCCCTACACGCTGCACAGCTTCGATGCCAACGGCAAGTGGTTCACCTGGCAGAAGCGCGAGGACTGGAAGCGGACAACGGTGGCCCGCTTCGGCGAGCCCGGACCGAAATACGTCACCTATATGGATCCCGGCCCGCCCGACAAGCGCGTCATCGCCCAGATGAACCACGAACTCGACATCATCCATGACGTCGCCCCGGAAGGCATGTTCACGCTGGCCAAGCAGTCGAAGACCTCGCGCGGCTGGTTCAAGGGCTTCCCCTACGCCCATCCCGACCCGACGCTGCCCTCGGTCATTCTCAACCACCAGAACGAGCTGTTCCAGAACAAGGATGTCCGCTGGGCCTTGGCCCTGCTGATCGACATCAAGGCGGTGTCGATGGCGTCCTACCGGGGTGCTGCGACCATCTCGGCGATCGCCATTCCGCCGACCGGCACCCAGCCCGACTTCTATCACGAGCCGATGGAGGCCTGGCTGAAGGACTTCGAGATCGACACCGGCAAGTCCAAGTACAAGCCCTACGATCCCACCGCCGGCAAGCAGATCGCCGACATGCTGCGCCCGTCGATGGGAGACCAGATCCCTTCCGATCCCAAGCTGATATCCAAGGCGTTCGGGCGGGGTTGGTGGAAACCCAATCCGCAGGTCGCCGCCGAGCTGCTGGAGCGGGCCGGCTTCACCAAGCGGGGCGACGCCTGGTACACGCCCAAGGGACAGCGGTTCACCATCCGCATCACCACCGAGGGGGAAACCCGCCCGGTGATGACGCGGGCCGGTTCGATGATCGCCCAGCAGTGGCGCCAGTTCGGCATCGACGCCAAGATCGTGGTGGCGGAAGGCGGCAACCTGATCTTCGTCCGTGCCGCCGGCGACTACGAAGCCATCATGTCCTGGAGCGTCGAAACCTGGGGCGGCCATCCGGACCTGTCCTTCTTCCTCGACAGCTGGCACTCCCAGTTCGTGGCCAAGCCCGGCAACCCGCAGCCGCCGCGCAACTGGCAGCGCTGGAGCAACCCCGAGCTCGACAAGCTGATCGAACAGATCCGGGGCATCGGGTTCGACGATCCGAAGGGCGTCGAGATCGGCAAGGAGTACATCAAGCTCACCGTCCGCGAGATGCCGGTCATTCCGCTGATGGCCTACAACGTGTTCACGGTCATGGACGAGACCTACTGGACCGGCTACCCCAACGCGGAAGATGCTCCGTATACCGATCCCGTCCCCAACTGGGCCAACACCAAGTACATGATGGTGAAGCTGAAGCCTCGCCAGAAGTAATCGGTCCCGCGGCGGAGGCGGCAACCCGGAAAAGCCGCCTCCCCTTTTTCCGAATGGAGTGACGGGCCACCCGATGCAGTCGATCCATGTCTACATAGCGAAGCGGCTGGGCCAGTTTTTCCTGGTGGTCTTCATCGGCATCAACATCGTCTTCTTCGTCACCCACGCGACCCCCATCGACCCGGTCGAGCATTCGATCATGGCCGCAGCCTCCTTCGGCAGCACCAGTCCGGAAGCCATCAACATGCTGCGCGAGGCGCTGGCCGACCTGTACGGCCTCAAGGGAAGCCTGTGGGACCAGTACTGGACGTTCTGGAAACGGATCGCGGTGGCGGATTTCGGGCCGTCGGTCTCGGCCTTCCCGACACCGGTCTCGGCCCTTATCAGCCGGGCGATCCCGTGGACCGTCGGCCTGCTGCTCACGGCGATCGTCATTTCGTGGGTGGCGGGCAACATCCTGGGCGGGCTCGCCGGCTACTACCGCGAGAACCGCCTGCTCAAGGCGGCCGGCGTGGTGGCCATGGGGCTGCACCCGATCCCCTATTACATCGTCGCCTTCGTGCTGCTCATCGTCTTCGGCTACCTGTGGCCGGTGCTGCCGCTGGGTGGCGGTTACCAGAGGAACATGACCCCCGGATGGAACCTTGCGTTCATCGGCAGCGTGATCACGCACGGTTTCCTGCCCGCCCTGTCCCTGATCCTGGTGGGACTGGGTTCGTGGTTCATGGGGATGCGGGCGCTGGTTTCCAACATCGTCACCGAGGACTACGTCGTCTATGCCGAACTGGCCGGCGTCGATCGCAACCGCATCCTCGGTTCCTACGTCATGCGTAACGCGCTGGTGCCGCAGATCACCGGCCTCGGCATGTCGCTGGGCGCCATCTTCAACGGCGCCATCATCACCGAACAGGTGTTCGGCTATCCCGGCGTCGGCACCCTGCTGGTGGCCGCCGTCCACGCCGGCGACTACAGCCTGGTACTCGGCATCACGACCATCTCGATCATCGGCGTCGCCGGCGCCGTCCTGGTGATCGACCTTCTCTATCCGCTTCTCGATCCCCGCGTGAAGATCGGCTGAGCCATGCTGAGCATCCTCAAAGACCTGCTCCGTTACAATCGCGAGTTCGCCGCTGGTACCGTGCTGCTGGGGATCGTCGTCGCGATGTCGGCGATGTCGGCGTTTGCGCCGATGCCTCCCGAGGACGTCTACGTGGTGCCGCCCGATCTGCCGCCGTCGTGGACCTATCTGATGGGCACCACGTCGCGCGGCCAGGATGTCTTCTGGCAATTGAGCTTCGCCATCCGCAACACGCTGCTGTTCGGCTTCATCGTGGCTGTCCTCAGCCGCATCCTGTCCTTGGTCATCGGGCTGCTGTCGGGCTACCTCGGCGGCTTCGTCGATCGCGTGCTGATGTCGATCAACGACACCTTCATCGTCATGCCGCTGTTTCCCATCCTGGTGATGTTCTATTTCGTGATGCGCGACCGCATGTCGTGGGCGGCGCTGGCCCTGGTGATGGCCGGCCTGGGATGGGCCTACGACGCCCGCCTGATCCGCTCCATCGCCATGAGCCTGCGTACCCGCCAGTTCACCGAGCACAGCGTCTATTCCGGCATGAGCACGCGCCAGATCGTGGCGCAGGAGCACCTGCCCTACGTCATGCCGATCGTGTTCTCGACCACCATGAACAACGTCAACTGGTCGATCGGGCTGGAGGTGACGCTTTCCGTGCTGGGCTTCACCAACATCAACACGCCGACCATCGGGGTCATGATCTACTGGGCCAACCAGCACACGGCGATGACGGCGGGCGTCTGGTGGTGGGTGTTCTTTCCGGTGGCCCTGGTCATCATGGTGTTCATCGGCCTGTTCCTGCTGGCCGTCTCGATGAACGAGTACATCGATCCGCGCAGCCGGCTCAGCCGCATGAGGAGCGCCAAGCAATGACGGCCGCCGGCGCCACCGTAATCGGCGCGGCCGGCCAGGGCGCCCCGGGGGCGCCGCAGCCGCAGCCGGTGCTGCTGGTTTCCGACCTTCGCGCCTACTACCAGACGCATTACTTCGGGATCGTCCGCGAGGTGCGGGCGGTGGACGACATCTCGCTCCACGTGCTCCCCAACGAGATCTACGGCCTGGCCGGGGAATCGAGCTGCGGCAAGACGAGCCTGATCAAGACCATCGCCGGGGCCATCCAGCCGCCGCTCAACGTGGTCGGCGGCAGCGTGAAGTTCAATTTCAGGGGCCAGAACATCGACGTCTACGAGAGCACGCCGGAAGAGCGCAACGCCATGCGCTGGCGGCACCTGTCCTACATCATGCAGGGCTCCATGAGCGTGCTCAATCCGGTGCGCCGCATCCGCCACTCGTTCGTCGACTTCGCCTTCCGCCATATCGGCAAGCCGATGCCGGACTTCGCAAACACCGTGGTCGGCCATCTCGAGCGCCTGCACCTGCAGCCCGACGTGCTCGACGCCTATCCGCACGAGCTGTCGGGCGGCATGCGTCAGCGGGTGACCATCGCGCTGGCCACCGTCTGCCGTCCCGAGTTCATCATCGCCGACGAGCCGACCACCGCGCTCGACGTGGTCGTGCAGAAGGGCGTGCTGGCGATGATCCGTTCGATCCAACGGGAAATCGGTTCCTCGCTGCTGTTCGTCACCCACGACCTTTCCGTCCATGCCAATCTGGCCGACCGCCTGGGCATCATGTACGCCGGCCACATCGTCGAGGAAGGGCCGACCGCCGAGCTCTTCGCCAGCCCCAGGCATCCCTACACCGCGCATCTGATCGGCAGCCTGCCCAAGGTCGGCGACGCGGCGCCCAAGAAGGGGCTGGAAGGGGTGCCGCCCAATCTCGCCGATCCACCGCCCGGATGTCGTTTCCATCCGCGCTGCCCGCTGGCGATGGGCATCTGTTCGCGCGAGACCCCGGTCATGGAGTGGGCGGGGCCGGGCCGGCGGGTGGCCTGCTTCGCCGCCGAGAAGGGAATCGCCGTATGAGCCCGCCCCTGCTCGAGGTCGGCCACGCCAGCAAGATCTATGCGATGGGTGGCCTGCTGTCGCGGCGCCGCTTCGCGGCGGTATCGGACGTCAGCTTCACGCTCGAAGAGGACCGCCACGAGATCTTCACCATCATCGGGGAATCGGGCAGTGGCAAGACGACGCTGGCCCGCATGATCCTCAACATCGTGCCGGCTTCCGAAGGGACCATCCGCTTTCGCGGCGTCGACCTAGCGACCATCCGCAAGCGGAAGGACCGGCTGGCCTTCATGCGCCAAGTGCAGCCGATCTTCCAGAACCCGTTCGAGGCCTTCAACCCGTTGAAGCGCGTCGACCGCTATCTGTACATGACGGCGCTGCACTTCACCGATGCGCGCACGGCGGACGAAGTCCGCGCCAAGACCGACCGCGCGCTGCGCCAGGTCGGCCTGTCGCTGGCCGAAGTGAAGGGCCGCTTCCCGCACGAACTGTCGGGTGGCCAGTTGCAGCGGGTGGCGGTGGCACGCTCGCTGATCTCCAGCCCGGCGCTGATCATCGCCGACGAGCCGGTGTCGATGGTCGACGCCTCGATCCGGATGTCGATCGTCAACCTGTTCAAGGCGCTGCGCGACACCCTCAAGGTGTCGATCATCTACATCACCCACGATCTGGCGACCGCCTATTACATCAGCGACCGCATCATCATCATGAAGAAAGGCGAGGTGGTCGAAAGTGGCAACGCCCGCGAGGTGCTGGCCCATCCCACCCATCCCTATTCGATCCTGCTCAAGAACTCGGTGCTGTCGCCCGATCCTGCCCGCCGGGACGAACTCCTGGCGCCGCAGTTCTCATCCACCGAAAGGGACACGGCGGCCAGCCGCTGATGGCGGCCGCGACGATGAATAATGGAGATTCCGGAATGCTGACCGCCAACGTCGTTCTTCACCCCGACTTCACGATCGGACAAACCGACCCCCGCCTGTTCGGCGCCTTTGCCGAACACCTCGGCCGTTGCGTCTACGGTGGCATGTTCGAGCCCGGGCACCCGAAGGCCGATGCCAAGGGATTTCGCCGGGACGTGCTGGATCTGGTGCGCGAACTGGCGCCGACCATCCTGCGCTATCCCGGCGGCAACTTCGTGTCGGGCTATAACTGGGAGGACGGCGTCGGCCCCGTCGGGGATCGGCCGCGGCGTCTCGACCTGGCGTGGATGTCGACGGAAACCAACGCGTTCGGCACCAACGAGTTCATCGACTGGTGCCGGCTGGCCGGCATCGAGCCGATGCTGGCCGTCAACCTCGGCACGCGGGACGCCGATGCCGCCCGCAACCTGGTCGAATACTGCAACCATCCGGGCGGCACCGCCCTATCGGACCTGCGCCAGGCGCACGGCTGGGCGAAGCCCCACGCGGTGAAGTTCTGGTGCCTGGGCAACGAAATGGACGGCCCCTGGCAGATGGAGGCCAAGACCGCCACCGAGTACGCCCGCAAGGCCGTCGAGGCCGCCAAGATGATGAAGTGGATCGACCCCTCGATCGAGCTGGCGGCCTGCGGGTCCTCGGGGCGCACCATGCCGACCTTCGGCGCCTGGGAGCAAACGGTGCTCGACCACTGCTTCGATCACGTCGAGTACATCTCGCTGCACACCTACCTCAACAATTGGGCCGGCGATACCGCGGCCTTCCTGGCCAGCCCCGACCTCATGGACGCCTTCATCGACGAGGTCGTCGCCATTGCCGACGCCGTGTCGGCACGGCGCCGGTCTTCGAAGCGCATCATGCTCAGCTTCGACGAGTGGAACGTCTGGTATCGGACGCGACGCAGCCGTGCCGATCGGGTCAAGGAAAACTGGCCGGTAGCACCGGAGATCCTCGAAGAGGTCTATTCCATGGAGGATGCGCTGACCTTCGGCGGCGCCTGCCTGTCGCTGCTCAATCACGCCGACCGGGTGAAGGCGGCCTGTCTGGCCCAGCTGGTCAATGCCATCGCCCCGATCATGACCGAAACCGGTGGCCCGGCTTGGCGCCAGACCATCTTTTATCCGTTCGCTCACTTCAGCAATTTCGGCCGCGGCCACGTGCTGAAGGCCAAGATCGATTCCCCGACCTACGCGGCCACCTACTACGACCCGCGCGGCGCCGAGGATCTCACCTTCCCGATGCCGGCGGTGCCCTA
Source organism: Shumkonia mesophila (assembly GCF_026163695.1). Taxonomy (NCBI): domain Bacteria; kingdom Pseudomonadati; phylum Pseudomonadota; class Alphaproteobacteria; order Rhodospirillales; family Shumkoniaceae; genus Shumkonia; species Shumkonia mesophila. The sequence goes on along the minus strand of NZ_JAOTID010000001.1, from coordinate 77,765 downwards.
TCTCAAGGTCGCGGCGGTTCATGATCCCGAGGCGGCATCCCTGACCCTCTTTGCGCTCAACCGCAGCCTCGATTCCGAAATGACGCTGAAGGTGACGGCCAAGGACTTCAGCGCGCTTTCGCTCACCGAGGGCCTGGAGATGCACGACGGCGACCTCAAGGCGGCGAACACCAGGAAGGAACCCGAGCGCATCCGGCCGAGGCCGTTGGAGCGCGTTACCCTCAAGGGTCAGAACCTGACGGCGACCCTGGCCCCAGCCTCGTGGAACGTCATTCGGTTGGGGGTGGAGAGGTAGGACAGGAAGACGTGTACCTATAAAGATTTACGCCGTCATTCCGGACGTTAGGCGAGCCCGGTGCACAGAGTTGACGCGTAAGCGTCAAATCCTGCACCGGGTGGCGAGCCTTGCGATCCGGAATCCAGGGCAAGCGCTCCATCACTCGCCCCTGGATTCCGGATCACAGACTTTCCTAGCCAAATCAAAGATTTGGAGGAAAGTCGTGTCCGGAATGACGCGTTAATGAGGCGACGACCTACACCTCGGCGTACTCGATCCCCAGCAGCTCGCAGAAGCTCTGCCAGCGCGGCCGCGTGTCGCCCAGGTGCAGCACCTGGTGGTGGGTGCCGCCGTTGCGCAGCCAGCCGTTGAGGCATTCGCGGACGCCGTTCTGCGGGCGCATCATGAAATAGGGCATCTCGACGTTGGGAAGCTCGTCGGTTTCGAGGATGGTGCCCTGGGTGACCACCAGCCGGTAGTGCTCGCCCACCACCGGAACCAGCGAGACCAGTGTGGCCGGGCCGGGCTGGGCCTGGAACAGCACGGTCGGCGGGTTGTCGAGCCCGCCGATGCCGAGCGGGCGGTCGATGAGACGGGGTTTCCTGTCCTTGCGGGCGACCTTCCAGTTGCCCTCGCCCATGTGGCTTTGCAGCACGGCGTCGAGCGGGAAGTCCATGGCGTACATTTCGGTGAAGTGCGGATCGGGGGCCAGGCCATAGCCGGCGACCATCAGGCTGGCGCAGGACGAATCCCCCTCCGCCGAATAGCCGTATCCCTCGGCCATCAGGTTGGAGGCGGCCATCATGTGGGTCTGGCGGAAACGCCCATCGAGGCCGATCTGGTCGAAGTACAGGCTCCAGGCGTCGTAACCGCCGGCATCGACGACCGTCTTGATCGCCACCTGAAGGCGGGCCGCGTAGCGGTGGCTTTCCTCGGTGATGGCCTCGTCGATCTCGAAATTCTTGCGGTTGGCGGCGATCACGGCGTCGATCTCGGCGCCCTTGACGCCCTCCATCGCCTGGGCGATGAGGCCGATGTTCACGTGATCGACCTGCGGCCCCAGCCTGCGCATGAAGGCGTGGGGGTCGGTCAGGATGTCGCCCATGCCGGGCATCTGGCCGATGATGGCGACGCGCGCCTTGCGCATGCGCTTGACCGCCCGGGCAGCGCAGGCGAAGTCGCCGACGGACTTGGCGAAACTGTCGGCCCGCCAGTCGTCGGTGATCACCTTGAAGCGCACGCCCAAGCGCATCAGCGAATTGGCGGTGTCCTGGGCGCCGTGGACGCCCTGGTTGTAGGTGAGGTTCGACATGTCCCAGCCGGCGGTCACCGCCTGTTCGGGCTGGATGTTGGCCAGCATGACCGGCAGCCGGACGTCGCGGAACGCGTTGACGATGCGCAGGGCCGGGCCATAGGTCAGATTGACGACCATGATTCCCTCGCAGTCGTCGGCCTCGAAGCCGCGCATGATGCGCTCGATGTCGTCGCGATTGCGGGCGGCGCCGGGGAAACGGACGTCAACCTGATCGGCAAGGCGCTTGGCCACCTGACGGGCATAGTCCTCCTGGCGCTGGGTGATGCCGGGGAGCATGTCGTCATAGAGCTCCTGCATGATACCCAGCAGCCCGATGACCGGTTTTTGTGACGTCATCATCGCGTTCTCCCCAAGTTCAAACGTTGCCCCGATTCCGTGGTGGCCGCTTTCGCGAGGAGCCCGACGGCGTCTCCGGCTGGCCATACCAGGCGTCTTTCCCGTGCTTGCGCTCGTAGTGGTAGGAGAGGATGTAATCCTCCAATGGCTGCGGACTTCCCGCCACCACGGTGGTCAGGGTGGCCATGCGGGCGGTTTCCTCGAGGATGACGGCGTTGCGCACCGCCTCGTCCGGCGAAGGGCCCCAGGCAAACGGCCCGTGCCCGGCCACCAGGACCATCGGTACGGCCATCGGATCCAACCGATCGTCAGCGAAGCGCCGCACGATGGCGTCCCCGGTTTCCGCCTCGTAGTCCCTGCCGACTTCCTCGGGCGTCAGCGCGGCGGTGCAGGGAATCGGGCCGGCGCAGTGATCGGCGTGCGTCGTGCCGAGGCACGGCACGGGCCGCCTGGCTTGGGCCCAAGCCACGGCGTGGACGGAATGGGTGTGGGCGATGCCGCCGATCTGCGGAAAGGCGCGATAAAGAACGGTATGCGTGCGGGTGTCCGACGACGGCCGCAAATCCCCCTCGACGACGCGGTTGTCGAGATCGACCACAACCATGTGTTCCGGCCGCATCTCCTCGTAGGGAATCCCCGACGGCTTGATGACCACCAGGCCGCGCCCGCGATCGATGCCGCTGACGTTGCCCCATGTGTAGAGCACGATGCCCCGGCGGTTCAGTTCCAGGTTGGCCTCGCACACGGCCCCGCGCAGCTTATCGAGCAACATGGCGGCACTCGGATTTGTGTTTCCAGGTTCCTGTGGGAGGCCCAAGTATTGGGGCGCTCACAAGTAATGATACCAATTTGAAGTTAGCGTCCACACACCAAAACGCTACCGTTCCTGACATTTATTGGAACGAGAAGCCTTTATTCTATTTTTATTATTGAAGATATTTTTGCATTTTGATGTCTTCTCCTAAAGATTGAAAGTCACCATTTCGTCGAAAACATGGATTATGCTGCTTTTTTGATCCCTACCCGTCTGGTGTGTGGCGCCGCTGCCGGGGAGAGCTTCACGGACGTGGAGGGATCCTTGCCGGTGGCCGGCAAGGGCTCTGTTGGGGCAGCCTGACGGTTGTGTCGGGCGGCCTACGCACTCCTTAAGGAAGGGTGATTTAACGCGACGATCTTTGCACCAGGGTGCGACGAGATGATCGGCCGGCGATATGGATACAAGCGGCGCACCGGTGCGTCCGCCGGTTTTGTGGGCGGGCGCGGCAGAGGCGGCTTGCCAAGAGGCTTACTAAGAATAGACCGCCGGAAAGAGGCCGTTATCGGATATCCGGGCGGAGGGTGATGATGTACGCGAGGATATCGACCTTCGCTTTTCTCTGCGCGCCGGCGTGCAGGTTGGTGATCGCGGATGGCTTGCCGCGCCGCGGTGTCATCCTGCGCGGTCACCGCCTCGACGACCCGCCGATGTTCTTCCCTCATCCGGTCGAGATGGAGGCTCGCCGGGGCCGGCGGACGGCTCTCACCTTCCCGCCGCTTCCGCCTCCGCAGAAGAACTGCTCGCCGCCATCGGACTCGAGCCCCGACACGGCCACGCCGGGCGGCATCTCGATCCTTTCGAGGACCTCTCCCGTTCGCGGATCGATTCGCCTGAGATCGCTCTCGTCGGCTTCCCAGGTGCCGTGCCAGAGCTCGCCGTCGATCCAGGTGACCCCGGTGACGAAGCGGGTGGTCTCGATGGTGCGCAGAATCGCCCCTGTTTGGGGATCGACCTGGTGGATCTTGCGGTCCCGGTACTGCGCCACCCACAACATCCCTTCGGCCCAGGCGAGGCCCGAGTTGCCGTCGCCCTCGGGCGCCGGGATGGTGGCGAGCACGCGGCCGGTCTTCGGATCGATCGTCTGGATGCGGTCCTCGGCCAGCTGAAACAGGTGCTTGCCGTCGAAGGCCGACCCGGCAAGCGCGGTGGCATCGATTTCGCGCACCGTCTTCCCGCTTGCCGGGTCGAGGGCGTTCAGCCTGTCTCCGGATGCAAACCAGACATGCCGGCCGTCGTAGGTGACGCCATGCACGGTCTCGACACCCGGAAAGGGCCCATACTCGCGAAGGATTTCGGCTGCTGATCGTTTCATGCGTCTATCCTGGGGCACCGAGGCCCTGCTCAGTCCGGCAGCGCCGCGACGGCAACAATTTCAACAACGATGTCGGGTTGTGCAAGCGCTGCAACTCCGATCACCTCCGAGGGCGGCGGGTTGTTATTGCTGCAATGCTTCGGACAATGCTCAGCAAAGAACTCGTCCATCACGTCCAGGCGATAATGGGGAGAGCTCAGAACGCCGCCATTGGGAAAGGGCCCCTTAACAAAGATGGTCAGCCTGATGAGATATTCGAGCGAGCTGCCGAGTTCCTCCAAATCCGATTTGATGTTGGCGAGAATTGCGTGCCACTGTGCGGCGGCATCGCCAACGAAGCCTCCCTTTTTGTCGGTTGCATCATAATCGTCAGCGGTCGCCGTGTTTCCGCAAAGGAAGACAAATCCCTTTGCTCCGCTAACGACCGTGCCTTTTCCCCACGGCATTAACCGGCCGCTTTTCAATTTCTTATGGGTCACGAGTTCCATCTTTTTCTCCCGTCCCGAGTTCTCATCCTAGTCACTTGGTAACGGGGCGGGGAGTAACAAGGTCGTCGTGAATCCCGGCACCGGCGGGGTCACCCAGCGACGGGCCCGCCCGCGGCCATACGATTGTGCCTTGCCGGCGACGGCCAGCGAGTCCAGCGCCCGCTGCACGGTACGCGGACTGGCCCCCAGCGCCAGCGCCAGGGCCGAGCTCGACCATGACTCGCCGTCGGCGAGGAAGGCCAGCACCGCCGCATGTTTCTCTTCGATGGGCCGCGCCAGCACGACGATCTCGGGGGCGTGGCGCGGCGAGAGCGCAAACCCCCGCTTCGTCGCGCTGACGCCGGCCAGGGGACGCAGCGCCGCGCGAAGCCGCCCCATCTCGACCCGCAGCCGTTGGCGATGCGATTCATCGGCGGTCTTGGCCCGGAAGGCGCGGGCGAGGAGCGTGGCCCTCGGCACATCTCCGGGCCACGCCTCGCCCAGCGCGCGGGCGAGCGCGAACAGCACCGGGCGCCGGACCAGCGATACCGCCATGCGGGTGTCCCGCACCACATGACGGCAGGCGTCGACGACGAGCGTGTTGCCGGCCAGCAACGCCTCGACCTCCTCGAGCCGCAGCGGGCGCTCCTTGCCCCCGGCAAGCAGGCGCGCCGCGGGCGTATCGAGCACGAGGGACGCGCTGTCGATCTCCGCCGCCAGCCCGGGGTTGCCGGCGTGCCCGGCGGCGCGCCCGGCCCGGGCGAGGGCGGCGCGCGCCGGCTTCGTGCGCAGGCGCCGCATGGCGATCCCGGCGACGACCAGTTCGTGGGCGGCCCGCAAGGCCGGCGGGAAGGGCGCGGGGTCGAGCCCGGCCAATGTCCGCTCGGCCTCGTCGAGACGCCCGATCAGCAGCAGACGCCGGGCCTCGAGATAACGCGCATGCGCGGCGTTCAGCCGATCGCCCGCCCCTTCAAGCGTCGCGCGAGCGGCATCGAGCGCCTTGGCGGGCCAGCCCAGGTCGCGCGAAACCAGCGCGATCTCGGCCTCGGCGACGACGCACCGCGCCCGGGCCACGGCGTCTTTCGAACCGAAGGCGCGGGCCGCGCGCCGCACGAGGGCCCTTGCCCGCTCGAGATCGCCCAACTGCGCCATGGCGATGCCGCGCAGCGCCAGCGCGGGCGCGTCGTCGCGCAACGCAACCCGGTTCAGTGCGCCCAGCGCATCACCCGCGGCGAGCGCGCGGGCCGCCGCCCCGATCAGCGGGTCCATCGGAATCCCGACACACTTGTCACTCCCCACCGTTCGAATTCGCTACCGATAATCAATCTCACGACGATTAACCCAACACGCAAGGAGAAACGGGATGACGAAGCACAAGACCGGAACACGCAAGGAATGGCTGGCGGCGCGGCTCGATCTGCTCGAGGCGGAGAAGGAGCTGACGCGGTTGGGCGACGAACTGGCGCGGCGGCGCCAGGAACTGCCGTGGGTCAAGATCGACAAGGAGTACAGCTTCGAAACCGACGGGGGGAGCGCCTCGCTGGCCGACCTCTTCCGGGGGCGCTCGCAGCTGCTTGTCTATCACTTCATGTTCGGGCCCGACTACAAGTCGGGATGCCCGTCCTGCTCGGCGATCGCCGACGGCTTCAACGGCATCGTCGTCCACCTGGAGGCCCACGACGTCGCGTTCACGTCGGTGTCCCGGGCGCCGCTGGCCAAGCTCAACGAATACAAGCGGCGGATGGGATGGACGTTCCCCTGGGCGTCGTCCTTCGGCAGCGACTTCAACTTCGATTTCAGCGTGGGGTTCAGCGAGGAGCAACAGCGCCAGGGCATCGAGTACAACTACCAGCGCGAGCCGGCGTTGCCGCCCGGGATAGCCTCGCGCAAGACATCCGACGGGGCTGCCAAGGGCGCCACCATGGCCGGCACCGACGTGCCCACCTACGCGAGAGAGAGGCCGGGCGTGAGCGCGTTCGCGCTCGAGGACGGCATCGTCTACCACACCTATTCCGCCTACTCCCGCGGTGTGGACGCCATCTGGGGCATGTACCCGTGGCTCGACCGCGCGCCCAAGGGGCGCAACGAGACGGGCTACTGGCTGCGACGCCACGACGAATACGACAAGGGCTGAGCGGCTGTTGCCGCGTCTCGCACCGGCCGGGGAACGCATCGTTGTAGGAGAGAAAACATGAGCGACGCCGATACCGGCGGAAGCGCCTGCGGCGCGATCCGCTCTGAAAACAGCAACGTAGCCGCCCTCGGCGCGGCCGGCTGGCTGTCCCTCGCGGCCGCGCCGACCTTCGGAATCATGGCGCTGCTGACGGGTGTTCTCGATGGCGGCCCGCCGGATATGCTCTGCTCGGCCGCACACCATGCGTCACCGCTGACCGGAATGGTCCCGATGTACGTGCTGATGAGTGCCTTCCATTCGGCGCCGTGGCTGAGGCTGATCTCCAGCCGGCGAAACGGCACCCACCGGCCTTGATGCGGCGTTTGCCAAACGGACTGTGCCAAGCCGCCCTCGTCCAAGGCCGGACCGCCGGACCGGGTTATCGTGCGGCCGGCTGGACGAGGGCGGAAAGCAGGGCCTCGACCAGGGCCATCTTCTTGCCGCGGCGCAGGGTGACGACGCCGAGTTCGCGGTAGAAGGAGGCGTCGCCGAAGGGGACGGCGCGGATGCGGTCGCGGGCGGCTTCGCGGATGTAAAGCTCGGGGACGACGCCGGTGCCGAGGCCGGCCGACACCATCAGCAGGATGCTCTCGAAGGTATCGAGCTCCATCTCCGGCACGATGGCGAGGTTGCGCTTCTCGATCTCGCGGTCGATGCGCCGCTCGATCGGCAGGTTGGGAATGAAGCGCAGGTAGGGGCCGGCCGACAGCAGGTCGGCGTCGGTGGTGCCGGGGGCGTCGGCCGGCGCGATCACGAAGAACCGTTCCATGGCGTAGGCGCGCCAGACAAGTTCGTCGTCCGCCGCGGGCGGGCCGACGATCAGGGCGGCGTCCAATTGGCCGTTCCGGACGTCCTGGGTCAGGTCGTTGGACAGGCGTCCGCTGTTGATCAGGCGCAGGGATAGATTTGGGAAGCTTTGCTTCAAGGTGCGCAGCGCCCTCGGCAGAACGCCGGTCAGGGCGCTGCGCACGGTGCCGACCACCAGGGTTCCCTTGACCTCGCTGCGGCAATGGGTTTCCAGGAACGTGCGATGCAGCGCCAGCATGGCTCGGGCCGTCTCCACATAGGCCTGCCCGTGGCGCGTCAATTTCGGCGGCCGGCTGTCGCGGCTGAACAGCGGAACGCCGAGCAGGTTTTCCAGCTCGTGAACTTGCTGGCTGACGGCCGATTGGGTCAGGTTCACCGCCTTGGCCGCCTTCGTGAACGAGCCGTGGTCGGCGATGGCGACGAGGCTTTCCATCTTGCGGATGTCCATGGGTCGTGCCGTCCGTCCGGGGATGCGTCTGCCGACTCGTATTATTAGAGTATGTTATGAAAATTATTAAATAAAATCGCAATCCTTAATTATATGGCCCACGCTAACCTGAAATCCGGGAGACCTGCGCGGTACCATGCGGGAGTGCCAAAGTCTAATCGCACGGGGCGGCGGCCGGCCGATCCCTGCGCCGGGAGGAAGACCATGAACGTGATTGCCGAGCACCTGGGTGCCATCAAACAATCCGCGGCATCGACGGCGTCGGCCCGCGCGGCGGAGCTGATCCGCCAGGGGCGCGACATCATCCGGCTGACCGCCGGCGAGCCCGATTTCGAAACCCCGGAACACGTCCAGCTGGCTGGCATCCGCGCCATCATCGAGGGCAAGACCAAGTATCCGCCGATCCCCGGCATCCTGCCGTTGCGCGAGGCCATCTGCAGGAAGCTGAAGAAGGATAACGGCCTGACCTACGCCCCCGAGCAGGTCATTGCCGGCGCCGGCTGCAAGCAGGTCATCTACAATGCCCTGGGCGTCACCCTCAATCCCGGCGACGAGGTCGTCATCCCGGCGCCCTATTTCGGCTGCTACGTCGATCAGACGCTGCTCAACCGCGGCGTGCCGGTGGTCATCGAAAGCCGCCCGGCCGAACGCTTCAAGCTGACGCCGGAGCGGCTGGAGGCCGCCCTCACGCCGCGCAGCAAGTGGCTCATCCTCAACAACCCGGGCAATCCGTCGGGGACCGTCTACGATCCCGCCGACCTCGAGGCCCTGGCCGAGGTGCTGCGCCGCCATCCGCAGGTATGGCTCCTGTCGGACGACATCTACGAACACCTGATTTACGAGGGCGCGGCTTTCCACTCCATTCTCGAATTCGCTCCCGACCTCGGCGAGCGGACCCTGGTGGTGAACGGCTTCTCCAAGACCTACTGCATGACGGGCTGGCGTCTCGGCTACGGCGCCGGTCCCATCACCCTCATCAAGAACATGGTCAAGCTGCAATCCCAGTCGACCAGCGGCGCCTGCTCCATCTCGCAATGGGCGGGGGTGGCGGCGCTCGACGGCGATCACGGGTTCGCCGTCCGCAACCGGGCCGTCTTCCAGCAGCGGCGCGACCGGGTGGTCGAGCGGATCAATGCCATCGACGGGCTATCCTGCGTGACCCCCCAGGGCGCCTTCTATGTCTTCATCGCGTGCGAGGGCCTGCTCGGCCGGCGCACGCCGGACGGCAAGGTCCTCGAAGGGGAGGGCGACGTCGTCGATTTCCTGCTCCACGAGGCCGAGGTGGCGGTCATCAACGGGGCGTCGTTCGGCCTGTCGCCCTTCATCCGCATTTCGTTCGCCGCCAAGACCGAGTTGTTGGACGAGGCGTGCCGCCGCATCGCCGCGGCCTGCGCCCGGTTGAAGTGAGGGACGCCGGAATGTCGGAAATGGTCCGAGTGACTGCCGAAACGGTCGAGAGGGCCATCGCGGAGGTGCTGGTCCGGCGCGACGTTCCCGCTGCCGACGCCGATGCCGCGGCGCGCGGGCTGGTCGGCGCCAATCTGCGCGGCGTCGACACCCATGGCCTCGCCTGCCTGCCCGACTACGCCAAGGCGCTGGATGAAAAACGTCTGAAAGCGGTGCCCGCGATGACGGTCGATCGGCGCCTGCCATGGGCTGCCACCCTCGACGCCGATAATGGCCTGGGGCCGGTCGCCGCGATGCGGGCGGTGGATCTGGCCCTGGAGGCGGTCGGACGGGTCGGGATCGGCGCCGTCGCGGTGCGCCGCAGCAACCATTTCGGGGCCGCCGGGGTCTACGCGGCGATGGTGGCCGAGCGGGGCTGCGTCGGCATCGTGACGGCCAACGCGTCTTCGGTCTGCGCGCCGTTCGGCGCCGCCGCCCCGATGCTGGGCACCAATCCGCTGGCCGTTTCCGTGCCGGCCGGCCGGCATCCGGCCTTCGTCCTCGACATGGCGACCAGCGAAGGATCGCGCAAGAAGGTGCGCAAGGCCCTGGCCGAGGGGAAAGCCATTCCGGCCGGCTGGGCCCTCGGTCCCGACGGCCGCCCGACCACCGACCCGCAGGCGGCGCTGGATGGCGTCATGCTACCGTTCGGAGGCGTGAAGGGGTCGGGCCTGACGCTGCTCATGGACATCCTGTCGGGGGTGCTGACCGGCGCCGAGTTCGGCGGCCGGGTGCTCAGCGTCATGACCAACCAGGAACGGGAATCGGGCAACGGTCATTTCCTCATGGCGTTCAAGGTCTCGGCCTTCATGGCCGAAGCGGACTTCCGGGCCCGCATGGACGAGGAGATCGCCCGGCTCAAGGCCCTGCCGCCGGCCGAAGGGATAGAGCAGGTCATGTATCCCGGCGAACGGGAATGGAAGATCGCCGAGGAGCGGCGGCGGACGGGGATTCCGGTTCCCGGGCCGCTGGTGAGGGAAGTCGTCGCCCTGGGAGGCGACAGTTTGAAGGGGGCGGGTTGACTCCCGGCGTCGGGGGCGCCGTCTTTTACAGGACCATGATAAAAGGGAGGCGAATGTCATGCAGACCAGGAAGTTCGTAAAGGTTCTTACATCCGCGATCGTTGGTTCCGCCTTGTGCGCGTCGGCGGCGATGGCGGCGGATTTTCCGTCGAAGGACATCAAGATCATCGTTCCCTTCGCGCCGGGCGGCGCGGTGGACGTCACCTCGCGGATCATCGCCGAGTACGCCAACAAGTTCCTCGACAAGGTCAAGGTGGTGGTCGAGAACCGCGCCGGCGGTGACGGCGTGGTGGGCCAGACCTTCGCCGCCAAGGCGAAGGCCGATGGCTACACCGTGTTGGCCATGACCAGTTCCGTCGTCACCAATCCGGTCCTCAAGGAGACCCAGTACAAGGCCGAGGACTTCGCGGCGGTCGCCCTGTACACGGACGACCCGGAAGTCCTGATCGTGCCCATCGACTCGCCCTTCAAGACGGCGGCCGACTTCATCGCCGAGGCCAAGAAGCGGCCGGTCAGCGTGACCATCGCCGGCATCGCCACCTCGCACCATCTTGCCGGCCTGGCGCTGGAGGAATCGGCGGGGATCAAGTTCGACTACCTGCCGACCAAGGGTTTCGGCGCCCAGTTGCAGGCGGTCATGGGCAACCATGTCGAGACGGCCCTGTGGTCGTTCGGCGAGGGCAAGAAGCATGTGGACGCCGGATCGGTGCGCCTGCTGGCCGTCGCCTCCGACAAGCGGCTTGCCGCCTTTCCCGACGTGCCCACCTGGAAGGAGGCTGGCCTCAACATCGTGCGCTGGACGACCTTCCGCGGCTGGGGGGTTCCCAAGGGAACGCCGAAGGAGGCCGTGACCTTCCTTGCCGACCTGCTCCGCAAGGTCAACGAGGACAAGAGTTACATCGCCCGCATGACCGAATACGGCTATCCGGTCTCCTACCGCGATGCCGCCGGCTACACCGAAGTCGTCGACGATTACGCCGCCCTGGCGGGCAAGGTGATCAAGAAGCATAACCTGAAGCAGCAATAGGGACGAACGGGGGGACCGGCGGCTTCGTGGCTGCCGGTCCCCCCGGCCCGGCGATCGGGGAAGAGGGGCCATGGCGATTTTTCGGAAGCTCGATTTTTGGACGGCCGCGACGTTTTTCCTGATCGGCGCCGTGGTGATCGGATACGCCTCGGGGTTCGACGCACGGTCGCGATCCTATCCCCTCTTCCTGGGCGGCGCGCTCTGCGTACTGGCCGTCGGCCTGTTTGTCCAGGCGTCGCTGTCGCGTTCGGCCAAGACCGTCGACCGCGAGGAGGTGAACATCCTGCTCGCCGGCCCCGCCCTGCAGGCGCTGCTGTGGGTGGTCTGGATCGTGCTGCTGGCCGTCGGCGCCGGCTATCTGGGGCCCAGCGTTCTGATCGTCGCCGCCAGCGCCATGCTGTTGCGCGGCGGCCACCACGGCAAAAGCCTCGGGCAATCGGCGACCATCGTCGCAGTCGTGTTCTTCATGTTCTACATCATCTTCGATATTCCGTTGCCGGTACTGGACGTCATAGAGGAACTCATTCGATAGAAATGATGCCGGACAACGCGCGAATTTGAAGGACGAAAATTATAATGGACGCCGTATTGCTGGGTTTTGAAACGCTGATGCGCCCCGAAGTCTTGGCGTTTCTTTTTATCGGGGTCGTCGCCGGCCTGACCGTCGGGGCCATCCCCGGATTGAACGACAACATCGCGTTTGCCATTTTCATCCCGTTTTCCTTCTCCATGCCGCCGACCTTCGCCCTTGCCCTGATGGTCGGTCTCTACTGCTCGACGGCCGTCGGTGGCTCCATCCCGGCCATCATGGTGAAGGTGCCGGGAACGGCGTCCGCCATCATCACCACCATCGACGGCAACGCCATGGCCCGGCAGGGAGCGCCCGGCAAGGCCATCGGCATCGCCATCACCTCTTCCGTCGTCGGGGGTCTTTCCAGCGCCATAGTCCTTGTCTTCCTGGCGCCGCCGCTGGCCAAGTTCGCCCTGCGCTTCGGCTATGTCGAGAACTTCGCCCTTGGCGTCCTGGGGCTGGCCAGCGTCGTCGGCCTGCTGGGAGGCAACGTCTTCAAGGGGCTGATCTCCGCCGCCCTCGGCCTGCTGGTCGCCACCGTCGGCCTCAGTCAGGAAACCGGCTTTCCGCGCTTTACCTTCGGGATCGCCAACCTGTACGAGGGCGTGCCGTTCCTGCCGCTGCTGGTCGGCCTGTTCGGCATCACCGCCGTGTTCGAACTGACCGAGGAACTGGTGCGGGAGCGACGGGCAGGGCGCAAGCCCGAGGCGCTGCCCCGTATTTCCGATCGCCTCATTCTTCCTTCCGCTTTGGTCAGGCGCCTGATCCCGACCTGGGTCCGCTGCTCGATCATCGGCAACGTCATCGGCGTGATCCCGGGAGCCGGAATGCTGATGGCCATCTTCCTGGGCTACGAGCGAACCTCGCGCGTCTATAAGCGAAAGTACGAGGGGCGTCCGGGCGAAGCCAAGTGGGGGGAAGGGGCACCCGAGGGGATTGCCGCACCGGAAGCGGCCAACAACGCGGTCGTCGCCAGCTCCATGGTGCCGCTGCTGTCGCTGGGGATTCCCGGCAATTCGGTTTCCGCCCTGTTCATCGCCGCCCTCATGATCCACGGCATGATGCCGGGGCCGCTGCTGTTCATCGAGCATGCCGACATTGCCTGGATGATCATCCTGGCCTTCGTCGCCGGCAACCTGGTGATGGGGCCGATCGCCTTCGGTCTGGTCAAGACGCTGACCGGCATGGTCTACCGTCTGTCCAAGGAACTGCTCATCCCGACGATTGCGCTTTTGTGCCTGAGCGGCGCCTATTCCGACGAGAACGCCATCTTCAGCATCTGGGTGGCGCTGATCGCCGGCCTTGTGGGGTATGCCTTACGTAAGCTGTCGATCCCGCATGCGCCCATCATCCTGGCCCTGGTGCTCGGCCGGCAGATCGAGGACAACTTCGCGAATTCCCTGATTGTGTCAAAGGGCAACTGGTCGATCTTCATCGACCCCGTCAATCATCCGATCAGTCTGCTTCTCATCGCCGGCGCCACCTTCTTCATGCTGGGGCCGGTATTCGGCTTCATCCGCACGTGGGCGCGCAAGCGCTGGGCGGCCAGGGCGGCGGCAAGCCGCGCCGTCTCATGATCCCGGAGGGCGGAACGCGGCCGTCAGCCGGGGCCGGTGTCGTCCTCCAGCATGCCGGCGTTCATGGCATAACGGAAAAGCTGGGCGGCATTTTCCAGGTTGAGCTTCTTCATGGCGCGGCTGCGGTAGGTCGCCACCGTCTTGGTGCTGAGATCCATCTGGTTGGCGATGGCGGTCAGGCGCTCGCCACGGGCGAGGCGGCGCAGCACTTCGTATTCGCGTTCGGACAGGACGTCATGGGGTTTGGCGGGACGAACCGGATCGAGGAGTTGGCGGACCAGGCTGTCGACCAGGGTCGGGCTCGTGTAGCGGCCGCCCTTGAGAACCTTTTCGATGGCGTCCTGAAGCTCCTCGGGAACCGAACCTTTGGTCAGGTAGCCGTTGGCTCCGGCCTCGAAGGCGCGTGCCGCATAGCCGTTTTCCGGATGCATGCTGAGGATGAGGACGGGAAGGTCGGCCCGGTCCTTGCGGATGAGGCGCAGGACCTCGAGCCCGCTCCGGTCCGGCAGCGAAATGTCGAGGATGACCAGGTCGTAGTCGGTGCCGCCGATCATCCTCATGGCGTCGCAGCCGGTTTCCGCCTCGTCGAAGTCGGCGGTTCCCACCGAGATCGAGGCGATTTCCTTGATCCCCTTGCGCACGACGGCATGGTCGTCGACCAGCAGAATTCTCACGCGGTTGCCTCCTTGCCCGTGGCCTTCACTTCGGCCTCCCGGAAGGGAATCTCGACGCAGATCCGGGTGCCCCGATGCGGGGCTCTCGATAGGGTCATCGTTCCGCCCAGCGACCGGGCCCGTTCGCGCATGCCGATCAGCCCGAAGGACGACGGACAATCCACCGCCTGCTGGGGGATGCCGATTCCGTCGTCCTCGATCTCCATGACGAACCGGTTCCGCTCCCGCTCAAGACGGATATGAATAGCCGAGGCGCGCGCATGCCGAACGACGTTGGTCAGCGCTTCCTGATAGATGCGGTAGACGGCGGTGGCCTGCTCGCGGTCGAGACCGTCCTGGTCGCCGGGGCCGTGTTCGAAGTCGACACGGAGGCCGGAACCGGCCAGGAACTCGCTGGCGTGCCATTCCATGGCGGCGATCAGGCCGAAATCGTCGAGTTGGGTGGGACGCAGTTCCTGCGAGATGCGCTGCACCGATCGGATGGTTTCCTCGATCATGCGGTTGAGGGCCGACAGCCGGTCAGCCGCGGCGCGACCGATACTCGGGATGACCCGCCTCAGCATGGAAAGGCCCATCTTGAGGGCGGTCAGGTTCTGGCCGAGTTCGTCGTGGATTTCCCGGGAAATGCGGGCCCGGTCATCCTCGAGCGCCTCCTGCTGGAGCATCGCCAGACGGCGGAACTGCTCGCGCGAAACGCTGAGCGCGTTCTGGGTTTCCTTCTGGTCGGTGATGTCGGCGCCCACGACCTGGAATTCGGTCAGCGTGTCGTGGGCGTTGTAGATGGCCCGCACGGTCCATTTGATCCACCGCGTTTCGCGATGATTCAGGCGGATGGCCTGTTCGTCCTCGAAAATGGGCTGGTCCGGCGTCAGCGCTCCCAGGTGGGCCTCGATCTCGGCCATGCGCCGTTCCGGGACCAGTTGCCGCAGGTTCGAGCCGACCAACTCGGCTTCGTCGAGCCTGACGAACCCGTTGATCCTGACGAAATTGAGGAAGGCGTGGTTGGCGAAGGACAGCCGGAAGTCCGGCGTGAAGCGGACGACGAACTCGGTCTGGTCCTCGACGATGGCGCGGTAGCGCGATTCGCTGTCGGTCAGCGCGTGCACCGCCTTGCGGCGCTGCAGGATGTTGGCCGACAGCAGGACCACCAGGACCATCAGGCTGGCGGTGAAGCCGGCGACCGCCCAGATCGCATACTTGTACTTCCAGTAGAAGTTTTCCGGCCGGTTGATGACGATGCTGCCCTCCGGCAGCGCCGACACGGGTATCCGGAAGCGCTGGAGCTGAAGGAAGTCGAACATCGGGACGTTGGGGCTGTCGCGCAGGACCGGGATGGTGGAGGCGGGCTCGCCCTTGAGGATGCGTACGGCCATGCTCGCCGCTGTCTCGCCCTGGTGGCGGCCGCTGACCACGATGCCGCCGACCGTTCCGGCCCCCACGTAGTAGTCCCACAGCGTGTAGACCGGAAACGGACTGTGCTTGGCGTAGAGGGCCATCGCCTCGGTCGGCGTGAAAAACTTGCCCCGGCGGTCCTTGAGGAAGGCGATGTCGAGGATGACGGTTTTGCTCGGCATGCGTTTCAACGCTCCGATCAGCTCGGATTCCGACGGGCCGATCAGTTCGTCGAAACTGACGACGTCCTCGAAGTCGGGAAAGATCTGCCAGAACCGTTCGAAGTCGTAGCGGCCGACCATCGAAAAATCGCTGATCGCCATGACCAGCTCGGTGTGGGAATGCAGCTTCAGGGCCAGTTCGATGGTCCGGCGCATGTCCACATCCTCGGCGACGCCCGTAATGTTGCTCTCGCCGGCGATGCGGGCATTGCGAAAATGGACCCCGCAAAAAACGATGGGCACGTTCGGGAACAGCCGCGAGCGGCGCGTCAGCAGGAAATCCAGCGCCGCGTCGTTGGCGACGACGATCACGTCGATGCCGGTGCCGGCGTATTTCGAGCGGACCAGCGCTTCCATATGGGGGTAGACGGTCGTGGCGGGATGGCGGAGCGAGTCGAGCTGTTCGAAGAAAAGTTCCGTTCCCGGCATTTCGCTGGCGAATACCGAGCGGATGCCGCCGATGATGTTGTCGGTCTGGGCGTTGCCGACATTGTAGGAATTGATCACCAGGACCCGTTTCTTGGCCGCCAGCGCCGGCGCCGTTGCGAAGGCCAGCGCCGTCGCGAGGACGCCCGCCGCCGCAAGAAAGGACCATCGCCGGCGGTAGCCGCCGCCGCCGTTCGACCCTTGGCGGCCGCTGATGCGCAACGGCGGTGCGAACCCCATTCCGAACGTCCTCGTTCCCGCGTCACCCGATCCGACGCCGTCTCCCCTCTTACACCCGGGGCGGAGACGGCCTCAATGCCCGGATCCACCCAGGCTTACGAAAGCCATCGGAGAAAAGCACAAACCGTTATTAATAGTTATATACAAAATTCAAGTTGTAGGAAAAATCCTACAAGACGAAATCATTTTCCTACAAATATTTAGGCGTTGACAGTAAATAAATAATTTCATAAGCATTAAACAATTGGAAGTTAAATTTTGCCCCTACTGCAAAACAAGGGCGGCTTCGTTGGGGTGGCGTTGATCCTGCCGTTGGCGGGACGCTGGCGTTACCCGAACCGCAAGCCCGATTTGCCAAAAATGCCGAGGGGTCGCGTTTTGGGACAACGACAAAGAGGAGACATTTCGATGCATATCGGGAGGACGATAGCCTTCATCGGTGCGATTGCCGCGGCGGTGAGCGTGCCAATGTCGGGGCTTCTGGCGGAAGAGTTTCCGTCCAAGCCGGTCCAGCTTGTGGTTCCCTTCAAACCCGGCGGCGGCAGCGACATTTCGGCGCGCATCTTTGCCAAGTACGCGTCCAAGTACCTGCCGCAAAAAGTCATCGTGACCAACATCGACGGCGCTCGCGGGCGTACCGCGGAACTGGAAGTGAAGCGGGCGCGGCCGGATGGCTACATGGTCCTGTGGCAGCACCAGAATATTCACATGTCGGTAGCGACCGGGCGATCGAAGTACGACTACACGGCATTCGATCCGGTCGCCAGCACGGTCCGTACCGATACGGCCCTCGTCGTCGCCAAGAACAGCCCCCTCAAGACCGTGGCCGACCTGAATGCGGTGGCCAAGGCCAAGCCGGGCACCATCCGGTGGGGCGCGGCAATCAACGGCTTCAGCCACTTCGCTTACTTGGCGTACCTTGAGGCGGTCGGGCTCGACGAGAAGCACTTCCACACCATCGGCATGTCGGGCGACCAGGACCGCGTCATCGCCATGCTGCAGGGCAATCTCGACGTCGCGATCATCGCCCTCAGCGCCGCCCGGCCCTTCCTGGACTCGGGCGACATCGTCATGCTGGGGGTGATGGCGGACGAGCGCTCCGAGGCCTATCCCAACCTGCCGACGTTGCGCGAACAGGGCATCAACGCCCCCTTCTATTTCGACTATATGAGCTTCGTGCCCAAGGGAACCCCGCCCGAGCGCGTCAAGATCCTGCGGGAGGCGTGGCTCAAGGCCATTGCCGATCCGGAGTGCCGGACGGAACTGCTGAAAGGTTGGATGATCCCGACCGACATCGCGGGGCCGAAGTTCGACGAATACTTGAAAAAGCAGCTCAAGCTTTTCGTGGATCTGGCCAAGAAATATCACTTGGTCGAGGAAGAGGCGAAATAGACCTCCCCGTTTCTTCCCTCCCCTGGTCGCGGGCGGCGCCGAATCCGGGCGCCGGAGCAGGCGCCGCCCGCACCTTTTTGAATTCGCCCTCGCCCGGGTTCCCTGCCGGGGCTCCCTCTGACGGAGAGCATCCATGCGAACCGCCGACCGGATCAGTGCGATCCTTCTTTTTGTGGGATCCGTCTTCATGCTCTTTGAAACCGAGCATATCAGAGCGACGGCCTTCCAACTCCTCAGCAACAAGCTCTTTCCCAACATCATCTTCGGTCTGTTGGTTGCGCTGAGCCTGCTGCTTCTCGCCTCGACCTTCCTGCCCAAGGCTGCGACCGTCCTGCCGGCAGGCTACTGGCGGCGGGTGGTAGGCGGACGGAGGGTCATCACCCTCGGCCTGATCTGCCTCTACGTTCTCGTCATGCCGGTGGTCGGTTTTCTTCCGGCCAGCGCCGGCTTCGTTGTCATCATGACGGGCGCGATCAGCCCCAACCTGCGGCGCGACATGCCGATCGCCCTTGGTGTGGCCGCCGGTGTCGTCGGTCTCATCTGGCTGGTCTTCGTGTACTGGCTTCAAGTTTTCCTGCCCTGATCCGACGGGAGGCAGCAATGCTCCACCAATACCTCGTTTCCTTTCAGATGCTCATGACTCCCGAGATTATTCTTTCCATGGCGGGGGGAGTCCTTGGCGGCCTTTTCATCGGAGCGATCCCGGGATTGACCAGCACGATGGCGATCGCGCTCCTCGTGCCACTGACGTTCGCCATGGAGCCGGTCCACGGTCTCGCCATGCTGATGGGCGTCTATTGCGGCGGCATCTCGGGCGGCTTGGTCGCCTCGTGCCTGCTCAACATTCCGGGCACGCCGTCGTCGGCGGCCACCTGTCTCGACGGTTTCCCGATGGCTCGCCGCGGACAGGCGCCAAGGGCCCTGGGTCTGGCGGTCTACTCTTCGTTCGCGGGGGGCATACTCAGCGGTTTATGCCTGATCGTCATCGCGCCGCTGCTGGCGCGTTTCGCCCTCCGGTTCGGGCCGTGGGAATACTTCGCGCTGGTCATCTTCACCTTCAGCTGCGTCTCGTCACTGTCCAGCGGATCGACCCTGAAGGCGTTCGTCTCGGCGGGGCTCGGCCTCGCGTTGGCGCTGGTGGGGACGGACCCTGTGGACGGGATCGTGCGCTTCACGTTTGGCGTCGACGACTTCGAGTCCGGGTTCGACGTGATGCCGGCATTGATCGGCGTGTTCGCGCTGCCCCAACTTCTCCAGGATACCGACGATGTCGGCAAAGAGGCCCATCTTCTTGACGTCGAATTCCGTCTGAAGGCGTTCGTCGACGCTGGACTGGAAGTGCTGAAGCACAAGGTTTCCCTGTTACGTTCGACGGTGATCGGCGTCATCATCGGCATCTTGCCGGGGGTCGGCCCGGGGTTGTCGAACGTCGTCGCCTACGCCCAGGAGAAAGCCTCCTCCCGCACCCCGGAGAAATTCGGCCAGGGCGTCCTTGCCGAGGCCATCATCGCCCCGGAAAGTTCCAACAACGCCTCAATGGGCGGCGCCTTGATTCCGCTCCTGACGCTGGGGATTCCCGGCGACGCCTCGACGATGATGATGCTGGGCACTTTCATGCTGCACAACATCCAGCCGGGACCGCTGCTGTTCCGCGACAGCGGCGATCTCGTCTATGCGATCTTCATCGCCTTTTTCATTTCCTTCGGGTTCATGCTGCTGTTCTACCATCTGTTCATCCGCTACATCATCAGGGCTCTGCTGGTGCCCGCGCAGTTCCTGATTCCGGTCCTGGTGGTCCTGTGCGCCATCGGCTGCTACGCGCTCAACAACCGCATCTTCGACGTCTACTGCTTCGTTGCCTTTGGCGCCTTCGGCTATCTGCTGAAGCAGTTCAGGTTCCCGGTGCTGCCGCTCATCCTCGGTCTCATGCTGGGCGATATGGCGGAAACACAGTTCGGGCTCGCGATCAGCATGGGCAGTGGCAGCTTCCTGCCGTTTGTGACCCGACCCATTTCAGCCTTCCTGCTGGTGGTTTCGATCCTGTCCCTGGTGCTGCCGTACTATCTCGAAAGGCGGCGGACCCGGCGGGCGCATGTCGTGGTGCCGGTCGTTCCGCCGGACGCGGCCTGATCCCCGAGGACGACTGAACCCCAGAAGAACGGCGACCAAAAAGGACCAAAAAGGAGAGGAATCATCATGGTCGTGCATTTCATCGATAGCGTGGTATTTCAAGATTCTGTCGGCACCGAACGGATGCGCAAAGTCTTCGACGAAAGCGCGATGTTCCAGCGCTGGCTCGATGTCGAGCGGGCCATCGCCTTGGCCGCCGGCGACCTCGGGATGATCCCGAAAGCGGCCGCGGCCCGCATCGCCGACTGCGCCCATGTCGAGAAGATCGACCTCGAAACGGTGAAGGCGCACGGCAAGGTGACGACGCACAGCCTGATGGGCCTGCTCAAGGAATTCCGCCGCGCCATCAACCACGAGGACGCGCGCTACGTCCATTGGGGGGCGACCACCCAGGACATCATCGACACCGGCATGATGCTGATGATCCGCGACGGCGTCGACATCATCGAGGACCAGTTGCGCGAGGTCCTGCGCAACGGCCGCCCGCTCCTGGCCAAGCATCGCGACACCATGATGGTCGGGCGCACCCACGGCGGCCATGCCCTGCCCATCACCTTCGGCCTCAAGGCGGCCATCTGGCTCGACGAACTGGTCCGTCAGCTGCAGCGCTGGCAGGGCGCGCGCGAGCGCATCCTGGTGGTCAACATCATCGGCGCCGTCGGCAGCTTCGCCTCGTGGGGACGGTCGGGCTTCGATCTGCAGAAGCGGGCCGCCGACATCCTCGGCCTGGGAACTCCGCTGTCGCCGTGGGCCGCCTCGCGCGACCGTACGGCCGAGGCGATGACCCTGTGTGCGCTGACCGCCGGCACCGCATCGCGCGTCGCCAAGGAAATCTACAACCTGTCGAAGACCGAGGTGCGCGAACTGGAAGAACCGTTCACGCTCGGCAAGGTCGGCAGCAGCACCATGCCGCACAAGCGCAATCCGGTGCGGACCGAATGGGCGATCGTGCTGGACCGTATCATCCGGGCCAATGCCGGCGTCGCCCTGGAGGCGATGGGCGTCGAGAACGAACGCGACGCCTCCCATTGGAAGGCCGAATGGGTGGTGGTGCCGGAAACCTTCGTCATGCTGTCGGGCTCGCTCAACCATGTGGCCGGGACCTTGGGCGGTCTCAGGGTCAACGCCGAGCGCATGGCCCGCAACGCCGACATGCTGAAAGGGCTCCTGCTCTCCGAGCGCGCCATGTTCGTGGTGGCCGAAAAACTGCCGCTGCCCGAGGCGCACGAGGCCGTCTACCAGGCGTCGGTGCGGGCCTACGACAACGATACGCCGCTGCTCGACGAACTGATGGCCGAAGGCGCCGTCGCCGGCGTCTGCGACCGCCAGAAGATTGCCGAGGCCCTGGACCCCCGCCGCTACCTTGGCCTTTCCGGCGAGGTTGCCGATCGCATCGGCGCCGAGATCGACGCCATCCTGGCATGAGCGGGCGCCTCGACCAGACCCGCCTGGCCCACCGGATCGCCGACTTCGTGACGGCGCTCCGGTGGGAGGCATTGCCCGATGCCGTCCGCGCGACGGCCCTCGACGCCTTCCGCGACTGGCTGGGCAATGCCGCGGCCGGGGCGGCGACGCCGTTCGGCCGGTCCGTCCATGCCGTCGCCAAGGCGATCGGCTCGACGGGGAACGCCCTGCTGATCGGTTCGCGGGAAGGGGCCGATCCGTTGACCGCCGCGCTGGTCAATGGCGGCTCCGCCCACGCGCTGGAGTTCGACGACTCCCACAAACAGACCCTTTATCATCCCGGCGTGCCGGCCATCGCCTCGGCCCTGGCCGCGGCGCAACTGGCCGATGCCGGCGGCGCCGCCCTGCTTACCGGGATGGTCGCCGGCTACGAGGTGGGAATCCGCGTCGCCTGCGCGCTGGGACCCGGGCACTATCGCTTCTGGCATACCACGGGAACGGCCGGCTGTTTCGCGGCGGCGGCGGCGGCGGCGCGGGTGCTGGACCTGACGGCGGCGCAGACCGCCGCCGCCTTCGGCTTGGCCGGCACCCAGGCGGCCGGCTTGTGGGAGGTTCTGCCCGATGCCCCGGCCGCCAAGAACCTGCATCCCGGCAGGGCCGCCCAGTCCGGCTTGCTGGCCGCGCTGCTGGCCCGCGAGGGGGTCGAGGGACCGACCTCGATTCTCGAGGGAAGCCGCGGCGTGTTCGCCGCCATGGCGCCGGAGGGGGCGGACGCCGGGGCGTGCACCGACGGTCTGGGTGCGCGCTGGCGGATTCGCGAGATCACCTTCAAGGCCTACCCCATCTGCGGCCATTCCATGACGCCGGTCGAGGCCGCCCTGCAGATCCGCGAGGGGCTGGGGACGGCGGAGGTACGCAAGGTGCTGGTGCATTCCAACGCCATCTCGATCCGCGTCGCCGGCGATCCCGATCCGCAGGACGGCTATGCCGCCAAGTTCTCCATTCCCTATTGCGTGGCCGTCGCCCTGCTCAAGGGGCGCGTTACCCAGGCCGAGTTCGAACCGGCCGTGCTGGAGAACCGGGGCGTGCGCGATCTGATGCGCCGCGTGGAACTCGTCGCCGATCCGGAATACGATAAGATCGCCAGAACCATCCGTCCGGCCCGCATCGAAGCCTTGCTCGGTGACGGCCGGACCGTGGAAGCGGTGTCGGAAACCCGGCGCGGCGATCCCGAGCAGCCGATGAGCAGCGATGAAATGCGGGCAAAATTCCGGGCTCTGGCCGCGCTGGCCTGGGGCGAGGAACGCGCCCGCAGGGTGGACGACGGCATGCCGACCTTGCCCGAAAGCCCGACGGTCAACCGGTGGATGAGGCGGTACCTGTTGGCGGAGGAATGATCCGCCCGACTTTGAGAGGGATCGATCGATGAAGCGAGATGCGATAGCGATTAAGCGAGAGGACAACGTGGCGACGGCGCTGCGCGACCTCGGCAAGGGCGAAGTTGCGGCGGTCGGGATCGGCGACGGGACGGTTTCCGTCACCCTGCTTGATGCCATCACCTTCGGCCACAAGTTCGCGCTGAGGGACATCGCCCACGGCGAGGACATCCTGAAATACGGCGAGGTGATCGGGCGGGCGACGGTGGCGATCCCGCAGGGCGCGCACGCGCACGTTCAGAACATCGAAAGCCTGCGCGGCCGCGGCGATCTGGCGTGAGCCACGGGCGGACGGAAGCTGAGGAAAGGACGAGGTTGATGGAATTCCAGGGATATCGCCGGCCGGACGGCCAAGTGGGAACGCGCAATTACGTGGGGGTGCTGTCGACGGTGGTGTGCGCCAACGAGGTGGCCGAGGACATCGCCCGCCAGGTCGACGGCGCGGTGAGCTTCACCCATCACCAGGGGTGCTGCCAGACGCCGCTCGACATCAAGCGGGTCAACGAGGTGCTGATCGGTTTGGGCAGCAACCCGAACCTGGCGGCGGTTCTGCTGGTCAGCCTGGGCTGCGAGAGCACGGCGATCGAGGAAGTGGCGGCGGGTATTCGCAAGAGCGGCAAGCGGGTCGAGGTGATCGGCTTGCAGGAGACCGGCGGCGCCGCGCGGACGCGGGCCGAGGGCACGCTGATCGTCCAGAACATGGTCGCCGAGGCGTCCCTGCAGAAGACCGTGACGTGCGGCCTGGCCGACATCGTGCTCGGCATGAAGTGCGGCAGTTCGGACACCACGCAGGGCCTGTCGGCGACGCCGGCCATCGGCGTCGCCTCGGATCTGATCGTGGCGGCCGGCGGCACGTCGATCCTGGGCGAGGTCACGGAATTCATCGGCGCCGAGCACATCGTGGCGCGGCACGCCGCCACCAAGGAGATCGGCGACCAGATCATCGCCCTGGTCCAGCGCATGGAAAACCGCGCCAAGGCGGTTGGCTGCGACATGCGGGGCGGCCAGCCGACCGGCGGCAACATCAAGGGCGGACTGACCACCATCGAGGAGAAGTCGCTGGGGGCCATCGCCAAGGCCGGCACGGCGCCGATCCAGGCGGTTTACGAATACGGGGTGCGGCCGACCGTCAAGGGACTGGTGGTGATGGACTCCCCCGGCCGCGAACCGGAAATCCTGACCGGCCTGGCGGCGGCGGGCTGCAACGTCATCGCGTTTGCGACGGGACGGGGGGCGCCGCAGGGCTTTCCCTTCGTGCCGGTGGTCAAGCTGACCGGCAACGCGCTGACCTGGGAAAAGATGCGCGATCACATGGACCTGTCGGTGGCCGGCGTGATCGAGGGAACGGAGAGCCTGCCGGAAGCGGGAGCGCGCATCCTCAAGACCGTCCTCGACGTCGCCTCGGGCGCCCGCACGCGCGCCGAGATCACCGGCTACACCCGGGCCATGGACATCTACGTCACCGGTCCGGTGATCTAGGAACGATCGCGATGACCTATCCGAAGTTGACGCAAATTACGCAACGCCTGAACGACACCCGCATCGCCGATATCGACGCCACCATCGCGGCGGAGATGAAGCGGGTCGGCCTGGCCGGCCGCATCAAGCCGGGCTCGCGGGTGGCGGTCACCGCCGGCAGCCGCGGCATCACCGACATGATCGCCGTGCTGCGGGCGACGGTGAACGAGGTCAAGAAGGTCGGCGCCACGCCGATCGTCGTGCCCTCCATGGGCAGCCACGGCGGCGCCACCGCCGAGGGGCAGACCGGCATGCTCGAGGGGCTGGGGGTGACCGAGCAAAGCCTCGGCGCGCCCATCGTCTCGTCGATGGACGTGGTCGACCTCGGCACCACCGCCGAGGGCATTCCCGTCGCCTTCAGCCGCGACGCCATGGAATGCGACGCCATCATCGTCGTCAACCGCATCAAGCCGCATACCGAGTTCAACGGCCGCATCGAGAGCGGCCTGACCAAGATGATGGTGATCGGCCTGGGCAAGCATCAGGGCGCGATCAACGCCCACAGCTGGGCGGTGCGCTTCGGCTACGAGCGCACCCTGATCGCCTCGGGGCAGCACATCCTGGCCCGCGCGCCGATCACCCTGGGCATCGGCATCGTCGAGAACGGCTTCAACCAGGCCGCCGTCATCGAGGCGGTGACGCCCGAGAACTTCATCGAGGAGGAGGTCAGGCTGCTCGAGCGGGCCAAGCACAACTGCCCGCACCTGCCGTTCGACCGCCTCGACATCCTGATCGTCGACGAGAGCGGCAAGGAAATCAGCGGCACCGGCATGGACACCAAGGTGATCGGCCGCGTCATGAACATCTACGAGCCGCCGCTCGACCATCCGCACATCACCCGCATCGTGCTGCGCGACTTGACCGAGAAGTCGCACGGCAACGGTCTGGGCGTCGGCCTGGCCGACTTCGTCACCCAGCGGTTCGCCGACAAGCTCGACCGCGGCTACACCGACGTCAACTGCGTCACCGCGGTGACACCCGAAAAGGGGCGCCTGCCGATCATCGGCAAGACCGACCGGATGGCCGTCGACTACGCCTTCGCTTCGGCCGGCCCGGTGACGCCCGACGACGTGCGCCTGTGCTGGATTCGCAACACCGCGACCCTGGACCGGATGTTCGTCTCCCAGGCGCTCCTCGACGAGGTCGCCAGGCATCCGGCCCTTGACGTAGTGTCCGATCCGATCGACATGGAGTTCGCGGCGAACGGCGATCTGCTGTCGCCATCCCCTCACTGATCGGCAACCCGGCGGAAAGATGGCGGCATTCGACGGCAAGGCGGGCGGCGGCTCCAAGAAGACGGCACACGGTCTTTCCATCGGCACCCACTGGGGCGCGGCGAGGGCGTCATTCGCCGCCGACGGCGGGCTGCGCCTGGACCCGCTGGCCGAGGATCCGTCGCCGTCGCCGCTTATGCGGGGGTATGCCGAACTGGCCGACCATCCCCTGCGCATCGGCTGTCCCGCCGTGCGCGAGGGGTGGCTGACGGCACGCCGGGGCGGCCGGCCCGACGAGCGGCGGCGCGGGGCCGAGCCGTTCATTCCCGTCCCGTGGGACCAGGCGATTGCCCTGGCCGCCGACGAGATCGAACGGGTTGGCCGGAGCTTCGGCAACGAATCGATCTTCGCCGGCTCCTATGGCTGGGGCAGCGCCGGGCGCTTCCACCACCCGCAAAGCCAGTTGAAGCGGTTCATGACCCTGGCCGGCGGCTTTACCTTCGCCAAGAACACCTACAGCCATGCCGCCGGCTCGGTGCTGCTGAGCCGCATTCTGGGCGGGGACTTCAGCGACCCGGCCTCCTGCACGCCGGATTGGGCCTCGGTGGCGGCGGCCGGCGCCTTCATCCTGGCCTTCGGCGGAATCACGCCGCGCAACACCCAAGTGGAGGGTGGGGGCTTCGTGCGTCATCATGTTCCCGGCGGCTTGCGGCGCTGCGCCGAGAGCGGATGCCGTCTGGTCGTGGTGTCGCCGACGGCCGACGACGCGCCCGACTTCCCCGGGGTCGAGTGCCTGTCCATCCGGCCGGGAACCGACACCGCCTTCATGCTGGGCGTCGCCCACGCGCTGATCGAGGCCAAGCGGGCCGACGAGGCATTCCTGGCGCGCTGTACGGTCGGCTACGAGCAGGTCGCCGCCTACGTGATCGGGCGCGAAGACGGCGTCGCCAAGACGCCCGAGTGGGCGGCGGCGATCTGCGACTGCCCGGCCGAGCGGATTCGCGAGGTCGCCGGGCGGCTGGTCGTCGGCCCGTCGCTGGTCGCCTGCGCATGGTCGCTGCAGCGCGCCGAATTCGGCGAGCAGGCCTTCTGGATGGCGATCACCCTGGCCGCCCTGGTCGGCCAGATCGGCCAGCCAGGCTGCGGCCTGGCCTTCGGCCTGGGCAGCATGAACGCCGTCGGCCGGCACGGCGTGCGCCTGCGGGGGCCGGCCCTGCCGCAGGGCGACAATCCGGTCAAGACGTTCATTCCGGTGGCCCGCATCGCCGACCTGCTGCTCAATCCCGGCGCCACCATCGACTATGACGGGCAGCGCCTCACCTTTCCCCATATCCGGCTGGTCTACTGGGCCGGCGGCAACCCCTTCCACCACCACCAGGACCTCAACCGCCTGCGGCAGGCCTGGAAGCGGCCGGAAACCGTCATCGTCAACGAGACCCACTGGAATCCCATCGCCCGGCACGCCGACATCGTGTTTCCCGTCTGCGTCGGGCTGGAACGCGGCGACGTCTGCGTCGCCCGGCGCGGCAGTGAAATCTTTTACAGCCATCAGATCCTGCCGCCACGCGGCGAGGCCAGGACCGACCACGAGGTGTTCCGCCTGATGGCGGCTCGCCTGGGTTTCGAGGACGCCTTCACCGAGGGGCGTTCGGCCGACGACTGGCTGCGCTGGATTTACGAGGGCTTCGTGCGCAACCACCCGGAGCTTCCGCCGTTCGAGCGGTTCCGGGAAATGAGCGCCGTCGACCTGGCCGACCTGGTCGACGATCCCGGGCCGGTGGTGCCGATGGGGACCTTTGTCGCCGATCCCGAGGGGGCGCCGCTCGGCACGCCGTCGGGGAAAATCGAACTGTTCAGCCGGACCATCGCCTCTTTCGGTTACGCCGACTGCGGGGGGCATGCCGGCTGGTTCGCGCCCGCCGAATGGCTGGGCAGCCCGGCGACCGCGCGCCATCCCCTTCACCTGCTGTCGCCGCAGCCCGAAAACCGGCTGCATTCCCAACTCGACCAGACCTCGGTGGGGGCGGCGGGCAAGGTGGCCGGGCGCGAGCCGGTGTTGATCAATCCCAGGGACGCCGCGGCGCGCGGCATCGCCGAGGGGCAGGTGGTGCGCGTCTTCAACGACCGCGGCGCCTGTCTGGCCGGGGCGCGGCTTACCGCCGCCGTCAGGCCCGGAGTCGTCGTCATGGCCACCGGCGCCTGGTATGACCCCGACGATCCCGACGCGCCGATGCCGATCGACCGCCACGGCAACCCAAACGTGCTGACCGCCGATGTCGGGACCTCAAGCCTGGGGCAGGGCCCCAGCGTCAATTGCCTGGTGGACATCGCCGTCGCGGCCGATCCGCCGCCGCCCGGCTGGGACAAACCGCCGTCGTTCTCGCGGCCATAAAGGCCGGCTGCGGACGCATCGGCCACGCCGACCGCCGGCGACGATCCGCGCTTCCTTTTCCTTTTGAAAGCAGGATTGACCGAGGACCCTTCGGTTCCGTCGGCGCGTCATGGACGAAGGCGCGCTGGATACGGCATGCCCCCGGAAATGGTGGAAATCCCGACCTTCCACGGCGGGAAACGGCCATTCGCATCTATCTCCCAAGAACAGAAAAGCGCCTTTGGCAGACGTCACAGAAATGACACAGCGCACATCACAGAAATGACACAGCAACGTCATGGTGTCATGGGATTACTCCATGGAGTAGCAAAACTTCAGGTTTCATAAGCCGTTATCCATGATCGCTTCCCTTATGTCGCGCCGCAGTATCACTTTCGCCTACGTGGTATCCCTAGGGGTCTAATGGATATCCGAAATTTCTAGCCTATGGTGAGTACTCCATAAGGGCTTCGCGACTAATGAAAAAAAGCGGCAGCAACGTTCGTCTGTCGCCTGTCATAGAGGAACGGCGTCCATGAAGATTTCGACGCGCCCGACCGCGATTCTCGCGGTCGCGACGGCCCCCCTTGCCTGGACTTGCCTGCTGGCGGGCCTCTTCAGCCTGGCGATCAACATGCTGGTGCTGACCTCGCCGATCTATATGTTCCAGGTCTTCGACCGCGTGTTGGGCACCGGTCACCTGGACACCCTGGTGTGGCTGACCGTCATTGCCGCCACCGCCTACATGACCTTCGGGGCGCTTGAAGCGGTCCGCGGCCACATCCTTTCCCGGGCCGCCACCTGGCTCGACCGGACGCTGGCCCCCCTCCTTATCCGCTCCGGCCTCAGCGCCGGGTTGGCCGGCGAGCCTACCGGCTCCCAGCCGCTCCGCGATCTCGGCCAGGTCCGGGGCTTCCTCGCCGGCCCGGCGATGCCGCCGCTGCTCGATGCGCCGTGGACGCCGGTGTTCTTGGCTGTGCTCTGGTTCATGCACCCCTGGCTCGGCCAATTCGCCATCGCGATGGCCATCCTTCTGTTCGGGGTGATGGTGGTCGGCGAACTGCTCACCAGGCATCCGACGCGCCAGGGCGACGCCCATCAGTCCCACGCCCACGGGCTGGCGGAGGGCGTGCTTCGCAACGGCGAGACGGTTCAGGCCATGGGTCTCCTGCCGGCGCTGCTGGAGCGCTGGAGGGGCGCCCAGGATGCCGCCCTGACTGCCCAGCAGACCGCATCCGACCGCGCACTCCGGCTTCAGGGCTTCTCAAAGGCGGCGCGGATGTTCATGCAGACCGCCATCCTCGGCCTGGGCGCGTGGCTGGTTGTTCGCGGCGAGTTGACCGCCGGCGGCATGATCGCCGCATCCATCCTGCTCGGCCGCGCCCTTGCTCCGGTGGATCAACTCTTGGGCTCGTGGAAGCAGTTCGTTTCGGTACGCGGCTCGTGGCGCCGGGTGAAGGCCCTGCTGGCACGTTATCCCGCGACGCCGATGCAGATGCCGCTGCCCGAGCCGGCCGGCGAACTCTCCGTCGAGGAAATGGCGTATGCGCTGCCCGGCATGGAACGGCCGCTCCTGTGCAACATATCCTTCTCGGTTCCGGCGGGGGCGTCGGTCGGGATCGTCGGTCCATCGGGGGCCGGTAAGAGCACGCTGTGTCGCCTGCTGGTCGGGGCCCTGCGCCCGAGCGCCGGACACGTCCGTCTCGACCACGCCGACCTGGCCGACTGGAGCCACGCCGAGGTTGGCCCCCATCTTGGCTATCTCCCTCAGGAGGTCGCGCTCTTCGCCGGGACCGTCGGCGAGAACATCGCCCGCATGGCCGAAGGGGACCCGAAGCTCATCGTCGCGGCGGCCAAGCTGGCCCAGATCCACGAAATGATCCTTCGCCTGCCCCAGGGCTACGAAACCCGTGTCGACGACGTCAGTCTCCGGTTGTCGGGCGGCCAGCGTCAGCGCATCGGCCTGGCGCGTGCGCTCTATGGCGATCCCAAGCTTTTGATCCTCGACGAGCCGAACGCCCATCTGGATGGCGAGGGTGAGGCGGCGTTGGTCGCCGCCCTGGCGGCCGCCAAGCAGCGGGGCTGCACGATCGTGATGGTGAGCCACCGCCCGGCTCTCCTGGGAAGTGCCGACCTGCTGGTCTACCTCCGCGACGGTGCCGTCGAGGCCTTCGGGCCGGCCGGGGACATCTGGCCGATGCTGACCGGACAACCGCCCCAGGCGGTATCCGCCCTGGCCCGCGCCGCGTCAACCCACTGAAGGAAATAGCGATGAAATCCACCCTCGCCCTCGCTGCCCCCGCCCTGCGCCACACGCTGCTGGGGCCGGTCCTCGGCGGTACCGCCGTCTGCCTCGCCTTCTTCGGCGGCCTCAGCGCCTGGTCGGCCCTGGTGCCGCTGGCCAGCGCTGCCATCGGCCCGGGAATCGTCAGTCCGGACGGCAGCCGGCGAACCGTGCAGCACCTGGAGGGCGGGATCGTCGAGCGCCTTCTCGTGGCCGACGGCAGCCGGGTGGCCGCGGGCGACCCGCTGGTCGTGCTCGCGGACAAGGCCGCCCGCGCGACCTACGACCTGACGGTGACCCAGCACCGCCAGTACCTGGCGATGGAGGCCCGCCTGGTGGCCGAGCGCGACGGCGAGGGCGCCCTGCGCCTGCCGCCCGAACTGGCCGACCATGCCGCCGAGCCCGAGGTCATCGCCCTGCTGGAGGCCCAGCGCAAGCTGATGGTTGACCGCCGCGCCTCGCTGCTCGGCCGCCAGGACCTGCTCCGCCAGCGCATCGCCGAGATCGAGGAGGAAATCGCCGGTCTGCGCGCCCAGGCCGTCAGCCGCGACCGACAGCTTTCCATCATCGAGGAAGAGATCGCGACGGTTGCCTACCTCGTCGGCAAGGGGCTGACACCCAAGCCGCGCCTTCTGGCGCTGCAGCGCGAACAAGCCGAGCTGCTGGGTCAGCAGGCCACCACGCGCGCCGCCATCGCCCGCTCGCACCAGTCGATCGGCGAGTCCACGCAGCGGATCGTGCAGCTCGACGTCGAATGGCAGGAAGACGTCAGTACCCGGCTCAACGAGGTCGTCGGCAAGCTGACCGAGACCAAGGAACGCCTGCTGGCCGCCAGCGACGTGCTGCGGCGGCTGGTGGTCAAGGCGCCGGTCCCCGGCACCGTGGTCCAGATGCGCCTGCATACCGTCGGCGGAGTCATCGGATCGGGCGACCCTATTCTCGACATCGTGCCCAGCGACGAGGACCTGGTGATCGACGCCCGCATCGCCCCCACGGACATTGACGTGGTGCGCAAGGGCCAGGTGGTGCAGGTCGTGCTCTCGGCATTCGCGCAGCGCACCCTGCCGCGCATCGAGGGCCGGGTCCGCGACGTGTCGGCCGACCGCATCGTCGATCCGCAGACGCAGGCCACCTACTTCAAGGTTCGTGTCGAGGTCGACCGCGCCAGCCTCGCCGCCATCGTGCCCGGCATCGAGCTTTCCCCCGGCATGCCGGCCGAGGTGATGGTGATGACCGGCCAACGCACCGCCTTCGAATATCTCTCCCGGCCGTTCCTGGATTCGCTCCGGCGCAGTCTCACGGAAAGCTGATTTCACCCCCCCCCCGCAATGACCAAACAACCTCTGGAAGGAAGGCCTGACGCAATGGCTAAACCCCGCGTTCTCATCTCCACCGACATCGGCGGCTCGGACCCCGACGACATCCAGTCCATGGTCCATGCTCTTCTCTATTCCGACAAGGTCAACCTGGTCGGCCTGGTGTCGAGCCCGACCAAGCACGGCGGACGCGCGTCCGACATCCACAAGGTCATCGACGCCTACGCCCAGGACTATTCGAAGCTCAAGACCTGGTCCTCGGACCATCCGACGCCGGACTACCTGAAGTCGATCGTCACCCAGGGCAGCATCCCGGTGGCCCCGTCCCAGGGCTGGTCGAGCGCGACCGCGGGCTCGAAGGCGATCATCAAGGCCGCGCACGCCTCCAGCGAACCGCTGTGGGTGCTGACCTGGGGGGCCATGACCGACGTTGCCCAGGCGCTGCACGACGACCCGTCGATCCAGAGCAAGATCAAGGTCTATTCCATCGGCGCCTGGAACACCCAGCAGGACCCGGCAGCGCGCGATTACGTCTACAACAACTTCAAGAACCTGTGGTGGATCGAGAACGATTCGACGTTCCGCGGCATGTACGTGAACGACTCCGGGAGCGCCACCAACACCTGGAAGATGGGTGACGCGCAGGGCCACGGGGCGCTGGGCGAAACCTTCTACAAGGCGATGCCCTGGGGCCTGAAGATGGGCGACACGCCGTCGCTCCTGTACTTGCTTGACGGCGCCGACAACAACAACCCCGGTGCCGCGAGCTGGGGCGGTTCCTTCGCCCAGACCGGCCACGGCCCCAACTATTGGACCGACAAGACCTCGGCGGCGGACAAGTGCGGCTCGTACGAGGGTGCCGACACGGTGCAGGATTACCAGGCCGCCTTCTACAAGGATTTCGTCACCCGCCTGGACCACGCCAAGGCGGCCAATCCCAACGGTTCCACGCCGCCCCCGTCGGGTGGCGGCGACACGACGCCGCCTCCTTCCGGTGGTGGCAGCACGCCGCCGCCTCCGTCTTCCGGCGGCACCGGCAACCCGGTGATCGCTGTTGACGACACGGGCTGGACGGTCGGCGCCGGCCAGACCATGTGGCAGAACGCCCGTTACCTAACCGCCAACGACAAGGGTCTCGACGGCGGGCTCAAGGTGACCGCGGTGGCGGCCAAGAGCGCCGCCGGCGCCACCGTCACCTTCGACAGCGACGGCACCATCTCGTATAGGCCGCTCGCCGGCTGGCAGGGCAAGGACTCGGTCCAATACACCGTTTCCGACAAGGACGGCAGTTCCGACACCGGCACATTCCACGTGCAGGTCGGCAAGGGCGGGACCACGGTGCCGCCGCCGTCCGACGGCGGGTCCACGACGCCGCCCCCGTCTTCCGACGGCAGCGGCAACCCGGTCGTCGCGGTCGACGACGCCGGCTGGTCGACCAACGTCGGTCAGACGATGTGGCAGAACGCCCGCTACCTGCTGATCAACGACCAGGGGCTCGACGGCGGGCTCAAGGTGACCGCGGTGGCCAGCAAGAGCGCCGCCGGCGCCTCGGTGTCATTCGCCTCCGACGGCACCATGACCTACCGGCCGGTGGCCAACTGGCAGGGCAAGGACAACGTCGCCTACACGGTGACCGACAAGGACGGCAGTTCCGACACCGGGGTCTACTACGTCCAGGTCGGCAAGGGCGGCGTCGTCATGCCGTCGTCCGAGGGCGGGACTACGCCGCCACCCTCGTCTTCCGGCGGCAGCGGCAATCCGGTGAACGCCGTCGACGATCTCTGGACGACCCAGGCCGGCAAGGCGCTCTACTTCAATACCCGCTACCTGCTGGGCAACGACAAGGCCCCCGATGGCGGCCTGGCGGTGAAGGGCATTGCCGCGACCACCGCCAAGGGCGGCACGGTGACATGGGACGCCAATACCGGTACCGCCATCTACAAGGCCAAGGCGGGCTTCACCGGCCATGACACCGTTCAGTACGTGGCCCAAGACGCCGACGGCAGCACCGACACCGCGCTGGTCCACTTCGACGTCCTGCTGGCCTGACCGGCAACGCCGATCCGCGACGGCCGCCCAAACCGGCGGCCGTCGCCTTCGGAGCCGGTGGCTACCCCTTAAGGAAGCCTGTTTTCGTTTTCCTGCAATAACCAAATAATCTCGGGAAGGAAGGTCTAACGCAATGGCTAAACCCCGCGTGCTCATCTCCACCGATATCGGCGGCGCGGACCAGGACGACTACCAATCCATGGTCCATGCCTTTCTCTATGCCGACAAGGTCGACCTGGTCGGCCTGGTGTCGAGTCCGACCAAGTACGGCGGACGGGCGTCCGACATCCACAAGGTCATCGACGCCTATACCCAGGACTATTCGAAGCTCAAGACCTGGTCTTCGGATTATCCGACGCCCGATTACCTGAAGTCGATCGTCACCCAGGGCAGCATCCCGGTGGCCCCCTCGCAGGGCTGGTCGAGCCCGACCGCAGGTTCCCAGGCGATCATCAAGGCCGCGCACGCCTCCAGCGAACCGCTGTGGGTGCTGACCTGGGGGGCCATGACCGACGTTGCCCAGGCGCTGCACGACGACCCGTCGATCGCCGGCAAGATCAAGCTCTACAGCATCGGTTCCTGGAACACCCAGCAGGACCCGGCAGCGCGCGATTACGTCTACAACAACTTCAAGAACCTGTGGTGGATCGAGGACGACTCGACGGCGCGGGGCATGTATGTGGATACGTCCGGCAACGCCGTGAACAGTTGGAAGATGGACGACGTCAGGGGCCACGGGGCGCTGGGCGATTTCTTCATCAAGGAAATGGGCTGGGCCCTGAAGGCGGGCGACACGCCGTCGCTGCTCTATCTCCTGGATAACGCCGACGACAACAACCCGACGGCCGCGAGTTGGGGCGGCTCCTTCGCCCAGACCGGCCACGGCCCTAACTACTGGACCGACAAGACCGATCCGTCGCTCAAGCTCGGCGCATACGAGGGCGCGGCCACGGTGCAGCAGTATCAGGCCGCCTTCTACAAGGATTTCGTCACCCGCCTGGACCATGCCAAGGCGGCCAATCCCAACGGCTCCACGCCGCCCCCGTCGGGTGGCGGCGACACGACGCCGCCTCCGTCTTCCGGCGGCACCGGCAACCCGGTGATCGCTGTTGACGACGACCTGTGGAAGATCGACGTCGGCCAGACCATGTGGCAGAACGCCCGCTATCTCCTGGCCAACGACAAGGGTCTCGACGGCGGGCTCAAGGTGACCGCGGTGGCGGCCAAGAGCGCCGCCGGCGCCTCCGTCACCTTCGACAGCGACGGCACCATCTCGTATAGGCCGCTCGCCGGCTGGCAGGGCAAGGACTCGGTCCAATACACCGTTTCCGACAAGGACGGCAGTTCCGACACCGGCACATTCCACGTGCAGGTCGGCAAGGGCGGGACCACGGTGCCGCCGCCGTCCGACGGCGGGTCCACGACGCCGCCCCCATCCTCTGACGGCAGCGGCCCGGTCACCGCCGTCGACGACGATATATGGAAGATCGACGTCGGCCAGGTCATGTGGCAGAACGCCCGCTATCTCCTGACCAACGACAAGGGTCACGACAGCAGCCTCAAGGTGACGGCGGTGGCCAGCAAGAGCGCTGCCGGCGGCACCGTCACCTTCGCTTCCGACGGCAGCATCAACTACAAGCCGGTGGCCGGCTGGCAGGGCAAGGACTGCGTGCAGTACACGGTGACCGACAACGACGGTTGCACCGACACCGGCACCTTCCATGTGCAGGTCGGCAAGGGTGGCCCCGTCATGTCGCCGACGGACGGCGGTTCCACGACGCCTCCGCCGTCCTCGGGCGGCAGCGGCAATCCGGTGAACGCCGTCGACGATCTCTGGACGACCCAGGCCGGCAAGGCGCTCTACTTCAATACCCGCTACCTGCTGGGCAACGACAAGGCCCCCGACGGCGGTCTGGCGGTGAAGGGCATTGCCGCGACCACCGCCAAGGGCGGCACGGTGACATGGGACGCCAATACCGGCACCGCCATCTACAAGGCCAAGGCGGGCTTCACCGGCCATGACACCGTTCAGTACGTGGCCCAAGATGCCGACGGCAGCACCGACACCGCGCTGGTCCACTTCGACGTCCTGCTGGCCTGACCGGCAACGCCGATCCGCGGCGGCCGCCCAAACCGGCGGCCGTCGCCTGCGGCGCCAGCGATACCACTGACTTGGGGGGCGGCCCGCCGTGTGGCGGGCCGGCGGATCGGGCATCGGACGATTGTGTCGGATGCCCGATCCTGCTATGGGAAGCGGTCCCTTCGGACCCGTCATTCTGTTTCAGCCCAACGGTCGATCCAATGGTTCCAAGCGGGGGCGAATCCCCGAGGCCGACGCGGCTTCTCCTCATCGCCGTTTCCGCCCTTTTCGTGCAGCAGACCTTCGTTTCGATGAGCCGGCTGGTGCTGCCGGTCCTGGCGCCGGTCATTTCCGAGGAGCTGGGGACCAACCCGGCGCTGGTCGGCGCCTATTCCGGCATCCTGTCGTCGGTGGCCATGGTCCTGGCCATGGGCTCGGGCGGCTTCATCGAGCGTTTCGGGGGCTGGCGGATGTGCCAGTTCGCCCTGCTGGCGACGGGCGCCGCCATGTTCATGGCCGCTCCCGGGATCCTGGTCCTGTTCGCCGTTTCGGCCATTCTGGTCAGCCCCGGCCCCGGCATCTCGACGCCGGCCAGCTCCCACGTGCTGGCCCGTCACTGCCCGCCCAAGCGGGCGCCGTTGTTCTTCTCGATCAAACAGACCGGCGTTCCCGCCGGCGGCCTGCTGGCCGGCGTGCTGGTGCCGTTTCTCGCCCTTCAGTTCGGGTGGCGGGGCGCCTTCCTGGCGACCGGAATTTTGTATATGGCGCTTGCCCTAGCCTTGCAGCCGTTCCGGGCCCAGTTCGACGACGACCGCCACGCCGGCCATCGCTCGTTCCTGGCCGATGCGCGGACGGCGCTGAAGGCGGCGACCGCCGATCCCCGCCTGCGCCACCTGGTGGCGGCGGCGTTCACCTTCGTCGGCCTGCAGGCCCTGTTCGATTCCTTCTTCGTCACCTATCTGGTGAACGGCCTCGGCCACTCGCTGACCACCGCCGGCACCGTGTTCTCGGTGGCCCAGGGGGTCGCCGTCGTCACCCGCATGCTGTGGGGCGCCATCGCCGGCTCCGTCGCTTCGCCCCGCGTGGTTCTGGCCGGGCTCGGTCTGGTGATGGCCGCCGGTTCGGTGGCGATGGGGCTGGTGGCGCCCGGCTGGCCGGTCCCGGCGGTGACGGCGGTGGCCGTCGTCTACACCGCCACCGCCTTCAGTTGGCACGGCGTCCTTCTGGCCGAGGTGGCGCGTCTGGCGCCGGCCGGCCGGGTCGGCGCCACCACCGGCGGCGTCATCGTCTTCATCATGGGCAGTTCGACACTCTATCCGCTGGTCTTCGCCGCCATCCTGGCCGTTTCAGGCAGCTACGGCGCGGGGTACCTGATCGCCGCCGTGCCGGCGCTTATCGTCGGTCTGGGATTGCTTCGACGAGACAAGGCCGATTCCCCCGACGCCGCGTGAGCGGACGTTCCAAAAACAGCGCGGTGCCGTTCAGTCGCCGGTGGCGACCACCGTCTTCGGTTCGACCATCAGGATGGCCGTGCGTTCCGGCGCGCGGGTGCGATGCAGCACGCCTTTCGGTACGGTGAATCCCTGACGCGGCTTCAACTCGACGATCTGGTCCTCAAGGTCGATGAAAAGAGTCCCATCGACGACATAGAAGAACTCGTCTTCGTTGTCGTGCTTGTGCCAATGGAATTCGCCGCGGACCACGCCGAGGCGGATGACGCTGTCGTTCACCTCGCAAAGGGTCTGGTTGAACCATTCGTCCGTCACCCCGGAGCGGATCTTGTCGATATCGATCAGCTTGAGAAAGCCGTAGGCGACGTCGTAGTTGATGGAATAGGGAGACTCGGGCGCCATGGTCCCTCCTTCTATTGGCTAGTACGTCTCGCTTTGCTCCAGCTTCACCACGCCGATGGTGAGCAGCAGGTTGGCGAATCGCCGCTTTTCGCCGGTGGCGACGACGAGCGTGGTGAGCGGCGAACAGACGGTGTCGTAAAAGTCGTACCGATCCAGGCGCTTCAGCTCGATGCCCGCGGGCAGCATCCTGAGGTACTCGTCCTGGATGGGCGCCACCTCGCCGGTCGGGATCTTCATGACCGCGGCGCCCTGCAGGGGAATGACGTCGAGCAGCACGTCGAGCACCTCGGTGGTTTTGGGAATCCCCGGCGTCAGGTTGAGGTAGACCACGGTGGCGTTGGGCCCCGAGCGCGACGCGAACGGATAGTTGCCATCGGCGATCAGGACTTGCGAGAAATGGCCGGAGGTGCCGAGCACCTTAAGGATTTCGGGATGAAGAAGCCGGGTCTTGAGCATGCGACGCCTCTTTCTCGAAAGGGTGGGGGGATGGCTAGGCGCAGTATACTCCGCCGTTGATGTCGAGGGTTTCGCCGGTGATGAACCCATCGTATTCCGACGCCAGAAAGACGATCGGCCGGGCGATGTCATAAACATCGCCGGCCCGGCCCAGGGGGATGCCCCGGATGGTCTCGTCGGCGGACGCCTTCGTCGTATGGGTGTTGTGGAAGCGGGTGCCGAGAATGAGCCCCGGCGCCACCGCGTTGACGCGGATGCCCTGGGGCCCCAGCTCGTTGGCGAGCGCCCGGGTGAAGGTCAGGACCGCGCCCTTGGTCATCGAATAGACCAGCGATCCGGGGTGGCCGCCCTTGCGGCCGGCCAGCGACGACAGGTTGACGATGGAGGCGCCGTTGGCCTTGGCGAGGTGCGGTACCGCCTCGCGCGTTACCAGCATCATGGTTGTCATGTTGATGTCGATGACGGTGCGCCAGAAGGCCACGTCGACGTTGCCCAACAACCGGCGCTCGACCAGCCCGCCGACGTTGTTGACCAGTACGTCGAGGCCGCCCAGGAACGCCGCCGCTTTCGCCACCACTTCGACGGCCGCCTTTTCGTCCGTCAAATCGGCCTGGAAGGCGGAAGCCCGGCGGCCGAGAGAGGCGGCGAGGGCCATGATTTCCTTCGGCCCGTCCTCGCCCATGTAGTAATGGATGGCGATGTCGCAGCCGGCCTTGAGCAGGCTTTCGGCCACGGCCTTGCCGATGCCCTGTTCGGCGCCGGTGACGAAAGCCCGCTTATCCGTCAGTGATCCCATTGTCGACTCCTGGAAAGACGGTGAACTGGCCGGGATCCGCGTCCCCGCGATCCCGGTTTCATTTCCCTAAGCATATAACAGCATGACCGCACCGCGCGTCGATGCGATTTCGGCCGCCAAACGGCTTCGGCGCGCTTTTAAGCCCTCAGAACCGGGGCAGCGTGCCCTTCCAGTCGGGGACGTACTTGCGCATTTCCTTGACGTCGTCGCGGTCGAGGTCCGCGCAGGCCAGATACCGGCGATGGAGGCGGTCGAGCGCGTCGTGGTCGATCTCGACGCCGAGACCAGGACGGGTGGGCACCGGCAGGGCGCCGTCGACGAACTTGAGCTTGCCGCCCGTTACCACCTCGTCCTGCTGCCATGGGTAATGGGTGTCGCAGGCGTAGGTCAGGTTGGTGCAGGCGGCGGCGACGTGGACCATGGCGGCAAGGCTGATGCCAAGGTGGGAATTGGAGTGCATGGACAGCCCCAGCCCCCAGATCGAGCAGATCTGGGCCAGGCTCTGGGTGGCACGCATGCCGCCCCAGTAGTGGTGGTCGGAGAGGACCACCTGGACGGAGCCATGGCGGATGGATTCGGCCAGATCCTTGAAGCTGACCACCACCATGTTGGTGGCGATCGGCATCGAGATGGCGCGGGCCACCTCGGCGCTTTCGGCGAAGCCGAGCACAGGGTCTTCCAGGTATTCCAGCGTGCCCGAAAGCTCGCGCGCCGCCGCGATGGCGGTCTTCACCGTCCAGCCGCCGTTGGGGTCGAGACGCAGCGGATGGTCCGGGAAGGCGCGACGCAGCTGGCGCATGGTCTCGATCTCGACCGCCGGTTCGTAGACCCCGCCCTTGAGCTTGAGCGACTTGAAGCCGTATTCGACGACGAACGCCTTGGCCTGGCGGACCACGGCTTCCGGCGTCTCGGCGGCGCCGTAGGGATCGTCGTGGGCGGCGCCGAGATGGCGGCCCTTCTTGTAGAACAGATAGGCGCTGAACGGCACCGCGTCGCGGACCCGTCCGCCCAGCACCTCGGCCACCGGCAGCCCCAGGAGCTTGCCCTGGAGGTCGAGACAGGCGGTTTCGAAGGCGGCAAACGCGATGGCCTTGGCCCGCTCGGGGATGGTGCCGGGGGCCAGGATGCTGCCGTCCTTGACCGCCATGCCGGCCAGCCCGCGTTCGACCAGGGCTTGCAGTTCGTTGAGGCGGAACGGGTCGAGCCCGGGCAACAGGTCCTTGACGCGATTGAGGCCGTTCAGGGTGTTGCTGTCGCCATAGGTCTCGGCCAACCCGACCAGGCCGTTGTCGGCCGTCACCTCGATCACCGAACGCAGCGCGTAGGGCTGGTGGATGCCCAGCACGTTGAGCAACGGCGGGTCCTGAATGGCGATCGGCGTGACGGTGATCTTTTCGATTTTCATGACGTATCCTCCAGGCGGCGCGGTGGGCCGCCGGCTTCAGAACTTGCCGTATTTTTCCTGGACGTCGAGCGGGCTTTTGCCGGCCGCCACTTCGGCCCGGCTCAACGTCTCGCTGGCCGCTTTTTTCTCGGCTCTCTCCAGGGTTTCGAGGGTCAGCGCCCTGGGCACGATGACGACGCCGTCGTTGTCGCCGACCACGAAGTCGCCGGGTTCGACCAGGAGGTGGCCGTCCATGCCGCGCACGAAGATCGGGACCTGGTAGTCGGTCACCATGTAGCGCCCGAAACTTTGCGCTGGGCTGCGGTACCGGCAGAAGGTCGGAAAGCCCATCTCGATCAGCCAGTTCGAATCGCGCGTCGAGCCGTCCAGCACGGCGCCCTGGCAGCCGGCGGCAAAGGCCGCGGTGGCATTGATCTCGCCGAAATGGCCAACGTCGAAGTTGCCGCCCGAATTGCGGATCTGGATGCATCCCTCGGTCATGCTTTGCACCATGGCCAGACGGGTGTCGACGGCGGCCATGCTGGGTGTGGTGGTTGCGTGCACGGTGAAGGCGGGGCCGGCTACCTTCATGGATGGGACCAGCGGATAGATGCCGGGCTCCATCGCCCGTCCGGGGTGGCCGAGTTCGGCCAGCACGTCGTAAACCTGCCCGGTCGTCAGCTTGAGGAAGCGTTCACGGATGCTTGCCACGGCGAAATCGAGCGCCAGTTTGCGGATCGGATAATCCGTCATGACGTTTGCCGAATTTCTTCGTTCGGGCCGAAGCACTCCGGATGGCGCGCCTTCAGGCGTTCCACCCGCCCCAGGGTGCCGGCCAGATGGGCGCGGACCGCCGCCTCGGCCTTTTCGGCGTTGCCTTCGCGAAGCGCCGCCAGGATGGCTTGGTGATCGCGCAAAACCGCCTCGACCTTGCCCTGCGAGGGAAGATCGAGGCTGCGGAGCCTGTCGATGTGAGAGCGCCTCGCCATGACCACCGACCACAGGCCCTCGACTCCGGCCAGCCGGCAGAGGCGGGCATGGAATTCGTTGTCGCAGGCGGAGAATCCTGCCAGGTCCCCTTGCGAAGCGCAGAACTCCTGGTGCTTCAGGATGCTTTCGAAGTCTGTCGCCGCGGCCCCGAAGATCTTGCCGTTGGCGATCGTGCGCACGACCTCGACCTCGATGCAGACCCGCAGGAACTGGGCTTCCACCGCATGGCGGGTGTCGATGAACGTGACGACCGTCCGTGACCGCGGCACGATCTCGACCAGGCCATCCGCCTCCAGCTTGAGCAGCGCCTCGCGAACGGGCGATTGGCTGACGCCGAGGGCTTCGGCGATATCGGCCTTGGCGATGAACTGGCCCGGCCGCCAGGCCAGTTCGATGATATGCGAGCGCATGGCCGCGTACACCTGCGCCACCATGGGCAGGCGCAGGTTGATCTTGGTGAACGTCGAGCAGTCGACGTAGCTGTCCACTTGGCAGTCCATGGCTTGATAAAGCGGCTCCATGAAGAATCACCTTTACAATGATATTCTGATATTTCAAAATATCAATATCCAAATTCGGTTCTGATCGGTCACGCGATCTGGAATCATAAGAGGAGGTGGATCATGAAAAAGTCCCTGAGTGTCAGCCTGCTTGCTTCAGTCCTGTCGGTGGCTGCCGCTTCCGCCATGTCGGCGGATGCGACGGCCTGGCCCGCCAAGACGGTCCAGGTCATCGTACCGGCCGGCGCCGGCGGCGATACCGATTTCAACGCGCGTACCATGGCCAAATACTTCGAGAAGATTACCG
Source organism: Shumkonia mesophila (assembly GCF_026163695.1). Classification (NCBI taxonomy): domain Bacteria; kingdom Pseudomonadati; phylum Pseudomonadota; class Alphaproteobacteria; order Rhodospirillales; family Shumkoniaceae; genus Shumkonia; species Shumkonia mesophila. The sequence continues at coordinate 35,737 of NZ_JAOTID010000001.1, read as the reverse complement.
GCAAGTCCATGGTCATCACCAACATGGGTGGCGGCGGCGGCACCATCGCGACGTCCCAGGTGAAGAACGCGGCGCCCGACGGCAGTACGATGCTGTTCGGCCACACCGGCCAGTTGATCGTCAACGAGGTCGCCGGCCTTGCCGATTATGGCATCGACGCCTTTGCGATTTCCTGCATCGCCGGCGTCGACAAGGGCACGGTGTTCGTCGCCGGCAAGAAATCCGGCCTGAAGACCGTCGGCGACCTGGTCGCCAAGGCCAAGGCGCAGCCCGGCACCGTCATCTATGGCACCGAACTTGGCGGCTACTCTCACCTGCAAGGCCTTATTTTCCAAAACCTCGCGGGGGTGAAGCTCAAGATCGTCGATACCGGCTCGGCTTCCGAGAAGATCACCTCGCTTCTGGGCGGCCGCATCGACTTGGGCGCCATCACCTTCGGCGCGGTGAAAGATTACGGCACCACGGGCGATATGGCGGTTCTCGCGCAGTTCAACGGCGAGCGTAACCCGCTGCTGGGCAACATCCCGACCTTCAAGGAAAACGGCGTCAACTTCGTCATGGAAAAGCCCTACATCGTCGCCTTCCCGAAGGGCACCGATGCGGCGATCGTCGAGAAGATGGCGAGCGTCATGAAGCAGATCACCGAGCAGCCGGCCTATGCGAAGGATCTGGAGCAGGGCTTCAAGCAGCCGGTGACTTACTATGGCACGAAGGAGGCACTCGCCCATCTCCAGGCGGTTCGCACCGACTTCATGCAGTATAAGGATCTGCTGCGCCAGAAACCCTGAGCGTACCTATCGAGGCCGGACCAGCGGTGCACCGATGTCCGCCACGGACCGTCGAGGATCGATCATGAATGACACCAAGAAAAGGGAATTCGCGCTCGGTCTCGTCATGCTGTGCGCCGGCCTCGCCTATCTCTTCCTGACCTTCGACTTGCCACGCAAGGGGGGCATAGACGCTTCTTTCGTGCCCTATGTGCTCGGCTTTTTCATGGTCACGCTGGGGGCAATGCAACTGGCCGCGGCCAGGCGGATGGCTGTGGCCTCCGGTGCCGGCAGTGCCACGAACGACGTGGAAGCGGAGCGGGTCGACTATACGACCGTCTTGAGGACGGTCGGACTGATCGTCGCCTATGTCGCCCTGCTCGGCTACGTCGGCTTTCCCATCATGACCGCCCTTTACCTGTACGCTCAGTTCCTGGTGCTCAGCCCGACGGGGCGCAAGGTCAACCATGTCACCTATGGGGGCATCGCCGTCGTTGCTGCGGCGCTGATCTATGTCACTTTCCGGTTCGGCTTCGACCTGCTGCTCCCGGCCGGACTACTGGGCTAACGGGGGACGATCGATGTTGGACTTGCTTCAGCAAGGTTTCGCAGCCGTCTTCACATTGCAGATCATCGGCTTCGTCACAGTGGGCGTCGCGGTTGGCATCATCTTCGGAGCCGTGCCCGGCCTGACCGCCGTGATGGCGGTCGCGCTGTGCCTGCCCCTGACCTATGGCATGAGCGCGGCCGCCGGCATCTCGCTGCTGGTGGCGCTCTATATCGGCGCTACCTCGGGCGGCTTGATTTCGGCGATCCTGCTCAAGATTCCCGGCACGCCGGCCTCGATCGCCACCACCTTCGACGGCGGCCCGATGATGGAAAAGGGCGAGGGCGCCAAGGCGCTGGGCGTGGGCATCGTGTTCTCGTTTCTCGGCACCATCGTCAGCATCGCCGCCCTGATCTTCATCGCCCCGTCGTTGGCCAAGGCCGCCCTGAGTTTCGGCCCGCACGAGTATTTTTCGATCGCCATCTTCTCGCTCACGCTGATCGCCACGCTGTCGAGCGGATCGATGATCAAGGGCCTGTTCTCGGGTGTCGCCGGCTTCGTCTTCGCCACCGTCGGCATCGCCCCGGTCGACGCCATCCGCCGCTTCACCTTCGGCCAGACGGACCTCAACAACGGCTTCGAGATCCTTACCGTGCTGGTCGGCGTCTTCGCCATTTCGGAAATCATCGGCGTCGCCGAAAAGGTCAGGCACGAGGGGGACATCGTCACCGGCTCGGTGAACCTGAGAGCAATCAAGGGGTTCGGCTTTTCGCTGCGGGAGTTTTTCGGCCAGATGCCCAACGCGATGCGCTCCTCGGTGATCGGTATCGGCATCGGCATCCTGCCCGGCATTGGCGCCGCCACCTCGAACCTGATCTCCTACGTCGTCGCCAAGAAGCGCTCGCGCCACCCTGAAAAATTCGGCACCGGTATCATCGACGGCCTGGTGGCCTCCGAAGCTGCCAACAACGCCGGCATCGGCGGCGCCATGATCCCGCTGCTGACGCTGGGCATCCCGGGCGACGGGGTGACGGCGATCATGCTGGGCGGCTTCCTGGTCCACGGCATCCAGCCGGGGCCGATGCTGTTCGTTACCCAGGGTCCGCTCGTCTATACGATCTTCGCCGCGCTGGTGGTGGCGACGGTGATGATGCTGGTTCTGGAGTTCTATGGCCTGCGCATCTTCATCAGGCTGCTTGCCGTGCCCAAGCATATCCTGCTGCCGATCATCCTGGTGCTTTGCGTCGTCGGGGCCTTCGGCCTGAGTAGTCGGGTGTTCGACGTCTGGACGATCCTGTTGTTCGGCCTGATCGGCTATGGATTCGTGAAACTCAAGGTCCCGGCCGCGCCGTTCATCCTCGGCTTCATTCTGGGGCCGATGGCGGAGACGAACCTGCGCCGCGGGCTGATGCTTTCCGACGGCGATTTTCTGGGCTTTCTGACCAACCCGATTTCCGGCGTCTTCCTGGTTCTGGCGATCGTGTCCGTCTTGTGGCATGTCATCCAGGCATGGCGGGGCAGACCGGCCAAGGCCCGCAACGCTTCGGCCTGAGGAGAAAGGGCAAGGCGCGTCCTGCTCGCCGTGGGCCCTTCCGAAACCGCATGGCTGCCCTGCCGAGCGGGCATTGGACCTTTCGCCGGGATGCGACTAATTTTTCACCTGTTCGGGCGCGATGCCCGAATTTTGGGCCCGGGTCCTAGGACGCCGGGTCCAGCGTCTCCCAGACGTGAAGCCTCCCTGTAAAACTCGCCGGGCCAACTTGTTGGCCCGGTTTTTTTTGCGGGTTCGCCAGGCCGGGAGGCCCGGCCGTCAGTGCGCCTTCGTGCAGAAAAAGATGTTTTCCTTGGTGTTGAGCCCGCAGCGGGTCATCGTTTTGCGCCCGAGGCCCGTTTGCGGCCGTTCGATGCTGACCGAAAAACGGGCCCGCGCCAGACGGTCGGGAAAGTCGTAGCCGTAGACCCGCACGTGATCGCGCTGGCCGAACAGTTGCCGGCGGCGCTCGGGGTCCGTGATCGACGTATCCTCGAAGGTGGCCTGGCGGGTGATCGGCACCTGAATGATCGCCCAGCCGCCCGGCCGCAAGACCCGGCGCAGCTCGTTCATCGCCTTCAGGTCGTCCGGCACGTGCTCCAGCACGTGGCTGCAATAGATCGCATCGAAGGACTGCGAGCGAAACGGCATGCCGGTGAGGTCGCCCTGTACCAGGACGTTGTCTTCGGACAGGTCGAAGGAGATGTAGGATTCCTGCGTCCATCTACGCAACACCCGCTCGACCGGCGGTTCCGGGGCGACGTGCAGGACGCGCTTTAAGCCGGCCAGCAGTTCTTGGCGCCGGTTCAGAAACATCGCGGACAGCCGGTGACGCTCCAGCGCCCCGCAGACCGGGCACATGGCGTCCGAGCGCGGCTGCTCGCCATAGGGGCCGAACTGCCGGACGTGGCTGTTGCAGCACGGACAGAACCGCCGGGTGCCGAAGTGGGCCGCCCGGGCGGCATAGCTGCGGATGGCTCCGCGATATCGGGGGGGCACGATTTGTCTGAAGATCTGCTTCGTCGCATCCGATTGCGTCAAACCTACACCTCCTGTCTGCGAATGGGCGCGATGGTGTTGATTGGCGGGGCGGCAGGGTTCGCGTCGCGGCGGAACCGCACATTCTCCACGAGGCGAACCGCACGAGCCGCATATTGTTCCCGCAAAAAAGGGTTGCCGACGCGGGAAAACCGCAGCGGAACCTTCCCATCCGTTCCACGGTTTCCATTGGCAGGTCCGTTCCGGCGGGCCGTCACCTTCGGGAGGCCCCTGCCTTGGACATCATCCGTGTCATCTTCGCGATTCTGCTGCCGCCGCTCGGCGTCTTCCTCCAGGTCGGGCTGGGCCTGCACTTCTGGCTGAACATCCTGTTGACGCTGCTGGGCTATATCCCGGGCATCGTGCACGCCATCTGGATCATCGCCAGGCGGTGACGGCCTGCGGGGGCGTGTGCCGGCGCGAGATCCCTTTTCTTGTCTTCGTTTCCCCCCTACCCTTGGCCCGAGACGGGCGTTCGTGCCCAGGTGCGGATGGAGTCTTGGGGGTGCCGAAGATCGGGGGCAGGGCGGCCAGGGCGGCGGAGCGCCACTGGCGGGGAGTGGTCGCCTCGGAAGGCCTGGCGGCGGGAACGGTCTTTCTCCTGACGCCCCAGGAGCGGACGGCCGATGTTGCCGCCACCACGCCGCACAAGGAACGCCGCCGCCTGAAACGGGCGATGGAGGCGGCCCGCCGCGACATCGCCCGGCTGATTGCGAAAACTCCCGAACCCGAATCGGCCCATATCCTCGACATCCAGCTCCGCATCCTGGAGGACAAGACCCTCATCGGTCCCGTTCACGCCGCCATCGCCGCCGGCGCTTCGGCGGCGCAGGCCTGGAACGCGACGGTCGCCGTCGACGATGCCGTGGATGCGCCGGCGGACGCTCCCTACCTGACGGCCCGCGATTCGGATACGCGGGATGTCCGCGACCGGGTGGCGCGCCTGCTGCTGGGCCGGCGGCCGGCGGTGCCTCCCCTGGGCGCCATCCTTGTCGCCGAGGATATCGGCCCCACCCGCTTTCTCGAAATCGACTGGAGCCACGGCGGCGGTCTCGCGCTGACTGGCGGCAGCCGCTCCAGCCATGTCGCCATGCTGGCCCGCGCCAAGGGTGTGCCGATGCTGGTCGGGCTCGCCGGCGGCGCCGGCCTCGTCGACGGGGCGCCTGCCCTGCTGGATGCCGAGCGGGGCGAATTGGTGCTCGATGCCCCGGCCGCCGAGAGGGCCGCCTTCGAGCGGCGGGCCATCGCCTTCTCCGAGCGGACCGGCCAGGTCGCACTCTACTTGCCGGGGCCGGCGGTGACGGCGGAGGGCGAGCGGGTGTGGGTCGGGATCAACGTGGCCGGGCCGACCGATCTCGACGGCCTGGAGCCTTCCCACTGCGACGGCGTCGGCTTGGTGCGCACCGAGTTTCTGTTCCAGGGTGCCGGCCGTCCGCCCAACGAGCGGCGGCAGTTCGAGGCCTACGAACGCATCATCCAATGGGCGGCCGGCCGGCCGGTCACCTTCCGCACGCTGGACGGCGGGGGCGACAAGCCGATCGCCGGCCTGTCGCCCGAGAACGAGCCCGACCCCTTCCTGGGCTGGCGCGGCGTGCGCCTGTCGCTGCGCCATCCCGCCGTCTTTCGTGTGCAGTTGCGCGCGCTGTTGCGCGCCGCCGCCCTCGGGCCGGTACGCGTCATGCTGCCGATGGTCACGTCTCCCGACGAAGTGGCGGCGGTGCGCGACCTTCTCGACAAGGTGCGCCGCGATCTCAAGACCCATCGCATCGGCTTCGGCAAGGTGGCGCTGGGCATCATGGTGGAGGTGCCGGCCGCGGCGCTCGCCATCGAGGACTTCGACGCCGACTTCTACAGCATCGGCAGCAACGACCTGATCCAGTACACCCTGGCGGTTTCGCGCGGCGCCCGCGACCTCGAGGCGCTGGCCCGGCCCGACCACCCGGCCGTGTTGGGCCTGATCGAGCGGGTCGTCGCGCATGGCCTCAAGACCGGGTGCGAGGTCGGCCTGTGCGGCGACATGGGCGGCGATCCCCGCTACCTCGATCGCCTGTTCGACCTCGGTCTGCGCTCTCTTTCCGTCGCCCCCGCCGCCCTGGCCCGCGTCAAGGCCGCCATCGCCCGCATCGGCCGGCCGCAGCCGTAAAACCAACGTCGCCGTCGCGGCCTTGCGGGGTCTTGAACGGGCGCCTTTCGGGCGCACATGTGGAAAGCACATCTTCCAGGGAGGATCGCCATGAGCTGGATGCCCGGTCAGGACCCCGTGCTGGGCGACAAGCGCTCGTGCGACGCGCTCGATCTCGTCGTCGTGCCCCGCGCCCGCGACATTGGCGGCTTTGCCGTGCGCCGCGCCCTGCCGCATGGGCAGAAGCAGATGGTCGGGCCCTTCATCTTCTTCGACCAGATGGGGCCGGTGCAGTTCCTCGGCGGCCAGGGCATGGACGTCCGGCCGCATCCACACATCGGGCTGGCCACGGTCACCTATCTTTTCGACGGCCGCATCATGCACAGGGACAGCGAGGGCAACGCGCTGGAGATCCGTCCCGGCGAGATGAACCTGATGACGGCCGGGCGCGGCATCGCCCATTCCGAGCGCACGCCCGGCGCCGCCCGCCAGACGGGCGAGGGGATGTTCGGCATCCAAAGCTGGATCGCGCTGCCCGCCGCGCACGAGGAAACGGATCCCGGCTTTCAGCACTTCGACGCCGCCGTCCTGCCGGTCGTCGAAGACGGCGGGGCGTGGGCACGCGTGATCGCCGGGTCGGCCTTCGGCGTCACTTCGCCGGTGGGGCGGCTGTCCGAGTGGTTCTACGTCGAGGTGATGCTCGATGCCGGCGCCAGCGTGCCCCTGGATGCCGACCACGAGGAACGGGCCGTCTATGTGGTGGAGGGCGAGGTCGAGGTGGCCGGCGATCGCTTCGAGGGGCCGCGATTGCTGGTCTTCCGGCCGGGCGACCGCATCGCCGTGCGGGCCACCCGCGCCGCCCGCCTGATGCTGCTGGGCGGCGCCGCGCTGGAAGGTCCGCGCCACATCTGGTGGAACTTCGTCTCCTCGCGCCGCGAGCGCATCGAGGAGGCCAAGGAGGATTGGAAGAGCGGGCGCTTCCGGCCGGTGCCGGGGGAAAGCGAGTTCATCCCGCTGCCCGGGGCCTAAGCGTCGCCGGCCGAAGATTGTCCATATTTTGGCGACAGTCTTGTGATTTTTGCGCCGATTGTTTCCTGATTCCGGCAGCGCGATATAAGGTTGCGACAACGGGATCCCGCCACCGGACGGGATGAAAGGATCAGATCATGTCAGGCATCCATCATGTGACGGCGATCGCCGGCAATGCGGCGCGCAACCTCGATTTCTACACCCGCACCCTGGGCCTGCGCTTCGTCAAGAAGACGGTCAACTTCGACGATCCCGGCACCTATCATTTCTATTATGGCGACGAGGCGGGCTCGCCCGGCACCATCCTCACCTTTTTTCCGTGGGAGCATGCGGGCGCCGGGCGCGCCGGCGTCGGGCTGACGCAGGAAACCGGCTTCCGGGTGCCGGCGGCGGCCATCGGCTATTGGACGCAACGGCTGATCGAGAAGGGCGTGGCGGTTGACGCGCCGGTCCGGCGCTTCGGCGAGCCGGTGCTCGAATTCGCCGATCCCGACGGTTTGCGCCTGGCCCTGGTCGGCGTTGCCGGCGCCGAGGCCGAGCCAGCCTGGAGCGCGAACGGCATCCCCGCCGAGCACGCCATCCGCGGCTTTCACGGCGTCACCCTGATGCTGGAGGAAGCGGCGCCCACCGGCGCCATCCTGACCGACGTGCTGGGCTTCGCCGAAAGCGGGCGCGACGGTCCGCGGATCCGCTATCGGGCCGACGCCGGGGCCGGCGGCCTCGTCGATATCCGCGAGGCCAAGGGGTTCCTTCGCGGTGGCATGGGGCGGGGCTCGGTCCATCACGTCGCCTTCCGCGCCGTCGACGACGCCGCCCAGGCGGCGATGGCGAAGAAGCTGTCGGAAAATCATCGCCTGGCGGTGACCGAGCAGAAGGACCGGCAGTATTTCCGCTCGGTCTATTTCCGCGAGCCGGGCGGCGCGCTGTTCGAAATCGCCACCGACCAGCCGGGCTTCGCCATTGACGAGCCGCTGGCCTCGCTGGGTGGCGCGCTCAAGCTGCCGCCGTTCCTGGAGGCGCACCGGGCGGAACTCGAAGCGGTGCTGCCGGCCCTGGAGGGCGCGGCATGACGGCCGATGTCCTCACGGCCGGCTCGCCGCTGGCAAGCGCCGCCGGCGCCGTCGTCCTGCTGCATGGGCGCGGCGCCGGGCCTGAGGACATGCTGGGGCTGGCGGAAGCCCTGGGGCGGCCGGATCTGGCCTTCCTGGCCCCCCAGGCGCCCGGGCGCACCTGGTATCCCTATTCCTTCCTGGCTCCGCTCGCCGACAACGAGCCGGCACTGACCCAGGCGCTGGCCCGTGTCGACGCCACGGTGGCGGACCTGGGGCGGGCCGGCTTTTCCCCCGAGCGCATCGTCCTCGCCGGCTTTTCCCAGGGCGCCTGCCTGGCGCTCGAATACGCCGCCCGCCACGCCCGGCGCTATGGCGGCGTGGCGGCCTTGAGCGGCGGCCTGATCGGGCCGAAGGGAACGGCCCGCGACTATGCCGGCTCGTTGGCCGGCACGCCCCTCTTCATCGGCTGCGGCGATCGCGACGGCCACATTCCCCTTTGGCGCGTCCAGGAATCGACCGGCGTTCTCGAAGGCCTGGGGGCCGAGGTCGCCGAGCGCATCTACCCCGGCATGGGCCACACCGTGAACGACGACGAGATCCGCCACGTCCGCGCGCTGCTGGCCGGGTTGCCCGCTGCCGGCGGCGAGCGCCGCAGCGCCATCGGAATTGATTCGGCGAACGGATAATGCTCTAAGATCGGCCGCCCCCATTCGACGGCTTGCGGGACGGGGCGGAAAGGTTCGATCGATGGTTCGGGTGATGCGGGTTCTGTTCGTCGAGGCGCCGATCCTGGGCGCCCTGGTGCTGGCCGCGATCGGCTTCGCCGTCGGTCTGGTGCTGCGCTACGAGTGGATCGAACCGGTTGCCATCGGCATTCTGTGCGACGAATCGGCCAAGGCGCCGCTGTGGTGCGGGCCGCGCACCGCGCTCGTCGTCTCGGCGCAATCGCTGCCCGGCCGTGCCGTCGTCGTCGGGCTGGCCTTCCTGCTGTGGCTGGTGCGGAACGAAACGGCGGCCCGCAACTTCGGCTTTGCCATCCTATTCCTGGCCGGGATGGGCCTGATTTTCTACAACACCGGCGCGGCCGTGGTCGCTTTTTGCGTGGCCGGCCTGCGCCTGGTCCGGCTGGAAAAGGCGCCGCCCCAGCCGTAGGGCCTCGGCCCAGCTCGCGCCAAGCCCCGGCGCCGCCAGCAGCAGGCAGACGGCGATCCACATCCAGCCTTCGACGTTGCCCCACCAATCGTTGCCGAACAGGCCGGCGATTCCCACGGCGGCGGTCGTCCAGGCTTCCTCGCGGCGCTCGCCGGGCCGGATGACGGGCCGCGTGCGCAGGGTGTGCCACAGCAGCGCCAGCCCGGGAATCCACATCCCGAGGGTCGGGAAGTCGCGGTGCCGGCCGTCGAAGGCGATGGCCAGCGCCATCAGGGCGGCGCCGCCCATGGTCGCCCACCAGAAGGTGCCGAGCACGAGGTCGCCGTCGGGCCGCCGCCACGGCCGCTTAAGCCAGCCGACGACGGCGTCGAAAGGCGCGGGACGAAGTCCCGCCACCGCCGGATCGTTCACCAGGTGCAGGGCGATGAGGCCGGCCCCGAACACGGTCACCGCCATGAGGCCGGCGACGCCCACCGTGCCGAAGGGGGTGTAGGGCACCGTTTCCATCATGCGGCCGAGGCCGACCAGGGTCGCGCCCAATGCCGGGCCGAGCAGGCCGAGGCCGAGCCAGCCCACCGCCGTCGGGCGGCGCCCGCCGGCCAGGGGGGCCAGCAGCAGAAGGCCGGAAAGGGCGGCGGCGAACAGCGCGGCGCCCCGCCAGGCCGGCCATTCGGAAACCGGCCCGGTCAGCGGGAACTTGGGCTCGAGGTCGCGATCGAGAATGCCCCAGAAGCCGCCCACGGTGCCTTCGGGCCCCTTCTTCCACGGCTGGTCCCAGCCCTCGATCAGGTTGTAGTCGAGCTTCTGTTCCGTCGCCCATACGGTGAACTCGCGCATGAAGCGCGCTTCGTTGACCACCGAGGGCACGGCGCCGCCGCGCGTGCGCCCGGCGCTCGGCCAGCCGACCTCGGCCATCAGCAGGGGCTTGCCGGGGAACTCGACGCGCACCTTGGCGGTGAGGTTGCGCAGGTGCTCCTGCACCTTGTCGATGGTGGTCGGCGTCGGATCGTCCCAGTAGGGCAGGAGGTGGATGCCGACGATGTCGACCGCGTCGGCCACCATCCGGTTGCGCAGCCAGAAATGGGGGATGTCGGCATAGGCGATGGGCAGGGTCGTGCGCTCCCTCACCGAGCGGATGATGCCGGCCAGGCGGTTGCCCGACATTTCGCGGCGCAGCAGGACCTCGTTGCCGACGATCAGCAGGCGCACCGCCTTGGGATAAGCCGCCGCCAGTTCGAGCGCGGAGGCGATCTCGCGCTGGTTCAACGCCTCCTTCTTGCTGATCCACATGCCGAGCATGACCTCGATGCCCAGCTCGTCGGCGATCCGCACCACTTCGGGATAGGGGCCGAGGGTCGAGTAGAGGCGGATGCAGTTGGTGAAGGGTTTCAGCGCGGCCAGCGAGTCGCGAAGGATCCGTTCGTCCACCTTGTACTCGTGCTTGAGCGGCGTCTCGCGGCCCTGCCAGGGCGTGTAGGACACGCATTGCAGCCGCCCGCCCGGCACGTCGGGCACCGTCACCGGGCGGCCCAACCACCCCCACAACGCGAAGCTGACGCCGAGGGCGAGGCCCAGGGCGGGAAGGGCGAACAGGCGCGACATGACCGGGGAAACCCCTCTCATCCGACGGAAGACGCCCGCATATACCGTCCATTGCGGTTTTGGGCAATGACGGCGTTCCCTGCGTCAGGCGCCGGGCGGCTTGGGCGGCAGGCAGCGGGCCAGGGTCATGCGGCCGGTAAGAAGGGCTTCCTCGATGGCGGCGGGCAGGAACAGGCGGGTCCAGGGCTTGAGAGGTATGGCCTCGCCCTCGACGGTGATCGTGCCTTCGCCGTCGAGCACGACGAGGATCGAATAGCGGCCGTCGAAAGCGGGCGCGAAGGCGCCGGTGACGGAAAGGCGGCGCACCTCCAGCAGCCGGGTGCGGGGCGCCGCCAGCAGGGCTTGCTCGCGGCCGCCCTCGGTTTCGGCGATCGGGGCTGGGTGGGCGCCGAAGCGGGTTTTGACTTCGGCGGGCGTGTAGGCGGTGAAGTCGAACATGTCGACCACCTTCTCGGCGCCCAGGCCCAGGGTGCGGGCGGATTCGGACACCTTCAGCGTCTTGTCGGCGTATTCGCACTGCACCACGAAGTCGGTCGGCTCCTGGATCTCGAGGAGGGTCAGGCCGGGGCCGATGGCGTGCGGCAGCCCGCCCTCGATCAGAAGGATGTTGCCGGGGGCCACCCGGACGGGATCGAAGCAGGCCATCATGGCGTCCGAATCCTGCTCGGCGATCATGCGCCGCCAGGCGTCGCGTCCCGGCGGCCGCTGGAAGCCGGCCAGCACCCAGGCGTCGGGCCGGCGGGTCTCCAGAATCCACCAGGCTTCCGTCTTGCCGCTGGCGGCGCCGAGGTTGGCCTTGGCCCAGGCCACGCTGGGATGGGCCTGGATGGAAAGGCGCACCGCCGAATCGATGAACTTGACCAGCAGTTGCGGCCTGACCCCGAAGGCCGCCACGTGGGCCGCCCCCAGCGCCGCCTCGGGATCGTCGGCCAGCACCGCCGTCATCGGCAGGCGGCACCCATCGCAGGCTTCGGCGATCGACAGGCCCTCGCCGGGGATTGCCGGGCCGGGACGGGCCGGGTTCAAGGCCGCCACCGCCGAGCCGATCCAGTCCTCCGGCTGGTTGCCGTCCCGGGGCTCGGGCTTGCCCTCGATACGGTCGAGGAAGGCGCCGCCCTGGTAGGTGCGCCACACCCGGTTGGGCAGCAGGCGGAACGGACGGCGATAGACGGAAAGGGGCATGCGAAGAACTCCTGGCGGCGTCGGGAACGTTTGATTTCGCGCCCCGTCGGACATAAGGTCGGCATCCAGGGTAATCAAAAAACGCTCGTCCGCGTGAATCAAGAACATCCATTCGAGAGGAGAACGGCACCGTGTTCAAAAAAATCTCTGTCGTGGCGGCCGTCGTTGCGGCGTGCGGCCTGATGGCCGGCCCCGCGGCGGCCCAGAAAGTGGTCAACGGCATCGACGCCAACTTCCCGCCTTTCGCCTACGTCGATAAGTCGGGCAAGCCGGGCGGCTTCGACGTCGATTCGGTCGACTGGATCGCCAAGAAGATGGGCTTCGAAGTCAGCCACCAGCCGGTCGACTGGGACGGCATCATCCCCAGCCTGCTGGCCAAGAAGATCGACCTCATCTGCTCGGGCATGTCGATCACGCCGGAACGGGCCAAGCAGGTCAGCTTCACCAACCCCTACTGGGAAGTGAAGAACGTCTTCGTCACCAAGAAGGATTCCGCCGTCACCGTCGACCAACTGCTCAAGGGCGACAAGAAGATCGGCGTCCAGCAAGGCACGCCCGAGGGCGACTGGCTGAAGGACAACAAGGAAAAGAACGGCTGGAACTTCACGCTGCGCTATTACGATTCCTCGCCGATGGCGGTCGAGGACGTGCTGAACGGCCGCATCGACGCCGCCGGCATGAACGACGCCCCGGCCAAGGACGCCACCTCGAAGAAGCCGGTCAAGGTCGCCGGCATCTTCGGCGAGGTCGACACCTTCGGCTGCGCCGTGCGCAAGGAAGATACCGCGCTCCTGAAAAAGCTGAACGACGGCTACAAGGCCCTGATGGCCGACAAGCAGTGGAAAGACCTGATCGCCAAGCACAAGCCGTAAGTCCCGGTTCCGTCCGGGCGGCCCGGAAAAGGCGCGGGATTACCTCCCGCGCCTTTCCTTTGGCCGGCCGCTGGGTTAAGAAGCCGCTATGCAGCACACCCTGGATGTCCTGATCGAGGCGGTGCCCTTCCTGGTGGGCGGGGTGGGGACGACGCTCGTCATCGTCATCGGCGGCATGCTGCTGGGGCTCGTCCTCGGCGTGCCGCTGGCGGTCGGCCAGGTCTACGGCAACGCCATCGCGCGCCGGGCGGCCGGCCTTTATGTGTGGTTCTTCCGCGGCGTGCCCATCCTGGTGCTGCTGTTTCTCTTCTACTACGGCCTCTTTCACCTGATCGGGCTCAACCTCGGCGCCGTGGCGGCGGCCATCCTGGTGCTCGGCATGACCAGCGCGGCCTATCAGTCGCAGATCTTTCGCGGCGCCATCCTGTCGCTTTCCCAGGGCCAGTTCCGCGCCGCCAGCGCGCTCGGCATGTCGAACGCCCAGGCCATCGCCACCATCATCCTGCCGCAGGCGCTGCGCCTGTCGCTGCCCGGCTGGTCCAACGAATATTCGATCATGCTCAAGGACTCGGCGCTGGTCTTCGTGCTGGGGGCCACCGAGATCATGGCCCGCACCCATTTCGTCGCCTCGCGCGAATACCAGCACATGCCCCTCTACATCACCGCCGCGCTGCTCTACTTCCTGCTCACCTGGGCGGGGGTGCGGAGCTTGCGCGCCTTCGAACGCCGGGTGGCCATCCGCGGTTACGGAAGGACCTAGGGACGACCATGCAAAACACCCCGATCCTTCGCGTCGAGAACGTGTCGAAGGCCTACAACGGCAAGGCGGTACTGAAATCGGTGTCGCTCGAGCTCAACGCCGGCCAGCACAAGGTGCTGATCGGCCCCTCGGGCGGCGGCAAGAGCACGCTGCTGCACTGCATGAACTATCTGGTGACCCCCGATTCGGGGCGCATCGAACTCGACGGCCGCGAGGTCAACGCGAAGTCGCGCAAGGAGCTCTACGCCTTCCGCCAGCAGGTCGGCATGATCTTCCAGGAGTTCAACCTGTTCGACCACCTGACGGCGCTGGACAACGTCGCCATCGCGCTGCGCAAGGTGAAGGGCCAGTCGCGCCGGGAGGCCGAGGGCCGGGCGATGGCCGAACTGGAGCGCGTGGGTCTGGCCGACCGCGCGCAGCACTATCCGGCCGAGCTGTCGGGCGGCCAGAAGCAGCGGGTCTCCATTGCCCGCGCGCTGGCCATGGACCCCAAGGTGATGCTGCTGGACGAGCCGACCTCGGCGCTCGACCCCGAACTGACCGGCGAGGTGGTCTCCGTGATCCGTGCGCTGGCCCGTTCGGGCATGACCATGGCGATGGCCACCCACCAGATGGAATTCGCCCGCGCGCTGGCCGACGAGATCCTGTTCATGCAAGGCGGCGAGATCATCGAGCGGGGTGCTCCGGCCGAACTGCTGGCCCCCGGCGCCGCCACCCGCACCGCCGACTTCTGCCGCCGCCTGGCCGAGATGGGCGGGGACTGAACCATGGAGATTTTCGACTTCCTGTTCGGGCGGGTGGTGCCGGCGCTGAACGAGGGCGTGGCGGTCAGCATCCAGCTGATCGTGCCGGCCGCTGCCCTCGGGATCGTCTTCGGCGTCGTCATCGGCACGCTCAGGGTTTACGGAACCTACGGGCTCGACGTCGCCGCCAACGCCTATGCCGCCGTCTTCCGCGGCACGCCGCTGGTCTGCCAGCTCCTGTTCCTTTACTACGGCCTGCCCAACGTCGGCATCTATCTGGAACCCTATGGCGCCGCCGTCATCGGCTTCGCGCTGTGTAGCGCCGCCTACCATTCCGAATACATCCGCGGCGGCCTGCTGGCGACGCGGCGCGGCCAGCTTCTGGCGGCGCAGGCCCTGGGCTTCTCGACCTGGCAGTCGATGCTCTCCATCATCGTGCCGCAGGCTGTGCGCCGGGCGCTGCCCGGCTGCGGCAACGAGATCATCTACCTCATCAAGTATTCCTCGCTGGCCTACATCGTCACCTGCATGGAATTGACCGGGCAGGGCAAGATGATCGCCACCCAGACCTTCCGCTTCTCCGAGGTCTTCCTGGTCGTCGGCGCCTACTATCTGGTCATCGTGACGGTGGCCACCTTCCTTTTGCGCAAGTTGGAGGATCGCCTGCGCATTCCCGGCTTCGGGCATGCCTAGCCCTCGCCCCTTCGCCAATTCCGCCCCGGCCACCGCGGGCGGCCGCGCCGTCGCCGCCGGCATCCTCTTGATGATCCTGGCGGTCGGCCTGTTCACCGTGATGAACACCTTCGTCAAGCTGATCGGCCCCGGATACCACCCGTTCGAGGCGGTGTTCTTCCGCAACGTCGTCGCCGTCTTCCTGGTGATTCCCTTCGTGCTGGCCTCGGGCGGGCTCGGGACCTTGAAGACCAAGCGGCCGTTCGGCCACCTGCTGCGCGCGCTTGCCGGGATCACCAGCAATGTCTGCTTTTTCGCCGCCTATCAGCGCATCGCGCTGGCCGACGGCATGGTGGTGTCGATGGCGGTGCCCATCTTCGCCACCCTGCTGGCCATCCCGCTGCTGGGCGAAAAGGTAGGCTGGCGGCGATGGGCGGCGATCCTGGTCGGCTTCATCGGCGTGCTGGTCGCGCTCAAGCCGGGCGGCGGCATCCAGACCGGCAGCCTGTTCGCCCTGGCCGGCACGCTGGCCTGGGCGCTGACCATCCTGTTCGTCAAGAAGCTCAGCAGCACGGAAACGCCCTACACCATCGTCTTTTATTACATGCTGACCGGGGCGGCGATCGCGGCGGCCGTCATGCCCTGGGTGTGGGTAACGCCGACGCCGCGGGTGCTGCTTTACTACCTGGGGGCCGGCCTCGTCGGCGGCTTGGCCCAGATCGCCATGACCTATGCGCTGAAGCTGGCCCCGGCTTCGGTGGTCAGCCCCTTCGAATACACCCAGATCGGCTGGGCGGTGCTGTTCGACCTCGCGTTGTGGGGGGTGTCGCCGTCGACGGCCACGCTGATCGGCGCCGCCATCGTCATCGCCACCGGCCTCTACATCTTCCATAGCGAAGCCGCGCCCCGCCGCTGACGGGTGTTCAGGGGACGACGGGCGGTTGCGGCGGGCCCAGGATGTCGCGCGTCAACCGGACCCAGGCGCGGGCGGCGAACGACGGGTAGCCGGCGCGGGGCCAGACCAGGGCGACTTGATAGCGGATCTCGGGTTTGAGCGGCACCATCGCGACCCCGTGGGGTTTGAGCGCCTGGCACATGGAGGCCGGCAGCAGGGTGACGCCCAGGCCGGCCTCCACCATGGTGACCAGGAAATCCCACTGCCCGCTGTGGGCGGCCTCCGTCGGCGTGAAGCCGGCGGCGCGGCACGCCTCGCGGACAAGGACCGCCGTCAGGAACTCCTCCGTCAGCATCACGAACGGCTCGGTGGCCAATTCGGCGAGACCCACGGCGTCGTGCCGAGACCATTTGCCGGTGCGTGGCGCGACCAGAACCAGCGTGTCCTCGGCGAAGGGCAGGCCGTCGAATTGCCTGTCGTCGAAGGGCATCAAGGTGATGCCGACATCGAGATCGCCGGCAAGGATCAATTCCGTGACCTGTTTGCAGCCGTGTTCAAACACGCTAAGGCGGACGTCGGGAAAGCGCCGCCGGAACTCGGCCAGCACGCCCGGAAAAAAGGACGCTCCCGCTGTCGGGGGCAATCCCAGTCGCAAGGAGCCCCGGACCATTCCCTTGAGGGCGTCCACTTCGGCTTTCATCTCGTTCATGTCCCGAAGAATCTGCGTCGCCCGTTCATAGACGATCCGCCCGGCATCTGTCAGTTGGATGCCCCGGGGGCTGCGAACCAGCAGGGAGGCGGCCAAGTTCTCTTCCAGTTGTCGGATCATCTTGCTGATGGTTGGCTGAGTGACGTTCAGCACCCTGGCGGCACGCGTGAAGCCGCCCTGACGCACCACCTCGACAAAATAGCGAAGCCCCCTCCCGTCCATGACCGCGACGTTTGCACCCCCCAGTGCCAATTCCGTTTAGGAATAACCCCAATAACTATTTCTCATTTTACTTAAGCATCGTCACCACCTCAAATTGCCGGACGAAATTTGATCAGTCTATAGGCACGCGAATCGCTGAAAATCTCAAAGGGAAACGTGGATGCTTCTTGATCGTTTTAAAATCAATTCCCGATTGATGCTGATTGTCGCCGGGGCGATCGCCGGCATCGCCGGCGTCGGGGGGTATTCCCTTTCCGCCATCCACGCCAACCTGTTCGAGGATCGCCAGATCAAGACCGCGCATGTGGTGGAAACCGCCTTCGGCGCCCTTGAATATTACGCCGGGGAAGAAAAGGCCGGCCGCATGGGCCGCGCCGACGCCCAGGAGATGGCGAAGAAGGTGATCGCCGCCATGCGCTATGGCGACAACGAGTATTTCTGGATCAGCTCCTTCGACGGCACCATAGCGATGCACCCGATCAATGCGAAGCTGGTGGGCCACGATGGGAGAGGCGATGTCGACGCCGACGGCAAGGCGTACAATGTCGAGATGATCTCCGTCGCCAGGAGGGGCGGCGGCTTCGTCGCGTATTCCTATCCGAAGCCCGGCGAACAGAAGGCGTCGCCCAAGATCACCTACGTCAAGCCCTTTGCCGACTGGAACTGGTTCGTGGCGTCGGGCATCTATGTCGACGATGTCGAAGCCATCTTCATGGACCTGCTCATGGTCGTCGGTGGCGTCGCCCTGGTCATCCTCATTCTCGTGACCGGTGCTTCGATCGTCATCAGCCGAGGCATCACCCGGCCGCTTTCCTACATCGCCACCAACATGCATCGCCTGGCCGAAGGCGACAAGTCGATCGAGGTCAAGTTCACCGACCAGAAGAACGAGATCGGCGATTTGTCGCGGACCATGGACGTGTTCCTGGAAAAGACCCTCGAGATGGACCGCATGCGCGAGGCGCAGGTGGAAGCCGAACGCAAGGCCGAGGAGGAAAAGCGCCAGGCCGTGCTGAAGCTGGCCTCCGACTTCGAGGCCTCGGTCGGACAGGTGGTCAATCAGGTGTCGGCGGCGGCGACCCAGATGCAATCGTCCTCCGAGGCGATGAGCGCGACGGCCGAGGAAACGACCCGTCAGGCCTCCGCCGTGGCGGCGGCCTCCGAACAGGCCTCGGCCAACGTGCAGACCGTCGCTTCGGCGGCCGAGGAACTGTCGAGTTCGATCGCCGAAATCAGCCGGCAGGTCTCCAAGGCTTCCGAAATCGCTTCGGCGGCGGTCAAGGAGGCGGAAGCCACCAACGTCAAGGTCCAGGGGCTGGCCCAGGCCGCCAACAAGATCGGGGAAGTGGTGGCGCTGATCACCGACATCGCCGAGCAGACCAATCTGCTGGCCTTGAACGCCACCATCGAGGCGGCCAGGGCCGGGGATGCCGGCAAGGGCTTCGCGGTGGTCGCCTCGGAAGTAAAGAATCTCGCCAACCAGACGGCCAAAGCGACAGACGAGATCGGGGCCCAGATATCGGGCATCCAATCGGCGACCCAGGACGCCGTGGCGGCCATCGAATCGATCTCCAGGACGATCTCCAAGATCAACGAGGTCAACTCGGGCGTCGCCTCGGCGGTCGAGGAGCAGGGCGCCGCGACGCAGGAGATCGCCAGGAACGTCGAGCAGGCGGCGGCGGGCACCCACGAGGTCTCCTCCAACATCGGCGGCGTCAGTCAGGCCGCGAACGATACCGGGGCGGCGGCCACCCAGATTCAGTCGGCGGCGGCCGGATTGTCCCAACAATCCGAGACGCTTCGCGCCGAAGTCGACAAGTTCCTGGCCAACGTGCGCGCCGCCTGACGCAGGCGCGAGGCCAAGGCCGCGGCCCGGGGTGGTTGCGGCTTATCGCTACGCCCCTGGCGATGGCGAGGAAGGTGGTGAGCGCCAACGCGCCCAGCAGCGCCTCAGCAATCGGGTTGCGCCAGTCCGTGCGATCTACTCCCTGGGGGGCTGCGTCGTCGGCGGGCTGGCCCAGATCGCCATGACCTATGCGCTGAAGCTGGCTCCGGGCCCCGGTGGTCAGCCCCTTCGAATACACCCAGATCGGCTGGGCGGTGCAGTTCGACCTCGCGCTGTGGGGCTGTCGCCATCGTCATCGCCACCGGCCTCTACATCTTATAGCGAAGCCGTGCCCATCGCTGAAGCGGGTGACGGTAAGCTGGGGCAAGCCGTCTGTGACGGGGATTCGTGTCGCGGCCTGCCCTTCAATTGCAGAAAACCTTAATTGTAACAATGCATTCACAAATCGAAACAAATTTGTTCTTTTTGTTCATCTCCGCGTGACGCAGGCTGGTAAACTTGAACTTGTGCGTGTCCGACGACAAATCAACGTTGGGAGATCGCCATGTTCAAGGTCCTGCGGCGCCTGTCGTTGGCGCAAAAGATGACACTTCTGACGGTGGCCGGCATTGTCCTGGTCACCGTGGCGGTCGTTCAGGTCGCCACCTACATCCTCGAATCGCAAATGCGGCAGCAGGCGCAGTTCCGCCAGGACGCCAACATGCGCGTGGCGTGGGAACTGTTGCGCCACAAGGGATCGACCTTCCGGGTGGAGAACGGCAAATTGTATGCCGATTCCCATGAGATCAACGGGAACTTCGAGGTGGTCGACCGGGTGAAGGACCTGGTGGGCGGGACCGCCACCATTTTCATGGGCGACACCCGGGTTTCCACCAATGTCGTGCAGGCCGACGGCAAGCGCGCGGTCGGCACCAAGCTGGCCCAGGGACCCATCCACGACACCCTGTTTCAGGCGAAAAAGGCGTTTCGCGGCGAAGCCGACATCCTGGGCGAGAAGTATTTCACCGCCTACGACCCCATAACATCGGCAACCGGCGACGTGATCGGAATCCTTTACGTCGGCTTGCGGCAGAGCGAATTCCTCGATGTCGTCTCGGAGGTCCGCAACAGTATTTTCCTGGCGGCGGTCGTGCTGGGCGGCGTGGTGGCCGTGCTGGCGCTGGTTTTCGTTCGCCGGCAATTCAGGCCGCTCGGCTTGATGACCGAGGCGATGGGCCGCCTGCAAAGGGGCGATACCGGAATTGCGGTTCCCGGCCTGGGGCGGGCCGACGAGATCGGTCGCATGGCGGCGTCGGTGCAGGTGTTCAAGGACAACGCCATCGAGAAGGCCAGGCTTGAGGCCGAGCAGAAAGAGAAGGACCGTCGGGCCGAGGCGGAAAAGCGCGCGGCGATGGTGCGCATGGCCGACCAGTTCGAGACCTCGGTCGGCGAAGTGGTCGGGCGGGTGTCCTCGGCGGCGACCGAGATGCAGTCCTCTTCCGAGGCGATGAGCGCAACGGCCGAAGAGGCGACGAGACAAGCCTCCGCCGTGGCGGCGGCCTCGGAACAGGCCTCGGCCAACGTCGAGACGGTGGCTTCCGCCGCCGAAGAGCTGTCGTCCTCGATTTCCGAGATCAGCCGCCAGGTGACGCAGGCCTCCCAAATCGCCTCGGCCGCGGTGAGCGAGGCCGAGCAGACCAACGTCAAGGTCCAGGGCCTGGCCCAGGCCGCCAACAAGATCGGGGAAGTGGTGGCTTTGATCACCGACATCGCCGAGCAGACCAACCTGCTGGCGCTCAACGCCACCATCGAGGCGGCGCGGGCGGGCGACGCCGGCAAGGGCTTCGCCGTGGTCGCTTCCGAGGTCAAGAACCTGGCCAACCAGACGGCCAAGGCGACCGACGAAATCGGCGCCCAGATCGCCGGCATCCAGTCGGCGACCCAGGAGGCGGTCTCGGCCATCGAATCGATCACCCGCACCATCTCCAGGATCAACGAGGTCAACGCCGGGGTCGCCTCGGCGGTCGAGGAGCAGGGCGCCGCCACCCAGGAGATCGCCCGCAACGTCGAGCAGGCGGCGGCCGGCACCCAGGAGGTCTCTTCGAACATCGCAGGGGTCAGCCAAGCGGCCAATGAAACCGGTGCCGCGGCCACGCAGATCCAGTCGACGGCGGCCGATCTGTCCCGCCAGGCGGAGACGCTGCGCGCCGAGGTCGACAAGTTCCTCGCCAGCGTCCGCGCCGGCTGACAGCACTCGGGCCTGGGGGACCGGTCAGCCGGTCTTCTTGACGACCGGGGGGCGGACGACCTTGGTCTTGCGGACGGGAGCGGCCGAGGTCACCGGCAGGCGCAGCACCACCCTGAGGCCCGGTTCGTTGTCCTCCAGCCGAAGCTCGGCGTCGTGCAGTTGCGCCACCGCCGCCACCAGGGCGAGACCGAGGCCGCTGCCCGGGGTGTGGCGGCTGGCTTCCAGCCGGACGAAGCGCCTCAAGGCCTTGTCGCGCAGATCCTCGGGGATACCCGGGCCGCGATCACCGACGGCGACGACGGCGGCGGTTCCCTCGCGGCGCAGGGTCAGTTCGATGGGGCCCCGGCCGCCGCCGTACTTGACGGCGTTGTCGATGAGGTTGGCCAGCGCCTGCGACAGCAGGTGGCGGTTGCCGCGGATGGCCAGCGGGGTCGGCGCGTCCACCGTCACCGTCGAGCCCTTCTCCTCGGCGACCGGCGCGTAGAACTCGGCGACGTCGGCGATCAGTGCCGCCAGGTCGAAGTCGTCGAACTCGTTTCGCAGCGCCCCCGATTCGGCCAGCGCGATGTCGAGGATGGCGTTGAAGGTGGCCAGAATGTCCTCGGTTTCGCGGATGGTCTCTTCCAGGGCCGTCCGATAGGTCGCGGCATCCTGGGGCGACAGCAGCGTCACCTCCAGCCGGCTGCGCAGCCGCGAGATCGGACTGCGCAGGTCGTGGGCGATGTCGTTGGCGACGTTGTGCATGCCGGCCATCAGTTGCTCGATGCGCTCCAGCATGCGATTGAGGTTGGCGGCCAGCTGATCGAATTCGTCGTCGTTGCCCTTGAGCGGCATGCGCCGCCGGAAGTCGCCGGCGAGGATAGCCTGGCTGCCGCGGTTGATGGTGTCGATGCGGCGCAGCAGATTGCGGCTCATCACCACGCCGCCGGCGATGGCGAGGAAGGTGGTGAGCGCCAGCGCCCCCAGCAGCGCCTCGGTGATCAGGCTGCGCAGTTCCGTGCGCTCGGTGGTGTCGCGCCCGACCAGCATGCGAAAGCCGCCGGGCAGCACGAAGGTATGGGCGCGGGCCAACTGGCGGGTCGGGCGGGGACCGGCCTCGGTGCCGATCAGGAAGTCGACCCAGCCGGGCTCGCCCCTGGCCACCGTCGGCCAGGCGTCGATGTTGCCGGCGAGCGGCCGGTACTCGGGGTCGGCCAGCAGATAGATGCCGCGCTGGCCGAAACGATTGCCGCTGCGCTCGGCGATCACCGAGATGAGCTGGCCCAGCCCGCGCTCCTGGTAGTGCTCGGCCAGCGAGGCGATCTCGTTGCGGATGGTCTCGTCGGTCTGGCCGCTGACCACCCCCACCGCCTCCCAATAGACAAAGGCCAGAATGCCGACCACCGACACCCCGAACATCGCCACGTAGACCAGCGCGTAGCGGAAGGTCGAGCTGGCGAGCAGCCTATTCGGGCGCACGGAGGCTGTATCCGGCCCCACGCACGGTATGCAGCAGCGGGGAGGTGAAGGTTTTGTCGATCTTCTGGCGCAGCCGGCTGACGTGGACGTCGATGACGTTGGTCTGCGGGTCGAAGTGGTAATCCCACACGTGCTCCAGCAGCATGGTGCGGGTCACCACCTGGCCGGCGTGGCGCATCAGGTATTCGAGCAGGCGAAACTCGCGGGGCTGCAGCGGGATTTCGGTGCCCGCCCGCGTCACCCGGCGGGCCAGCAGGTCCATCTCGAGGTCGGCCACCTTGAGCACGGTTTCCTCGGCGCGGCCGCTCTTGCGGCGGATCAGCACTTCGACGCGGGCCAGCAGTTCGGCGAAGGCGTAAGGCTTGACGAGATAATCGTCACCGCCGGCCTTGAGACCGCGCACCCGCTCGTCGACCTGGCCCAGCGCGCTCAGGAAAAGCACCGGCGTATCGTCGCCCTTCTTGCGCAGGGCCTCGACCACCAGCAGGCCGTCGATGCCGGGCAGCATGCGGTCGGCGATGATCAGGTCGTAGCTTTCGGTGACGGCCATGGCCAGGCCGTCCGGCCCGGTGGCGGCGCGGTCGACCACATAGCCGCTTTCGCCCAGCCCCTTGGCCAGGTATCCCGCCGCCGCCTCGTCGTCCTCGATCACCAGGATGCGCATGGGCCGATTGTAGGGCGGGCGCCCCGGCACGGCAACGGCTGGCGGCGCCGATAACATTCCGTATTGCTCCGGCCGGCCGATGGGCTAGTCTCGCCCCGCCACAACCCACGGACCCATCCATGAGCGCCGCTTCCGATTCCGCTCCCGACGCTGCCTCCGGCGCGGGCTTTTCCGCCGCCTCCCATCCTTACCGCTGGGTCGTGCTGGCCGGCGTCTGGCTGGCCTATTTCAGCTTCGGCCTGACCACCGTCACCCTGGCGCCGCTGGTCGGCGTCGTCGGCGCCGACCTCGGGCTCGGCCACGCCCGCATGGGTACCGTGCTGGGTGCCTGGCAGTTGGTCTACATCGCCTCGGCGCTGCCGTGCGGCATGCTGCTGGATCGCGCCGGGCCGCGCTGGGCCCTGTTCATGGCGCTGGTCGCGATTGCCGGCTCCAACCTTTTGCGCGGCGTCGCGACCGGCCACCTCAGCCTGTTCCTGGCGGTGGCCGTGTTCGGCCTGGGCGGCCCCCTGGTGTCGATCGGCGCCCCCAAGCTGACCAGCCTGTGGTTCGAGGGCCGCGAGCGCGGCTTCGCCATGGGCGTCTACATCACCGGGCTGGCTTTCGGCAACATGGCGGCCTTTTCGCTGACCAACAGCCTTTTGATGCCGGCCCTGGGCGGCGACTGGCGGGCCGTCCTGTGGGCGGATGGCGGCCTGGTGCTGGCGACCGGCCTGGTGTGGCTGGCGATCACCGCCCATCCGGTCTATCGCGCCGTCGAGGCGAGGCCGGCCGGCGGCACCGGCGAATCGCAGGTCCAGGCGTTCGTCCGCCTGCTCAGGGTGCCGGCGGTGCGCTGGGTGCTGCTGATGAGCATCGGCATCTTCTTCTTCAACCACGGGCTCGACAATTGGCTGCCCGAGATCCTGGTCAGCCGCGGCATGGATGCCGCGCGGGCGGGTTTCTGGTCGACGGTTCCCACCGCCATCGGGGTCAGCGCGGCGCTGATCCTGCCCCGGCTGGCGACGCCGTCCCGCCGCCTGCCCATCTTGGGCGCGCTGTACTTGGCGGCGGCCGGCGCCACGCTGCTGCTGCACGGGGCCGAGGGGATGATGCTGGCCGGCGGCCTCATCCTGCAGGGGGTGGCCCGTGGCGCCATGATGGCGGTCGCCATGCTGATCCTGATCGAGATCCCGGACGTCGGGCCGCGCCGCGCCGGGATGGCCGGCGGCCTGTTCTTCTCGGCGGCCGAGGTGGGCGGCGTGCTGGGGCCGGTATCGGTCGGCCTGATCGCCGATGTCGCCGGCGGCTTCACCATTCCGCTGGCGGTGTTGACCGGCGTCTGCGTGGCGCTGCTGGCCATGATGGCGCCGCTGGGGCGGGCGCTGCGCTGAGTAAACGGCTTCCAGCCAAGCGCCGTCAGCGCTCCCACTCGGCGTAGACGGCGTGGGCGATGGGCAGCAGCTCGTCTTTCGGCATCTCGGCGATCAGCGCATAGGCCAGGGGCGCCTCCACCCAGTAGAAAGCAGAAACCCCGCGCTCGGAGACGAAGCGGAAAGCCGTGTCCTCTCGCTCGCTGGCGGCGCGCACGTAGCACGTCAGGCGCCGGCCCGAGGCGTCCTCGTACATGAACTGGGCGGCCGCCGTTCCCTCGTCGGGCAGCAGCCGGCCGCCGACCAGCGAGAAACCGAGGGAAGCCAACTTGGGCGCCTTGAGCGGGCTGCCCAGCCGCTTCGACAGCCAGCCGACCAGATGCGCTTCCTGGTCGGCCGCCACCTCGACCGGATGGCGGACCTCGGAGGCGTAGACGATGTGGGCGCCGACGGCGCGGCGCACGAAGCCCGGCTCGGCCAGCGGACCGGCGCCCTCGCCCAGGCCGTGCAGGCCCCAGCCGGCGCCGCCGCCCAGCGCGAAAAGCAGCAGCGCCGCGGCGAGGCGCCGCCAGCCTTGGGCCGGCCGCGCCTTGGGCGTGCCGGCGGCAAGCGCGGCCAGAGCGGGTGACAGCGGCTCGCCCAGGACGCCGTCATAGAGAGCATGCAGGCCGGCGTTCTGCGCCCGGTAGGCCTGGACACGCGCCGCCTCGTCGGGATGGGTGGCCAGCCACGCCTCGACCTCCTGGCGGGCGGCCTCGTCGATCTGCCCGTCGACATAGGCGTTGAGCGTGTTCTCGTCGATCGGGCGGGGCGCGGTCATTTCACCCTCCTCAGGACGGGCGCGTCGCCGTTGTCCATCAGCTGGCGCAACCGTTCGCGGCCGCGCGCCAGGCGCGACATCACGGTGCCCAACGGCACCCCCAGGACATCGGCCGCTTGCTTGTAGCTCATTTCCTCCAGTCCGATCAGCAGCACCACTTCCCTCTGGTCGGCGGGCAAACCGTCGAGCGCGCGGCCAAGGTCGCGTACCGGCAGGCCGCGGTCGGGGCCGTGGCTGGCCGGCCCCGCCATTTCGCCGCCGCCATCGGGGAGCGCCACGTCGTCCGGCCGGCGGACGGCCCGGCGCGCCTGGTTGACGTGCAGGTTGTGCAGGATAGTGAACAGCCAGCCGCGCAGGTTGGTGCCGGCGCGAAACAGGTGGAAGCGCGACAGCGCCCGCTCCAGGCAATCCTGCACCAAGTCGTCGGCCGCCCCCGGGTCGCGCCCCAGCGCGCGGGCATAGCGCCGCAAGTGCGGAATCTGCTCGACGATGGCCTGCCGCCTGTCCACGCCCGCCCGTTCCCCGAATATCCCGGAAGGGTCCCAAGCCCCTTCGCCTATCCCATCAACACCCGGCCGCCCGGTTTATTCCCCGGCCTTCGCGCCCGGTAGCCGGAAACCCGACAGCCTTTTCGCTTTGTCGTCATGGCCGTGCTTGTCACGGCCACCTGCCTGCGCGAAGCCGAAGCAGCTTCGCTTCGGCGAAGGCAGGTCCACGACTTCAAAACAGACGTGGATGCCCGGAACGAGTCCTACCGGATTCACACATCTCGGCTGGTAGCGAAAGCCGCATAAATTCGCCCTCTCCGCCGCACGGCGGGGGAGAGGGAGGGGACCCATCGCGCCAGCGATGGGGAGGGTGAGGTGGAGGTGCCGCCGTCGTGTTCGCGGGGGGAATGCCCGAAATCCCCACCTCACCTCCCTTGATCCGGCTCCGCTGGACCGACCCTCTCCACCCCCTGGGGGCGGAGAGGGAGATAAGCAAGGTGTCCGAGATGTGTGCATCTCGTCGGAACGAGTCCGGGCATGACGACAGAAGCAGGCGGCGCTGCCGTCCCGCTTATACTTTCTTTTCCATCGGGCAGGTGCGGATGCCCAACAGCGTATAGGCCGGGCACCAGCCGATCAGCGCGGTCAGGATGGGAACGATACCGATCCACCCCCACGGCGTCATCGGCCCGACGAAGACGAGCGCGATCAGGACGGCCCCCACAACCAGGCGCAGGATGCGATCCACCGTTCCCACGTTCTTTCCCATGCCGAGTTCTCCTGTTGGTGCGGCTTCACGATAACCGCACAAGAAATGTGGGAACGCGGCCGGCGGGTTCAAGGAGGACCGGAATCCGGCCGCCGCCGGGATCAGTCCAGGCCCATGCAGTTGGCGTAATAGGTGACGGTGGCCGGCCAGTCCGAGAAGATGCCGACGATGCCGACCTCCGTCGCCAGCACGTCGAGCAGCTCGTACGTGACGCCGTCCGATTTGGTCGCCGCCTTGATCGACTGGTAATACCAGCCGCCGCCGGTCTTGAGCGGCCCGGAGCGCTCCAGGCTCCAGGCGATGACCTTGAGGCCGGCCGCACGCGCTTCCTTGGCATAGGCCGACGGCACGATGCGGCCCCCTTCCACGGTCACCAGCATCCACAAGGGGGGGCCGATGTAGTTCACGCCCATGGCCTTGAGTTCGGCCATGGTCGGCTTGAAGGTGGCGGGGTTCATCGGATTCAACCCGGCTTCGCTGTCGCGTTCGTCGAGATAGACGGCCTGCTTGCCGAACGCGGGTTCGTTCCTGATCCAGTAAAGGACGTCGGCCAGGTTGAAGGACTGCGGCCACACGTCTTCGGGGGGCACGCCCGCCGCCTTGTACTCGTCGATCATCTTCTGGGCGTAGGCTTCCTGGGTAAGGCCGTCGTAAGGCATGGAAACGGAGGGGGATTTCAGCTCGGGCGTGAACTTGGCGCCCAGCGAGCGCAACAGCTTGATCGACTCGGCATGGGTCATCAGCGTGCCGGCGCTGGCGGCATAGAGGTCGGTCCGCCAGTCCGCCGTGCCGTCCATGTACTCGTCCACGTTCCCGGCCTTCTTGTTCTCGGCGTCCATCTTGCCGGCAAGCGTCCTGAACTCGGCCAGGGTGACGTCGCTGGTCCGGCACTCGGCCGAGGCCGGCGCGCCGCCGGCCGGCGAGAAGGGCCTGGTGCATTTGGCGGCCAGCGGCGTCTTCAGGATGTTGGTGGTGGTGTGCAGGTCGTTCTGGGCGTGCCGGCACACCAGTTCCTTGTCCTTGGTGAAGGTGACGTCGCATTCGATGATGCCGGCCCCCATGCGCGCCGCCGCCCGATAGGATTCGGCCGTATGCTCGGGGAACATCAACGCGGCGCCGCGATGGCCGATCGAGAATTGCTTCCGTTCGAAGGAATTGTCGGCGCAGGCAAGCAGCTTGGACTTGAGCGGGCCGTCCTTCATCTGGTCGATCAGGAAATAGGGCCGGGGGCCGAGTTCCACGACATCGGCGTGCGCGGCCTGGATCGTCCACGCACCGAGAAGGACCAGCACGGCGATAAATCCGGCGCGGGCCATGGCTTTTCTCCCTTCGAGCGACAAAGCACACAACGGAGACATTGGACCGGAATCGTGACAATCAAGCGTCGTCGCGGGGAAGCTTTCTTGACGGCGGTTGGAGCCGCCGTCGGCCCGTTCAGTCGGCCAGCCTCAACAGCACCGGCTGGTGGTCGGAGGCGTTCGTCTTCTGGTCGACGTCGATGGCCGTGATGCGCGCCGCGATGCCGGGGGTGACGAACAGGAAGTCGCGGCAATGCGGGCCCTGCGGCCATTGCTCCTTGTCGAAGATGCCGCAGGTGGCGGCGTGCGGGCGGTCACCATGGGCGTGGCGCCAGGCGTCGATCAGGGGCGGCGTGCCGTCGGCGAAGGGCGCGCTCGTCGCCCCGTAAACGGCGTCGTCGGGCACCATGTTGAAGTCGCCGCACACCACCGAGGCCACCGGGCGCGGCGGCGCCGCGTAGGGGCCGTCGGGGGGCTGGACGCCGGGCGCGCGCACGTTGGCGGCGATCTCGGCATGCAGCGCGCGCAGCCTTTCCACCTGGGCCAGACGTTGGGTTTCCGAGTGGTATTCGAGGTGGGTGGTGACCACGCGAAGCGGGCCGAAGGGCGCCTTCAGCACGGCCTCGGTGGCCTGGCGCGGCATGTGCTTGACGGCGGCGTCGGGCGGCTGCGGCAACGGATGGCGGAAGGCCTGGAGCACCGGCAGGCGCGTGAGAATCATGTTGCCGAAGCGCTGGCGCGGCTGTCCCCGGCCGCCGGACCGTTCCACGGCGGCGCCGAACACCCACTCCATGTCGGGGAAGAGGGCGGCCAGTTCGCGGGCCTGGTCGATGGCCTCGCCGCCGGCGCCGGGCATGTGGCGGCCGATCTCCTGCAGGCACAGCACGTCGGGTTCGCCCATGGCGGCGATCGTCGCGGCGATGCGCCCCAGGTCGAGGCGCCCGTCCGTGCCGAGGCCCCATTGAATGTTCCAGGTGAGGATCTGGGTCATTTGATGCCCGCGTGCATGAAGGACTGGACGAACTGCCGCTGGAAGAGAAGGAAGGCGACCAGCAACGGCGCCACCGCCAGCAAGGTGCCGGCGGTGATGATCGACCAGTTTACCCCGGATTCGGGCGCTCCGAAAATAGCCAGTCCGACGGTCAGCGGCCGGGTGGTGACCGAGTTGGTGATGACCAGCGGCCACAGGAAGTTGTTCCAGTGGTAGCTGACCGAGACCAGGCCGTAGGCGACGTAGGTGGGCTTGGCCAGCGGCACGTAAACCTTCCACAGCACCTGGAGCGTCGAGCAGCCCTCGACGCGGGCCGCCTCCTCCAGTTCCTTGGGGATGGTCTTGAAGGTCTGGCGCAACAGGAAGATGCCGAAGGCGCTGGCCATATAGGGCAGCCCGATGCCGAGGATGGTGTCGACCAGGCCGAGGTGGCTCATGGTGCGGTAGTTCTCGACGATCAGCACCTCGGGCATGATCATCAACTGCACGAGGACCAGCGCGAAGGCGACGTCGCGGCCCCTGAACTCGAAGCGGGCGAAGGCAAAGGCGGCCAGCGTGCAGAGGAAGAACTGGGCGGCCAGGATGGAACTGACCAGCACGAAGGTGTTGAAGAAATAGCGGGCGAACGGTGCGTACGACCAGGCGATGCGGAAGTTATCCAGCGTCACGGGGGCAAACAGCGAGAAGCGGGTGGCGTACTCGGACGGGTGGAAGGCGCTCCAGAACGCATAGATGAGCGGCAGCAGCCACAGGAAGGCCAGCAGCCAGGCTGCCCCGGTTTCAAGGCGGTCGCCCAGGCGATGTCGGGTTCCGGCGATCATCGGTAGTGGATCCTTTTGTCGAGGATGACGAACTGGCCGATGGCGATGATGGCGAGTACCGCCAACAGGACCACGGTCAAGGTCGCCGCGTAGGCCTCGTCGAAGAAGCTGAAGGCCACCTCGTAGATGTAGTAGAGCAGAAGCGAACTGGCATTGTCGGGCCCGCCCTTGGTCAGGATGAACAGCTGGTCGATCAGCTTGAAGGAATTGATGACGGCATTGATCATCACGAAGAGGGTGGTCGGCATCAGCAGGGGGAAGGTCACCTTGCGGAAGAAGTACCAGCGCCCGGCGCCTTCCAGCTTGGCCGCCTCCTCGAGATCGGGCGGCAGCGCCTGCAGGGCGGCCAGGTAGAAGATCATGAAGAAACCGGCGTCCTTCCAAATGGCCAGCACGATGATGCACCCGAGCACGGTGTCGGCGTCGCCCAGCCAGTTGGTGGAGGCGAAGCCGAAGGTGCGGGTGATCTGGTCCAAGAGGCCGATGTCGGGGGAATAGAAGAACAGCCAGATATTGGCGACCGCGATCATCGGCAGGATGGTCGGCGTGAAATAGGCCATGCGCACGACGCCGCGCAGCGGCAGCTTGCCGTTGACCCACAGGGCCATCAAAAGCGCGATGGCGATGCTGAACGGAATGGTGAAGGAGGCGTAGGTCAGGTTGTTGCCGACCACCTTCCAGAACACCGGGTCGTCCAGCATCATCTGGTAGTTGTCGAGCCCGACGAAGACCGATGGACGCAGCGCCGTGCCGGAGGAAAAGACGCTCTGGATCAGGGTGGCGACGGTCGGGTAGTGGGTGAAGGCGACGAGCAGGACGGCGGCCGGCGTCAGCAGCAGCCAGCCGTGGATGGTGTTGAGGGTCGATTGCGGCAGTCGCATGGGGTGGTCTACTCCGCGAAATCGCCGACGGCCGCCGTCCCCCCCTCCCTACCCCTCCCCCGCGAGGGGGGAGGGAAGGAAGAAGAGGTCTCCAGGCCGGCACCCTCCCCCTGGATGGGGGAGGGCCGGGGTGGGGGTGACTCCGTCATCAACCGCCTTTCCTTTAGCGGTAGGGCTTGAGCAGGCGGTCGGCCTGGCCTTGCGCCTCCTTCAGCGCCGCCGCCGGCTCCTTGGCGCCGGTGAGCACGGCCTGGATGGCGTCATTCAGGGCCTTGCGCACACGGCCGGTCTGATAGGTCGACAGCTCGGCCGTGCCGTACTTCAGCTGGTCGCGGGCCACCGCGGCCGGCGGGAAGTCGGCGGCATACTTCTTCAAGACGTCGGTTTCGTAGGAGGCGGGGCTTACGCCCATGTAGCCCGTCGCAATGCTCCACTTGGCCGCCATTTCGGGGGCGGTCATGAACTTGATCAGGCGCATGGCCGCCTTGCGTTCCTCGGGCGTCGTCTGCTTGAAGATGTAGAAGTTGCCGCCGCCGGTCGGGCTGCCCAGGCGCTTCTTGGCCGGCAGCATGGCGACCCCGAAGTCGAACTTGGCTTCCTTCTTGACCGCCGAAAGGTTGCCGGTGGTGTGCCACATCATGGCGGTCTTGCCCTCGACGAAGTTCTGGCGCAGCGTTCCCCACTCGATGGCGCCGGCCGGCATGGTGCCGTCCTTGCCCAGCTTCTGCCAATAGGTCAGGGCTTCGACGACGGCGGGCTTGTCGAAGTACGTCTGGTTGCCCTCGCTGTTCATCAGCACTTCGCCGTTCTGCATGGCGAAGGCCTGGAACATCCAGTAGGGATAGCCGGTGGAGGGCACCATGACGCCCCAGCGTTCAACCTGGCCGCCGCTCTTCTTGACCAGCTTCTTGCCCATTGCCGCCATCTCGTCCCAGTTTGCCGGCGGCTTGGCGGGATCGAGGCCGGCTTCCTTGAAGGCGTCCTTGTTGTAGTACATGACGATGGTCGAACGCTGGAACGGAATGCCCCAGGTCTTGCCCTTGGTTTTGCCGTTTTCCATCAGCCCCGGATAGAAGCTGTTGAGCCAGGCCTTTTCCTCGGCCGTCGAGACGATGTCGTCGAAGGCGACGATGGCGTCCTGCTCGATCAGTTCGTAAATGTCGATCGAGAACAGCACCGACGTCTGGGCCGGCTGGCCGCTTTTCAGCGCCGCCAGGGCCTTGACGCGGGCGTCGTCGTAGTTGCCGGCGTAGATGGCCTTCACCTTGACATCGGGGTTCGCCTTCATAAAATCGGCGACCATGCCGTCGACGACGCCGGTCAGCGGCCCACCGACGGCGATGGGATAGTACATGGTCAGATCGACGGCGGATGCCGGCGTCGCGGCGCCGGCGCCGAGGGCGGCGGCGAGGCCGACCCCGGCCAGCAATGTCTTCGCTCTCTTCATCATGATGATTGCCTCCTCATCGGGTTAACCGGCACCGCCCTTGCGGTGCCTCGCTCCTCGTCGTTTCAGTCTGCATTCTGCCGCGGCCGGTGGCCGGCCACGCGGCGGCCGGTCTGGGTGTCGAAGACGTGCAGGGCCTCGGCCGCCCAGCGCAGGCGGACCTCCTGGTCGGGCGAGACGGCATAGTGCCCGGGAACCCGGGCGTTGATGGTCTGGCCGCCGACGCGGGCCGTCACCACGGTATCGGCGCCCAGGTAGTCCGAGGCGATCAGGCGGGCCGGAATGCCGCCGCCGTCGGCGGCGACGACGACATGTTCGGGCCGGATGCCGAGCGTAAGGCCGGCCCCGCCGCCCTCCAGCACGGCCGGGCCGTCGCCGCCGGCGATGACGGCACCGATGGGGCCGTCGGCCAGCGTCAGCAGGTTCATCGGCGGCGTGCCGATGAAGCCGGCCGCGAACAGCGTGGCCGGGGCGCTGTAGAGATCGTCGGGCGTGCCCTCCTGCTCGATCTCGCCGTCGCGCATGAGGACGATGCGGTCGGCCATGCTCATGGCCTCGGCCTGGTCGTGCGTGACGTAGACGACGGTCATCCCTAAGCGCTGCTGCAGGGCCCGGATCTCGACCCGCATCTCGTGGCGCAGCTTGGCGTCGAGGTTGGACAGCGGCTCGTCCATCAGGCAGATGGGGTTCTCGGCGACGATGGCGCGGGCCAGGGCGACCCGCTGGCGCTGGCCGCCGGAAAGCTGCGCCGGCTTGCGATCGAGCAGGGTGGAAAGCCCAACCAGTTCGGCGACGCGCTTCAGACGCGCCTCCTTCTCGGCCGTCGCCACCTTGCGCACGTTGAGGCCGAACAGGATGTTCTGGCGGACGTCGAGGTGCGGAAACAGCGCGTAGGACTGGAAAACCATGGAGACGTGCCGCTGGGCGGGCGCCACGTGGGTCATGTCCTCGCCGCCGATGAGAATTCGACCCTGCGCGGTGTCTTCGAGGCCGGCAACCATGCGCAGCGAGGTCGACTTCCCGCAGCCCGAGGGGCCGAGCAGCACCACGAAGGTCCCCTCCTCGACAAGAAAGGACACGTCGCGCACCGCGACGGTGTTCCCCCAGGACTTGGTTACATGTTGCAGTTCGATCGCCGACATGGGCGTTTACATTCCTTCAGGCTATAGGCCGTGTTCTGTCACGGCAAAAAGGCGTTTCGGTGTAAGAAAATTTACAGATTTGTGAAATTCCTTACATTGCTTAAGGGCTTTCGCCGGCCTTCGCCGGTTCCGGCGGGGCGGTGAACAGGCTGACGTTGTGCCGCGCCAACTGCTCGGCGATCGCCTCGGGCGGCGGCGCGTCGGTGAACAGGGCGTCGATCTCGGCGACGTGCGCCAGGTGCATCATGGCGTCGCCGAAGAACTTGCTGCTGTCGATGACGACGAACCGCTTGCGCGCCACTTCCATGGCCGTGCGCGACACCTGGACGTCGCGGTAGTCGTAATCGAGCAGGTGGCCGTCGCGATCGATGGCGCCGACGCCGAAAATGCCGAATTCGACCCGGAACCGGCGCAGGAACTCCGACGTTGCCTCGCCCGTGATGGCCCGATCGCGGTTGCGCACCATGCCGCCCGGCAGCATGACCTCGAAATCCGTGCGTTCGCAGAACAGCGTGACGACGCCGATGTGGTTGGTGATGACGCGCAGCTCGCGGTGGCCGACCAGCGCCTCGGCCACCGCCTCGGTGGTGGTGCCGATGTCGAGGAACAGCGAGGCGCCGTTGGGAATCTCGGCCGCCACCATGGCGGCGATGCGGCTCTTTTCGGCGGCGTTGCGGACCCGCCGGCTGGAATAGGCCAGACGGTCGCGCCCGGTGGGCAGTCCGGCGCCACCGTGATAGCGCTCCAGCAGGTTCCTCTGGCTCAACTCGATGATGTCGCGCCGGATGGTCTGGGCCGATACGCCGAAGTCCTCGGCCATCGCTTCGATGGTGGCGAATCCGCGCTGCCGCACCAGCTGGACGATGGCCTGCTGGCGGGCGCTTATTTTGCTCCCCTGATTCCCACGCACCGTTGCCTCCTGATGCGGCTTCCCTGTGTTCTTTTTTTGTAAAGCATAGCAGAAATCAGAGGAAATGTTAATTTTATTACATTTTCAGTCAAACCGGCGGGTGGCCGGCCGCTTGACAGGGCGAAGTCCGGCTCCTATTCAACAGATCCATTGCGACGGGGATGGAGTTTCATGTTCGACGTCAGTGTGATCGGCCATGTGGTGCGCGACGTCAACACCATCGGCGGCAGCGAATACGAGCCTTCGCCGGGTGGCACCGCCTATTACTCGGCCATCGTCTATGCCAGCCTGGGGCTTCGCACCGCCGTCGTCACCAAGGTGGCGCGCCAGGACGAGGGGGCGCTGTTGGGCCCCCTGCGCCGGGCCGGCGTCGAGGTCTTCAACATGGCCACCGAGCGCACCACCGTCTTTCGCAACTACTACGCGGCGGACAATTCCGACATCCGCATGCAGCACGTCGACGCCCGGGCCGGCGGTATCTTCCTCGAGGATTTGCCGCCCTTGCGCGCCCGGCTCGTCCATGTCGGCCCGCTGACCAAGGAGGACGTCGACCCCACCATCATCCGCCACTACGCCAAGCTGGGGGCGACGGTGGCGCTGGACGTCCAGGGGCTGACCCGCGACATCGCGGGCGGCGAGGTGGTGGCCAGCCACAGCCCGGGGCTGGGCGCCTTCCTGCGCCACGTCGACGTCTTCCAGGCCGACGACGAGGAAATCGTCACCTTCACCGGCCTCGCCTCGGTGACCGAGGCGGCGGAGCGGGTGCGGACCGATGGCGCCGGCACCGTCATCGTCACCAAGGCCAGCCGGGGTTCCCTGGTGTTCGGCCCCGAGGGCATGCTGGAAATTCCGGCGGTGCCGCCGCGCCGCCGGCTGGACGCCACCGGCTGCGGCGATACCTATCTGGCGGCTTTCATGAGCCGCCGGCTGCGCGGCGAGCGCCTGGCCGAATGCGCCAATTTCGCCGCCGTCGCCGCCAGCCTCAACATCGAGAACCGCGGGCCGTTACGGGGCTCGACCGAGGACGTCTTCGAGCGCTGGTCGGAATTCGCCCGCGACGAGGAGCCGGACTTCGGCCTGCCGCCCCGGCTCGGCGTCGACGGCACCGCCCTTTACGGTGCCGACGACTAATAATTTCGGTGACAGTGCACTTAATTCGACAACGTCTTCCATTCCAAGTGGACGCCGCCGTTGCCGCGAATTAAGTGCACTGTCACCGAAATTCACCGAAATTGGTTCAGCCGCGGGGCCCGACTTCGAGGTTGATGTGGAAGACCCGGCCCTCGAACAGCGGCATGATCTCCTTCATCTTCGCGACATTATTCGCCCGCGCCCCGGACGCCAGCATGGCATCGATGTCGGCGGGGGCATCGAAGGTCAGCTCGATGGTCATGTAGATGTCGGGGGCGCCTTCCTCGTACCAGCGGCCGCGCAGGATGCGAAACGACCGCAGGTTGGGGAAAGTGGCGATGATCGGTGCGCACTCGGCATCGATGAAGGAATCGAAGCGGGCGCGGTTCTCGGGGGCGACGGTCCCCACGAAATGGGCGCAGCGGACGTACATGCGAAACCTCCTCCCGAAGGCGAAGGGGGCGCTCGGTCTGGCCGGACGCCCCCGCGATGATGGTCTCGTGCCGGGGCCTAGCGCTGGACGCGTCCGGAGGCGTCGCCGCCGGCCAGTTTCTCGACCTCGGCCACGCTGACGCGGTTGAAGTCGCCCGGGATGGT